>JAUZFQ010000193.1 GCA_030838445.1 Pyrinomonadaceae bacterium | reverse complement strand
CGCTTCTTCTAATCCGCATTCCGCATTCCGAAATCCGCAATTTAATTACGGTTTCTTGTTCCCGTTCGCCTCGGACTTCTTCTTGTCGTCCTTCTTCGGCGCGGCGGCGGGCGTGGTCGTGCTGGCCGACTTCTGCGGCTCGACTTTCAGGAGCGGGAGCACGTCCGCCTGATAGTCTTTCGCGATCTCGATGTAGGCGTCGCGGCGCAGATTTTCGAGGTAGGTTTTGCGCTCTTTCTCCATGCGTGTGACGGTGATCGCCTCGCGCACCTGGTTGTCGTCGAAGACGGCCTCGCCCGCGGGCGTGCGCTCGTCCACGCGCAGGATGATGATGCCCCCTTCGGTCTCGATGGGGTTGCTGACGCCGCCCGCCTTCACGTTCTTGAGGGCGTTCGCGATGTCCTCTTTCGTGATGTCGTTCATTGAGTAAGTGCCGAGTTTGCCCTTGTTCTCCGGCGCGGTGCGCTTGCCTTCAACCTCGCGCTCCGACTGCACCATCGCCAGCGCGCCGAAGTCCGCGCCCGCGCGCAACTGCGCCGCCAACTTGTCGGCGCGCTCGCGCACTTCCTTCGGGTCTTTCCCGACGGTGCTCAAAAAGATTTCCGACAGCACGACGCTTTCGGGCTTGCGGAACTTCTCCTTGTTCGCCTCGTAGTAGCTCTTCACTTCCGAGTCGGTCAGGCCGTAAAAGATTTTCTGATCCACTTCGCGGCCGAGCACCCACGTCTTCATGATCTCGGTGCGCATCGTGGCGCGCACGGCGGCCGGGTCGATCTTGCTCTCGCGCATCGCCTGTTCGAGCAGCGCGAGCGACTTGAGGTTCTCGCGCTTCGCCACGTCGAGCATGCGGCGGTTGACCTCCGCCTCCACGTCCTCATTCATGCCCATCTCCTTGCCCTTCTGGACGAGGAGTTGCTCGTTGACGAGCGTGGCGATGATCTCGGCGCGACGCTTCGCGATCTCTTCGTTGGCCTGCTGCGCCGTCCACCCGCGCTGTTGCTGTAAGGCTTCGGCGGCCTCCGCCATGTCCTTCCTGAGCATCGAGAGCGTAATCACGTCGGCGTTGACCTGAGCGATCACTTCGTCAATAACGCGCGGCACGCCCTCTTCCTGCGCTTGCACCGACACGGCGGACGGCGCAAGGAACGCGGCCAAGAGCAACGCGGCAGACGCGACGCGGCGCGCAGTAATTAAAAATTTTGACTTCACAGATTTTTACTCCTTACCAACTCGGCGCGCGCCACGCGACAGACGGCGGTGGCGCTGGTCGCCCTGCTTCAAATTGTCGAATCGAAATTTAACGCCTCTGATTTACGTCGGGGTGGGTTTCAAGTTTCAGGTTACAAGTTTCAAGTTAAAAACCAAAACCACAATTCCGGACTTTCAAGTCGCAGACCGGAGAACCTCAGACCTGAAACTTGTAACCTGAAACTTGAAACCTATTTTAGTCTGCGCTGCTGATTTGCAGCAACAGGCCGTGCGCGGTTTCGATCACGTCGTCAGCCTCCGCCTCGTCGAGTTCAACGCGCAGGACGCCGTTCGGCGTGAAGGTCGTCCCGGTGCGAGTGCCGACGAGCGCGAGCAATTTTTCGGGCGCAACGCGCGCCTTCTCGCTCAGTTTGATCGCCAGCCCAGCGGGCGTGCGGTCTAAGGAGAGCACGCCCACAATCTCGGCCGTGCGGCGCAGGCGCGCGTAGGCCAGCAGCCGCTCGACGGATTCGGGGATGCGCCCGTAGCGGTCTTCCGTCTCGGCGCGAATCTGGCGCAGCGTCTCGTCGTCGCGCGCCGAGGCGATGCGCTTGTAGGTGCGAAGTCGCTGCCCCATGTCCGAGATGTAATCCTCGGAGATCGCCACGTCAACGCCCAGATTGAGCGAGACGGAGGTTTCGTCCTGCACGTCCTCGCCGCGCAGTTCCGAGACGGTGCGCTCCAACATCTGCGTGTAAAGATCGAAGCCGAGCGCGTCCATGTGACCGGACTGCTGGCCGCCGAGCAAGTTCCCCGCCCCGCGCAGTTCGAGGTCGAGCGCGGCGACGCGGAAGCCCGCGCCGAGGTCGGAAAACTCGCGAATCGCCGCCAGACGACGCCGCGCAATCGGCGTCAACTCCTGCTCCGAAGGAATCAACAAGTAGGCGTAAGCGCGGCGATTCGAGCGCCCGACGCGCCCGCGCAGTTGATACAGTTGCGCCAGCCCGTAGTGATCGGCACGGTTTATGATGATGGTGTTGGCGCGCGGGATGTCTATGCCGTTCTCGATGATGGTTGTGGCGACGAGCACGTCGTATTTGTAGGCCATGAAGTCGAGCATCACAGACTCCATCTCCTTCTCGTTCATCTGCCCGTGCGCCACGCAGACGCGCGCCTGCGGCACGAGCCGCTGGACGAGCGCGGCGACGGTCTCGATGGTCTCGACGCGGTTGTGGATGAAGAAAATCTGCCCGCCGCGCCCCAGTTCCAACTCAATCGCCGACTTGATGACCGACTCGCCGAACTGCACGACCTGCGTCTGGATGGCGAGTCGGTCGCGCGGCGGCGTCTCGATGACGGACATGTCGCGCAAGCCCATCAGAGACATGTTGAGCGTGCGCGGGATGGGCGTGGCCGAGAGCGTCAACACGTCAACTTTCTTCTTCAACTGCTTGAGCCGCTCCTTGTGCGCGACGCCGAAACGCTGCTCCTCGTCCACCACGACGAGGCCGAGATCGCGGAACGCCAAATCCTTCGATAGTATCCGGTGCGTGCCGATGAGGATGTCTACCTCGCCCGCCTCGACGCGCTTGACGACCTCTTTCTGCTCCTTCGGCGTGCGGAAGCGCGAGAGCAATTCGACGCGCACGGGGAAGGCCGCGTAGCGCGCCGTGAACGTCTCGTAGTGCTGGTAGGCGAGCACCGTCGTCGGCGTCAACACGGCCACCTGCTTCGACTCCATCACGGCCTTGAAGGCCGCGCGCATCGCCACCTCGGTCTTGCCGTAGCCCACGTCGCCGCACAGCAGGCGATCCATCGGAGTGTTCGCTTCCATGTCCGTCTTCACATCTTCGATAGCCGTCTCTTGATCCGGCGTCGGCACGTACTCGAAGCCGTCCTCAAACTCGCGTTGCCACGGTGAATCGGCCGCGTAGGCATAGCCGCCGACGAGTTTGCGCTCGGCGTAGAGGCGCAGGAGTTCGTCGGCCATGTCGCGCATTTCGCGCTTGGCCTTGGCCTTCGTCTTCTGCCAGCCGAGGCCGCCGAGCCGGTCGAGCGTCGGTTCGTGCCCCTCCGCGCTCGAATAACGCTGGACGAGGTCGAGGCGTTCGACGGGGACATACAACTTCGCGTCCTCCGCATAGAACAGCAGCATGAACTCGCCGCGACGGCCGGGGCCGAGATCGAGCGTCTGCAAACCGCCGAAGCGCGCGATGCCGTGATCTATGTGGACGACGAAATCGCCGACTTTCAGATCGCGGAAGTCCGACAGGAACGCCGCCGTCTTCGACTTCTTCTTGCGCGCCGTCTTCGCGCCCGCCGCAGTCGCCGCCGCTGCTTGCCCCTGCCCCGACGCGCCGGGCGCGCGATGCTCCACGGTCGCGCCGTCGTGCGCCTCGTCAAAGAGATCGTTTTCGACGTGGACGACCAAGCCCGCCGACGGCAACTCGAAGCCGCCCGACAGACGCCCGACCGTTACCAACGCCTGCCCCGCTTCGAGCGCGCCGCCCTCGCCCGCGAACACGACCCGCGCCGCCACGTTGTATTCCGCGAGCATCTCCCCGACGCGCTCGGCGACGCCTGCGCTCGGCATCGCGAACAAGACGCGCGACTCTCCCAACGCCTGCGCGCGGCGCACGTCGGCCGCCAGTTCGGCGATGCGTCCGTGGTAACGACGCGCCGCGCGCGTGTTCCATTCGATCTCCGGCGCGCGCTCCACGGCCGGGAAGAGAAACAAAGGCGGGGCGGCGGTCGCACGAGCGCGCCCGATGGTGACGGCCGCGGCGGCTTCCGCTTCGCCCGCGAAACGTTCGTCCGTCGCCGCCGCGGCGCGCCCCAGTGTCCGCAACTCGACGCGCGCGACGCTCCCGACCGCCGCGCGCAACTCTTCCGCCGTCAAGTAAAGTTCTTCGGGGCGCAAGGCCAACTCGTCCGCGCTCTCCGCGTCTGTGTAGCGCGCGCTCAAAGTTTCGTAGGTGTTGCCGAGGAAGGTTTCGAGGGCGGCGGGTTCGTCGGCCACGAAGACGGTCTCTTGCCGCAGGTAGTCGAACGCGCTCGCGGGCGTCGAATGGACGAGCGAGACGAGCCACTCCCAGCCCGCAAAAGTCTCGCCCTCGTCGGCGTAGACGGTGCGGTCGCGCAGAGCGCGCGCGTAACGTTCGTCCGCCCAACGCTCGCGCGCCAGTTCCGCCCACAGTCGAAAGTCGTCCGCGCCCACCGCGTACTCGCGCATCGGCACGATCTCGATCTGCTGCAACTGCGCGACCGACAACTGCGTCTCCGGGTCGAACTCGCGAATCGAATCAACCGTGTCGCCGAAGAACTCCACGCGCACCGGGCGTTCATGCCCCGGCGACCACACATCCAGAATCCCGCCGCGCAGAGAGTACTCGCCGACCGCGCCGATGGGGTCTTCGCGCACGTAACCCGAAGCCAGCAACAACTCGATCAACTCTTCGGGCGCGTGATCCTCGTCGCGCCGCAGATGTGCGCCCGTCGCGCGCAGTTGCTCCGGCCTGACGGTGCGACGCGCCAGCGCACGCGCCGTCAACAAGACGAAATCGCCCTGCCCCTCGGCCAGCCGCCAGAGCGTCAGCGCGCGCCGCTCCAACGTCTCCGCGTGCGGCGACGCGCCCGCATACGGGTCGCTCTCCGACGCGGGCAGCGTCAGCACCGACACCTTCTCGCGCGCGTGCGCCTCTTCCCCTTCATCCTTCCGACGCCTTAACGCCTCGCTCCAAAAACAGAGATCGCGATCCCACTGTTCGAGGTCGCGGCTCGCCTGCACGACGACTGCCAGACGCTTCCCCGTCTCGCGCTGCAACGCCGCCAGCACGAGCGCGCGCGCCGCCCCCGAAGTCAGCCCGCTCACCGACACCACGCGCGCGCCGCCCCGCACCTCCGCCACGAGACGCTTCAACTCCGCGCTCCCCAGCACGCGCCCCAACGCGCCCTCCACCGGCGATCCCTTTTGCACCGTACTACTCATAACTTTCGGAAGTGACGAGTGACGAGTGACAAGTGACAAGTTAAAACAGCGTGTCTTTCTAACTTGACACCTGTCACTCGTCACTCGTCACTGTCTTTCTTACTCTCTCGATAATGTCGGTCGTCGAAGCG
>JAUZFQ010000044.1 GCA_030838445.1 Pyrinomonadaceae bacterium | reverse complement strand
ATCTGCCCCTCTCGCCCGGCGTCTACATACACAAGGACGAGGCGGGCAAGATCATCTACATCGGCAAGGCGAAGAATCTGCGCAACCGCGTGCGCTCCTACTTCCAGTCGGGGCGCGGCCACGACCGCAAGACGCGCGAACTCGTCCGCCGCATCGTCGATCTCGAATTCATCGTCACCGACACGGAGGTCGAAGCCCTCGTCCTAGAGTCGAACCTCATCAAGAAGCACAAGCCGCGTTACAACATCCAACTCAAGGACGACAAGCAGTATCCGCATTTGAAACTGACGATCAACGAGGCGTTCCCGCGCGTCATGATCACGCGCAAGGTGCAACGCGACGGCTCGCTCTACTTCGGCCCGTTCCTTCCCGCATCCTTAGCGCGCCGCACGATTGATCTCATCAACCGCACGTTCCAACTGCGCACCTGCGACATCGAGATTGACGGCAAGCTGCCGCGCCCGTGTCTCGAATACCACATCAAACGCTGCCTCGGCCCGTGCGTGCGCGGCCTGTGCACGCCGGACGAATACACGGAGTCGGTGCGCGACGTGCGGCTGTTCCTCGAAGGCAAGAACAAGGAACTCGCAGACGAATATGCGGGGCGCATGGAGCGCGCGTCCGAGGAGATGCGCTACGAACTCGCGGCCAAGTATCGAGACTTGCGCAAGGTCGTGCTCGCCGTCTCCGAGACGCAGAAGATGGCGACGAGTCCCGACCGCGACGTGGACATCTTCGGCTACTACCGCGAAGCGCAGCGGCTCGCCTTGCAGTTGTTTACCATGCGCGAGGGCAAGATCGTCGGCCGCCGCGAGTTCTTCTGGGAAGACTTGTCGCCCGACGAGTTCGACCCGGCCGAGTTTCTGAGCGAAGTCCTGACGCAATACTATTCGACCGACTACGTGCCGCGCGAGATACACGTCCCCGTGGATTTCGAGGATCGCGAACTGTTGGAGAAGGCTCTGACGGAGCGGCGCGGCCGCCGCGTCCGCATCTTCGATCCGCAGCGCGGCGAGAAGCGCGATATGATCGCGCTCGTCGAGAAGAACGCGCAGATCGCCTTCGAGCAACGCTTCCGCGTGTTGAAGCCCGACATGGAGCGCGTGCTCGAAGAGTTGCAGGAGACTCTGGAGTTGCCGCGCTTCCCGGCGCGCATCGAGTCGTTCGACATCTCGAACATTTCGGGCGCGGAGAACGTGGCCGCGATGGTGGTGTGCGAGAACGGCAAGATGAACCGCGCCGAAGGCCGTCGCTACAAGATCAAGACCGTGGAAGGCTCGAACGACGTGGCCTCGATGCGCGAGGCCGTCGCGCGCCGTTACCGGCGACAACTCGACGAGAACAACCCGCTGCCCGACCTCGTGATGATTGACGGCGGCAAGGGACAACTCAACGCCGCCGCCGACGCGATGCGCGAACTCGACCTCGAAGCCATCCCGATGATCGGCGTCGTCAAACCGCCGCGCCGCCACAACGAGGTGTCGCATCTCTTGGTCAAAGGGCGCGAGCACGAACCCGTCTATCTCGACTCGCATTCGACCGTGCTGCGTCTCATCCAGATGATTCGCGACGAGACGCACCGCGCCGCCGTCACCTATCACCGCAAGCGGCGCGAGATACGCGACTTCACTTCGGAACTAACGGAGATACCCGGCGTCGGCGACAAGCGCAAGAACCGTCTCCTCAGAAACTTCGGCTCTATCGCGCGCATCGCGCAGGCCGGGGCGGCCGAACTCGCGCCCTTCGTCGGCAAGCAAACCGCCGAAGAGATCGCCGCACATTTCGCACGCCAGCGCGCGCTCTCCGAAGGCGCGAACGGCACGCCGGCGAACGCGTCGAAGACGTTAGCCGGGTCGGACGGCGTTGACGACGACGGCGCGGACGAGATGCCGCTCGAAGTCGAGACGCGGCTCGACGACCCAGAAGGCGACGCGGAAGACTTGCAGCCGATCCGCTCCGTGGATCACAGGGGCGAGGTGCGACGCCCGCGCAAGTCCACGCGCAAGCGCGGCGAGCGTTCGACGAACCCGCACGGCGTCAAGCGAGAGAAGATCGGTAAAACCGAAGCCGAATAATACTGCGGCATAATACTGCGACGTTGAGCGATGCACCCGAATATGGGTGACGCGCGATTGTTTCTGCTACGTGAAGGTCAAAGGCGAGGACGTTTGAAGTTTTATAGCGACGAGCAATGTTTGAAGTTTTATAGCGACGAGCAATAGCGCGGAGAGTCTCTGCAAACGGCGGAGCGTGATGGCGGGCGCGACACATGACAGGGGAGGGGAATGATGAAAACTGACAACGGGCGGACGACTTCGGTGTGGATGCGGACGGCTGACGTGCCCGAACACGCGCAACTCAAGACGGACGTGCGGGCGGATGTGGTCATCGTCGGCGCGGGCATCGCGGGGCTGACGACCGCGTACCTGCTGACGAAAGAGGGCAAGCGCGTCGTCGTGTTGGACGACGGCCCCGTCGGCGGCGGCGAGACGTGCCGCACGACCGCGCACATCACAAACGCGCTCGACGAACGCTATCACGAACTCGAACGGCTGCACGGCGAGCGCGGCGCGCGTCTCGCCGCCGCCAGCCACACGGCGGCCGTCGACCGGATCGAGATCATCGTCAACGAGGAACAGATTGATTGCGACTTCACGCGGCTCGACGGTTATCTCTTCGTCCCGCCCGGCGACGACCCGGCGCAACTCGAAGAAGAACTCCGCGCCGCGCATCGCGCCGGGCTGACCGGCGTCGAGCAGGTCGAGCGCGCGCCCGTCGCGTCGTTCGACACGGGCGCGGCCTTGCGCTTCCCGCAACAGGCGCAGTTTCACATCTTGAAATACCTGCGCGGGCTGGCCGAGGCCGTGCGGCGCGGCGGCGGCGAGATTTACACGCAGACACACGCGACGAAGATCGAGGGCGACGGCGACGTGGCGCGCGTCGAGACGGCGAACGGCGCGACGGTGACGGCGGGCGCGGTCGTCGTGGCCACCAACTCGCCCGTCAACGATCTGGTCGCCATCCACACGAAGCAGGCAGCGTATCGCACCTTCGTCGTCGGCGCGCGCGTCGCGCGCGGCAGCGTGCCGCAGATACTCCTGTGGGACACGCCCGACCCCTATCACTACCTGCGCGTGCAGCGCGTTGACGACAACGGCGAAGGTGAAGTTAAAGACGGGCAGGGCGGCTACGACGTTTTGATCGTCGGCGGAGAGGATCACAAGACGGGGCAAGCGGACGACGCAGAGGAGCGTTTCCGGCGTCTCGAAGAGTGGACGCGCGAGCGTTTCCCGCAAGTCGAGAGTTTCGAGTTTCGCTGGTCGGGTCAGGTGATGGAGCCGGTGGACGGCCTTGCCTTCATCGGTCGCAACCCGCTCGACAAAGAGAACGTCTACATCGCGACCGGCGACTCCGGCAACGGCATGACGCACGGCACGATTGCCGGGATGCTGCTCGCCGATCTCATCGCGGGGCGCGACAACGAGTGGAGCGAACTCTACGACCCGTCGCGCAAGACGCTGAGCGCGATTAAAGATTTCGCCGAGGAGAACTTGAACGTCGCCGCGCAGTACACGGATCACCTGACGCCGGGCGAGGTGTCGGACGCCTCCGAGATCAAGGCGGGCGACGGCGCGATCATCCGGCGCGGGCTGACGCAAGTCGCCTGTCACCGCGACGAGTCGGGCGCGCTCCACGAACGTTCCGCCATCTGCACGCACCTCGGCTGCGTCGTCCGTTGGAACTCAACGGAGAAGACCTGGGACTGCCCCTGCCACGGCTCGCGCTTCCAGACCGACGGCCACGTCGTCAACGGCCCCGCGAACAGCGCGCTGGCCGAAGCGGAGAAAAGCTGAACGGGAAGCGATGAAGTAGGAGCGATGAACTGAAAGCCGGAAGACAGGAGACAGAAGACAGGAGTCAGAATAAAAGACGCGCGAGTCTTACTTCTGACTCCTGTTTCCTGTCTTCTACTTCATCGTTCCTCATGATCGCAGCTTCACGCGATAGATCGTGTAGTTGCCGACCCGCTCGCCCGCGTCGCGTGTGTACCAGCGGTCAATGTTCCCCGGATCGATTTGTGCGGCGGCGGCGATGGTGACGACGTAGGAGAGCGGCGTACGTGCGGCGTCGGCGCGGGTGAAAGAATTGATGTAGGCGGCGTAGGCGCGTGTTTCGGCGTCGAGGTCTGCGGGGGTGATGGGTGCGCGGTTGGCGTCGAGGCCGTTGAGGACGCGCGCGGAGCCGAAGACGGCGGTGCGGTAAGGGTGCGGGCGGCTGATGAAGTCACTGAAGCGCGCGGCGTCAATGTTCGAGTAGTAGAGTTGCTGGTAGAGGCGTTCCTTCTCTTCGGCGAGCGTGACGCCGGAGAAGACGAACATGTGGGGTGCCCAGAGCACGGCCTGCGGCGCGACCGTGGGCAGGCGGTTGGCGAGCGCGATGTCGGGGCAGAAAACTACCGGCCGCCCCGTGTCCGGTTCGGGTTCCACGCCGCGCTCGCGCGCCATCTCCGACAGCCGGAGGTAGACCGGCCGCACCTCGTCCACCCACAAGTTTAACTGCGCCGCGCGCCGCGTCGCGACGACGACCTCGACCGACGCCCAGCCGAGCGCGACGAGCGCGACTCCCGCCAGAACTTTTCGCGGGACGCCCGCGCGTCCAACAATCTGCCGCCCCGCGCTCCCGCCAGTCTCACCCATCGCACGCCCGTTAATCTCACGCGCCACGCCTTCGCCTGTCTCCCGCGTCGCGCGCGCGTCAGGCTCTTGTGCCGTGCGCATGTCAGTCTCGCGTGCGGCACGACTGCGCGAGACGAGAACGCAGGCCAGCGTCAGCGAGAGCAGCGAGACGTAGTTGGCGATGAACTGTTCATAGTGGACGGGTTGGAGCGAACGCCCGGTCAGCAGTTGTTGGTTGAAGACGGCGAAGGGCGTGAGCGCGAACGAGGCGGCGAGGAGCGCGCCCCGTTCGCGCCAAGCGATCCGGCCGCGCCATGCCCCGATGATGAGGACAACGAGCGCGAGCGCGCCGAGCAGTTCCGACGTGCGGAAGAGATCGGGGGCGCGCGTGTGGACGAGGGCTTGCACGGTGTTCATCGTCGGCGCGCGGCGCGCGAGCAGCCACGCGTAGGGCGCGAGCGAGAGGGCGGCGACCCCACCGACGAAGAGGAACGTGCGCGCGGCGCGGCGGCGTTCGTCGCGTTTGTCGGCGGCGACGAGCCAGAGTAGTGCGAAACAGGCGAGCCAAGCGGCGGCGGTCGTCCAGAGGTAAAAATAGGAGTAGACGAGCAGTGTGAAAGTGAGTCCGGCGAAGACGGCGTTCGTGCGCGAGGCGCGGCGGCTGTCTGTCGTCAGGGCGCGCCAGACGAGCAGGCAGAAGATGAAGAAGAAGGCGAAGGGCAGCGCGGGCAGGTAGCGGCGCAAAAAGGGGAGCGGCAGGTAGGAGGTCTCCAGGCCGCGCAGGGTGCGGACGGACTTCTGGATGAAGGTGCAGAAGCAGAGCACGACGAGCGCGAGTGTGGCGGCGGTTGGTTCGTCTCGGATGACGGCGTGGAGCAGGCGCGTGAGTGCGAGCGTGGTGGCGAAGGCGGCGAGCGGCCACAAGATGATGAAGACGGCGGCGGGTGAGATGTTGAAGAGGCGCGCGGGGAGCGCGGCGGCGTAAGCCGAGATGAACTGAATGGAGAAGAGCGACTCGGCTTGCGGCGCGGACGCTTTGTCGTCGCGCCCGGTGTAGGGGTCGTTGAGGCGCGGGCGTCCCGCGACGAGCGCGTTAACGTAAGACTCGTAGGCGGCCTCGTCGAAGTAGAAGGAGAATTCCGCGCCGTGCCACGCGCGCCCGCGCTCGCGCCAGAGGTGCAACTGCGGCACGAGCGCGACGAAGGCCAACGCCGACGCCGCCACGACGCCCCAACGCCACGAACGTTTCGATTCGCCTGTCATGCGGCGCAAACTCGTCGTCCTCGAAGTCTGTAATGAGAAAACGGGCGCAAGTCGCGGAGTGAACTTGCGCCCGTTAGTTGATGGTTCGGACTGACACCGGCGAGGCGTCTTAACTCTGCGGCGGTGCGGGCGCGCTCCCGGCGGCACGCGCGCCGGAGAAGTCGTAGGTGACGTGGAGACGCAGCGCGCCGTCTTTGACTTCGGAGCGCACGTCTTTGGCCTGCGCGCGGAGCGTGCCGTTGCTGGCCTGCACGGGGATGTTCAGGGAGAGTTGCGCGCCGCGCATCAGGACGAGCGGGTTGACCTTCTGGTTGATCGCCGTCTGGACGAAGCCCGTCACGAACGGGCTGGCGAGCGGCGACACGCCGTCGAGGTTAACGCCCGCGATGGTGATCTGTCCGTAGAGCGTCTGCTCCTCGGCTTTGAAGTAGAGCGTGATGTTGGCCTCGGCCGCGCCCTGAAAGTTCATGCAGTTGCCGAAGACCTCGCGGCTGCCGCTAAAGGCGAGCGGCGCGACGATCTGCCCGTTCTTCAAACTCACGCCCGTGCGCACGCCGCCGCCCTCTTGCGAAACCACGACTTGATTCGTGCAACCGCCACCACCGCCCTCCTGCGCCTGCACGAAGCGGAAGCCGGACGGTTGCGCCAAAGCCATCTGCGATTCTTTCGGCATCGTGGCGAGACGGAAGGCGGGCGCGTTCAGGTCGCGGAAGATCGTCGAGAGCAGCGTGTCGAAGAACTTCTCGTCGAGCGTCAGGACGGCCGTGCCCGGCGGGTCGCCCGCGGCGTCTGGCGCTTGCAGAGGCGCGCCCGTCTGCGCCTGTTTCATGCGCGGCGCGCCCACGAAGATGTAGAACGTCAAGGCCGCGCCGAGCAACGCCCCGACGAGGAGCAGTAGAATATATTTCATCTGTTTCTTTTACCTCGTCATTGCTAGCGCGTCGGCGACGTGACGGGCGACGCGCTTCCGCCGCCACCACCGGGCTTGAACATCGCGGGCGTCGCGCCGGTCGCGGGCGACGCGCTTCCGGCCGGGGTCGGCGAAGTGGCCGGGGTCGTCGTCGTGCCGCCCATGCTCTGCGCGTTGAGCGCGCTCAGGGCGAACTGCAAGAACTGGCCGATGGCCGACACCTGCTGCTTGATCTCTTCTTCGCTCAACTTCGTCAGACCCGTCGGCAACTCGAAGAGCGAGGCGTCCACGGTCGTCTGGATGTCGCGCATGTCGGCGACGAGCGAGGCGCGCTTGACGCCCTGCACGTTGCCGGTCGCCTGCCCGGTCAGGTCGGCGTGGAGCGGCAGCCCGGTCTCCTTGTCCACGTAGATGAAACTCTCGGTGACCACGTCGCCCGCCGCCGAGGCGGTCTTGGCCGTCGACGCGTGGCGATACTTGGTGACGGTGCGCCCTTCGCGCTGCTCCTCGCCGACGCGCTCGACGCCCTGCTGCTTTTGCAGCACCGCGACCATCTGCCCCGGCGTCAGCGAGCGCACGTCGAAGCCGATCAGCTCCGGCGTGATCTCCGCGTACTGCTTGCGGCCGGGCAGGATGATATAGCGTTTGTCGGCGCGGTCGAGGAAGATGACTTGACCGAGAACTGGAATGTTGTTGAAGGCGTAGCGACGGTTGTCGCCGCTGCGCGCCACGTCAATCGGCAGTTGGAGGGCTTTCGACTGACCCTCGGCCGTGGCGGTGAACACGAGCGTCGCCTTGTACTGCTCCGGCTCACGCGTCTCGATGGCGGCGGCGGAAATTGTCGGCGTGGCGGTCGTATTCGCGTTAGCGGCGTTCGAGTTCGTTGAGACGGCGTTCGAGTTGGTGGCGGCGGGCGGCTGGCAGGCCGCGAGCGCGAGCAAGAGCGTGCCGCCGAGCAGTGTACCGGAAAATTTCAGTGCGCGCATAAAAGTCTTCTCCTGTAAGTGGTCGGGCAAAATCGCACGAGCGTTAGATTGTATTGCAGGGGAATTGGCGGGGGAAGAATAGCACAGAACGCGTGACGCGGATGAAGTAAAAGCTGTCAGTAGTCCGTGGTCAGTAGTCCGTGGTCAGTTGTTCAAGTCAGTCTTTAGCAACTTGGTTGATGATCACACGCAACTGACAACTGACCACGGACTACTGACCACGGACGAGTGACTACGGACTGTCTCCCGTTACTTCTTGATGTAGCTGCGGTGCAGCCACGGCCCCGCCGCGGAGCGGTCGCGGGTCTCGAAGAGGAGGTTCACCTTCGACTCGCGCGTGATCATCTGGACGCGCTTCGTCACGTCCTTCTCGGTGGCCGCGCCCGTCTCGGCCTCGTCGAGAAACGCGCCCACGTCCTTAGGGGCAACCGCGTCGAACTTCTGACCCTTCTGCAACTCCGCGATGGCCTCGACCGCGCTCGCCTTCAACAGGCTCGGCCAGAGTTTGCGGAACAGCGCGTTGGCGGCGTACACATCCGCGCTGTTGATCTTGCCGTTGATGGCGAAGGCGTAGCCGATCACGTCCGACTGATTGTCGGCGACGTGCGCGAGGGCTTTGAGGTAAGCGTCGGCCGTCTCCTGCACCTGCCGGTTTTCGAGCGTCAACTGGAAACTCGACTGCGAGACGGGCGCGTTGACGCGCGCGCCGACGTTCGCGCTCAACTTCGTCTGCGCCTCCGCGACTTTGCTCCACACCTCACCCTGCGATTTCGACTTGTTCGCGGCGATCTTCAACTCGCGCGTCGCCACGCGGTCGGTCGAAGAATCGAAGCGCGTCACCTCTTCGCGGCCGCGCTTCTGCCAGCGTCCCTGCTCGACGCAGAAGGCCGAGATCGAAACCTTGCCCGAACGCGGCGGCACGATGAGGTCAACGCCGAGCATGCGATCCTGCTGCCCGCCCTTCACGATGTCGCCCGACTGGACGTACACCTCTTCATACCTCGACAGATTTTCAATCGCCAACTCGTTGACGTTCCTCGTCTCGTAGACGACGACCTTCCGCTGCTTGAGCGCCTCTTGCAGCGTCAGAAAAGTCTTGCCGCCGAGTTTGTCTTTACCGTGAATGAGAAAAACCGCGAGGTTGTGGTGCGTGTAAGGGCCGGAGATTTTGTAGTCGTTCGTGGTGGCGGCGGGCGGCCTGCGCTTCTGTCCGGCGGGACGGCGCGAGCCGTGTGCGAATAATCCGAGCGGCAATGCGAACGCCAGCACGGCGACCAGCAACATCTTGAACATCGTTTGGGATTTCATCTCGATACTCCTCGTTAGCAACGTGGCAGAACAGTGAACACATCTGGGGTTCATTCCGTTGAACGAGGATCGCGGAAGGTTCTTGCATGTGATTCCACACACGCTCAAACGAGTTGCCACGCCGCACGCCGCGACGGGCGAACGAGAAGCCGACTCCCCTTCGCGCCTTCGCGCCTTTGCGAGAGATTAATTTCTCGCAAAGGCGCGAAGTGAAGACACAAGTTATCGGTTGTGATGTGTGGGAGCGTTGGTTAGCCGACGTTATCAATATACTGTGTGGGCGCGTCGGCGTGCGGGACGAAGCAGCGGCGGCAACGTGCTTCGTAGGAGTCGCCCGCGCCGACGACCACCTGGCCTTCGACGTTGACGATGCGTTGCGAGTAGTTGGCGGGCTGGCCGCAGCGGACGCAGATGGCGTGTGTCTTGGTGATGTATTCGGCGACGGCGAGCAGTTGCGGCATCGGCTCGAAAGGGCGGCCGGTGTAGTCCTGATCGAGTCCGGCGATGATGACGCGCAGGCCGCGCCGCGCGAGTTGGTTGGCGACCGAGACGAGTTCGTTGTCGAAGAACTGCCCCTCGTCAATGCCCACCACGTCCGTCGCCTCTTCCACCTGCGCGAGTATCTCGGCGGCAGTCTCGACCACGCCCGATTCATGTCGCATCTCGGAGTGCGAGACGATGTGGTCGAGCGAATAGCGGTTGTCAACTACAGGCTTGAAGACCTGCACGCGCTGGCGCGCGATCTTGGCGCGGCGCAGGCGGCGGATCAACTCCTCGGACTTGCCGGAGAACATCGAACCGGCGATGACCTCGATCCAGCCCGGCGTCGTGCGGTGCAGTATGCTCAAGTGCTCGTCGTTACCCTGTGCGATAAACTCATCCATGCCGTGAACGATTCCTGTCTGATCTGAAAATTAGCGGCGGACGGCCGCGCGCAGGCGGCCTTGCCGTGGCCGTCCGCCGGGCGTCGCCGTTCGACTCCGCGTGAGCGGGAGGTGACGGGCGGGAGATTCTTTCGTCGTTCGTCACTACTGAAGCGCGACGAAGGCTATAACAGAGTTGGCCGAAGAGTCAAAGAGCGCGTTATGGCGTTAGTAGTCCGTCGTCAGTAGTCCGTGGTCAGTTGTTCAAGACAGTCTTTAGCAACTTGGTTGATGATCACACGCAACTGACAACTGACCACGGACAACAGACAGTTCCCCCTTCGTCGTTCCCTCTGCTCCGGGTGGGCTTGCTTGACTTTCCCCACGCCCCTTGTTGTAATTCACCATCCTGAACACGCCACGAAACGCGCGAATTTTTCCCGTACAACGGAGGTGAGTGGAAGTGCCCGCAAGTGAATTGATCTACGATTGGAACACAGTCGCGCCGTCGCACCCCGCGCCCGGTCGCCACATCGGTTTCGACGACGAGACGTTGCGCGACGGGCTGCAATCGCCCTCCGTCTGCGAGCCTTCGGTCGAGAAAAAGTTAGAACTCCTGCACCTGATGAACGACCTCAAGCTCGACACGGCCGACATCGGCCTGCCGGGTGCGGGTGGCACACACGCGGCGGGCGTCGAACGTCTCGCGCGCGAGATCGTCGAACAGCGCATGCAGATTCGTCCCAACTGCGCCGCGCGCACGCACCAGAACGACATTCGTCCCATCGCCGAAATCTCGCAGCGCGCAGGGATCGCCATCGAAGCCTGCACCTTCATCGGCTCGTCGCCCGTGCGCTTCTACGCCGAAGACTGGACGCTCGACAAGTTGCTGCAACTGACCGAGGACGCCATCAAGTTCGCCATCGGCGAAGGGCTGCCCGTGATGTACGTCACCGAGGACACAACGCGCGCCGACCCCGACACCCTGCGCGCGCTCTACACGGCGGCCATCCGCGCGGGCGCGCGCGCCGTGTGCGTCTGCGACACCGTGGGACATTCGACGCCGGACGGCGCGCGCGCCGTCGTCCGCTTCGTCAAGAACATCATCGAGGAACAGGGCGGCGGCATCCGACTCGACTGGCACGGCCATCAGGACAGGGGCTTGGGCGTCATCAATTCCATCGCGGCGATTGAGGCCGGGGCGGATCAGGTACACGGCTCGGCGCTCGGCGTCGGTGAACGCGTCGGCAACACGCCGATGGATCAACTGCTCGTCAACCTCAAACTGATGGGCTGGATTGATAACGACCTGTCGAAGCTGCGCGACTACTGCCAAGCGGCCGAGTCGAGTTGCGGCTGGACGATTCCCGTGAACTACCCGGTCTTCGGCCGCGACGCCTTCCGCACCGCGACGGGCGTCCACGCGGCGGCCGTCATCAAGAGTTTCAAGAAGGGCGACACGGAACTGGCCGACCTCATCTATTCGGGCGTGCCCGCCGGACTGTTCGGCATGCGGCAGGTGATCGAAGTCGGCCCGATGAGCGGCAAGTCGAACGTCGTCTACTGGCTCGAATCGCGCGGCATCGAAGCGACCGACGAACGCGTCGGCCGCATCTACGACCACGCCAAGAGCGCGTCGGGCGTGCTCGGCGAAGAAGAGGTGAGGCAGCTTGTTTAGTGACAAGTGACGAATGACAAGTGACAAGAGAAGAAAGTAAATCGTGAATCGCCAATCGTGAATAGATAAAACCTGCTTTCTTCCATTTACGATTCACGATTTACCATTCACGGCTTTTTCTCGTCACTCGTCACTCATCACTCGTCACTCGCACTCTTATGTTTCCCACCACGGCCATCGCCCCTGAAGAGATCGTCCGCGACCTGCTCGCCTCGTCGCGGGTGCGGCGGGCGTTCGAGTTTTTCGCGGAGCACGCGGACGAGATCACGCGCGAGCAAGTGGCGATCTGCGAGATACCCGCGCCACCGTTCGGCGAAGAGGCGCGCGCGGAATACCTCGCGGCTCGCTTCCGCCAGTGCGGGTTGAGTGAGACGGTGATTGACGCAGAGGGCAACTGCGTCGCGCTCAGGCGCGGGGCGAGTCTGCATCCACTCTTCGTCATCAGCGCGCACCTCGACACGGTGTTTCCGGCGGGGACGAATTTCACCGTGCGGCGCGAGGGCGCGCGGATGCTCGCGCCCGGCATCGCCGACGACGGCTGCGGCCTCGTCGCCCTGCTCGCGCTCGTCTGCGCGCTCGAAGAGTCGGCCATCGAGACGGAAGGGTCAGTCCTCTTCGTCGGGACGGTGGGCGAGGAGGGCGAGGGCAACTTGCGCGGCGCGCGTCACCTGTTGACGGCGGGCGAGTGGGCGCGTGAGATTGACGCCTTCGTCAGTCTCGACGGGCCAGGCATCGAAGGCATCACGCACCGCGCCGTCGGCTCGCGTCGTTACCGCGTGCGGCTGGCGGGCGCGGGCGGCCATTCGTGGGGCGACTTCGGCGTGCCGAATCCCGTTCACGCGCTCGGTCGCACCATCGCGCGGCTCATCGCGTATCCTGCGCCCGGGCGACCGCGCACCACGTTCAACGTCGGGCGCGTCGAAGGCGGCGCGGGCGTCAACTGCATCGCGCAGGAGGCTGCGATGGACGTTGACCTGCGCTCGGAATCGCCCGACGAGTTGAAGCGGCTCGACGCCTACTTCCGCCGCGCCGCGCGCGAAGCCGTCGAAGAGGAGAACGCCGCGCGCCGCGCGCAGACGCCGCCCCTCGAACTCGAAATGAAACTCATCGGCGACCGCCCCGGCGGCGAGACGCCGAAAGACGCGCCGCTCGTCCGTCTCGCCGAAGCCGCCACGCGCTCGCTCGGCTCCGCCCCACGCCTCGACTGTTCATCCACCGACGCCAACATCGCCATCTCGCTCGGCGTGCCCGCCGTCACCGTCGGCGCGGGCGGCCTCTCGGCCAACTCGCACACGCTCGACGAATGGTACGACCCGCGCGGGCGCGAACTCGCACTCAACCGCGCGCTCCTCGTTTTGTTGGGGATGGTCGGGATGAAGTAGGGGGTAAAGGGTAAAGGGGAAGGGGTAAAGGGTAAAACAGATCGGAAAGAAAAGCGGGGACAGCAGTTGAATGCTGTCCCCGCTTCGTGTCTATGCTTTGTCCTAACCCTTGCTCTTAACCCCTTGCTCCTTCCCTCTGCTCGTTTAATTGATCGGAATCGTGACGACGGTCGAACCGGCTTTGCCCGCGGGGAAGCGTCGGCCGCGCGCGACGCGAACGGCGGTCGAGGCGTAGGCTTCCGCGCCGGGGCTTGAGCCGACGACGGAAGTTTGCGTGACGCGCCCCGCCTCGTCGTAGGTGATGCTGACGCGGACGGTCTTTGGCCCGCTCGCCGGTTTCGCGGCGGCTTCGGGCGCGGCCGCGTCCGTGGAGGCTTGCGCGGCGGCGTCCTTCTTCGCTTCCTGTAGTTTGCGTTGACGCTCTAAGCGCGCTTCGCGTTCGCGACGGGCGATGCGCGCGGCTTCTTCTTCGGCCGCACCGGCTGCTGCGGCGTCGGCGCTCGGGTCGGTTGAGGCCGGCGTTGATGCGCTCGCGTTGTCGCCGCCTTGAGCGGTTGATGCGTCGGTCGCCGTTTGCGTGACGACGGGCGCGTTGGCGGCGTTGGCGGCCGCGGGTGAACTCTTGAAGCGTTTGCTGAGCGGGATGGCCGCGACGACGCAGACGAGGACGAGCGAGGCGGCCACGCCCGCAAACACCATCTTGCTTTTCCCGCCGCCACTACTGTGCGTGGCTTCGAGCGTCTGCGAGAGCGGCAGCGGGAAGGAATCGTTCGCCGCGCTGCTGGCCGCTCTGGCCGAAGCCTGCTGCGACGCGTCTTTCGCCGCCGCTTCTTCTTTCGCCACCTCGATGCAGTTCAAGTATTCGATGGTCGCTTCGTCAATCTCCTCTTCGCTGGCGAACGCCTGCGAGGCGTCGGGCAGGATGCCCTCGTCAATGCGGCGCAAGCCTTCGAGCACGACGCTCGCCCACGACTCCGTGATCGTGCGACGCGACGACTGCATCCCCGCGCTGAAGTCGAACGATGCGCTCGGCAAGGTCAGCGCGAAGAAGACCGCGTCCGTGCCGTTCAAGGCTCCGACTTTCGCGTCAACGAGGTCGCCGTCCTTGATGAAGAAGACGCCGGGGGCGAGCGCGTAGTCAACTTTCAGACGCCCGGTCTTGCGTTGGTTGCAGAAAAATTCGATCAACTCGCTCAAGGCGAGGTCGTTGAGTTGTCCGGTGAATGCCATCTGTTTTGATCCTTCGGTGTGGTCGGGGATATGAGGTTCGATCAGAGCGAGAAGTTGTAGCTGATGATGCCGGAGACGCGCACCGGCTGGCCGGACAGCAGGGCGGGCGTAAACTTCGCCATCCGCGCCGCGCGCTCGGCGGCGTCGCGCAACATCTCCGGGCCGCTCACGGCGCGCGCGCCGATCACTTTGCCCGACGCGTCAATCACCACTTCCACCGTGACGACGCCTCCCAGTTTCGAGCGCCGCGCCGCTTCCGGGTAGACGGGCTTCGGCATCTCCACGGCCTTGCCGTTGAGCACGCCGCCGGAGACGGGGCGCAGAGAGGCTCTGACGGCGGGCTTCGCGGGCGGCGGGGGCACGTCGTCGTTTGTCTTGACGACCGGCACTGCGCCGCTGTTGTTAGAGGCCGCCAGCGTGGCGGCGTTCGGCATGCCGAGCGAGAGCGCCGTTGTCGCGGCGGCGGGCGCGCCGGAACTCGCGGGCGGCGCGGGCGCGTTCGTCACGTGCTTCAAGGCCGTTGCGGGGGCGTTGTTGCTCGCCGCCGCGTTCGGGTTTGAAACTGCCGCGTTAGATTTGGGGGACGCCGCGTTGGAGTTCGCGGGCGCGGCCGTCAGCTTGGGCTGCGACGCTGCGGGTTCGGACTTGGCGGGCGCAGGAACGGCGGCAGGAGTGGAGACGTTGGCGGCCGGTTTGTTGTCAGTTAAGACTGCGGGCGACACGGTCGCGGCGGCGTTCGTGTTGTTCGCGAGCGAGGCCGTCTGGAGTTTCTTGGCGGTGGCGTCTTCGAGGTAGTAGGCGATGACGCGATAGGTCACTTCGGTCGGCTCGAAACTCATCTGGCCGTTTTCGATGACTGCCACGGAGGTCGTCATCCGCGTCCAGTTGCCCATCGCGTCGAACTCGTAATCATACTTCTCTTTGCTCAAGACCGAACCGTCGGTATTGAAGAGCGTCATCTCGACGATGTTGCCGCGGTCGTCGTACTTGTAAACTTCCTTGCCCGTGAGCGAGCCGCCCGCGCCGAGAAAATAGGCGGTGTCAATCTTCGCGCCCTTCATGTCGTAGGTCGCCGTCTCCAACACGACGCGCGCGCCTTCGGTCATCTTCCCGCCCTTGCTCATCAGTTTCGAGGTCTCGGTGCGAACGCGCCGGACGGGGCCTTGCAGTCCGTCGCGGCTGCGGTCGGTTTCCGTGTCGCCCGCGACAGAGACGACGTGCGACGGCGACGCCAGGAGAGCCGCGGGCAGGCGGCGCGCGTGGGTAACAGTCACGGCCGAAACGTTGAGCGCGACGAGGAACAGGGCGGACAGCAGAATGGGGGTGCTTTTGCGCATGGCGATTGACTCCAAAAGTGTTGTATGTGGTGAGGCGGAAACTTCAACGGGCTGGCTTTAGCGAGTTCGGCCGAGCCTTCCGCGTCGCTTGCGAGACACCGGACGCGCCGCGCGGGACATGCGCTCGCTCGACGACTGACGACAGCCGCACGGGGCGTGTGCTGGCTATTCAACTTTTGTCCGGTGTTCGTGCTGGACGGCTCGTCCGCGGGGCGTGGATTTTGTCTTGAGTCGCCCGCTTCCGCTGCTTTGTGGCAGCAGCGAAATTAGTATGCCATGTTTAAACAAAGTTTGTCTAGGCTAAACTTCGCCCCGGCAAAAATCGGCGGGAATGTCGTATTTAGCGGGAAAAAGGCGAACGCCGGGCGGGGAAGTGTTTAACTCGCGAAGAGAGATGTGGCGCGTTCGGCGGTGAGGGCGGAGCGCGTCGCGCTGTAAGCCTCGCCGGTCGTGATCTCGGCGATGGCCTGTTTGTGGAGCACGCGGTGACGCTCGCCGGGCGGGACGTAGGCGTCGAGCATGGGGTGCTCGCTCATCAGGATGACGACGGGCGTGCCGACCGACGCGGCGACGTGCATCGGCCCCGTGTCGTTCGAGACGAAGACGGACATGCGCGCGGCGGCGGCCGCAAGTTGAGGGATGCTCAGGCGGTCGAAGATGATCGCGGAGGACGGAAATTCGGCGCGCATCTGTTTGACGAGCGAGCGTTCCTCGGGGCCGGCGAAGACGACTGTACGCACGCCGTCGTTGTTTTCGAGACGCAGGGCGAGTTCGCCGAAGCGCGCGAGCGGCCAGCAGCGGCTCGGATGTCCCGCGCCGGGAAACATCCCGACGAGCGTCGCGTCGCGCCCGGCGCGCGCCTTTCGCAGTAACTCGTCCACGGCGCGCAACTCTTCCGCACGCACCGGCAGGCGCGGCACGCGCGCCACCTGACCCACGCCGAGCGGCGCGACGACATCCAGATAACGATCCACCGCGTGCTTCGAGCGATCTTCGACGACGGGGCGCGGGCGAAAGTTTGAGAGGAAGTCGAGCGAGCGCGTGGGGCGGCGGCCGTAGAGCCGCGCGCGCGCGCCCGACAGGAAGCCGAGCAGATTCGTCTCGGACAGGCTGTGCAGGTCAATGACCAGATCGAAGCGGCGCGCGCGCACCTCTTTGACGAGCCGCGCGATGCGCCACACGGAGACGGGCTTCGACCCGTCGCGCAGACTGACGCGATCCACGACGAGCGTGTCGTCGGCCACCTGCGACATCTCGACCACCTGCTTGCCCGGCTTCCCCACGGCGACCGTGATACGCGCGTGCGGAAACTTCGCGCGCACGGCGTTGAGCGCGGGCAGGCTCAGCACCACGTCGCCGAGTTGGCCGAAGTCTATGACGAGAATATTTTGCGGCTCGAAGTCCATAACAAGTGAAAGTTAATGATAACAGCTTGAACGTCTCGCTTCGACGCGCCGTGCGCGAAGAGGCTATTCGTATAACGCTTTCAACGTCCGGCAAAGTTCAACTTTGACGTTATTTCGTGGACGCTCTCTCGCGTTTCGTGCCGGGACGCGCTTTAGATTCCGGCGGTGTTCATCAGGACGACGCGCCAGCCGTCGGGGTCTGCGACGGTCACGCCGCGCGCGTCCCAGTAAGGGTTCTCGGCGGCGACGGCCGGGTAGCCGAGCGCCGCGAGTCGCGCCGCGATGCGCGCGACGGCCGCGGCGTCGGGGATGTAGAGGACAAGCAGATTGTCGGCAGACGGCGGCGGGTAGTCTGCGCGTGCGTCTTTGTGCTCGGTGAATTCCAGATGATAGTCGTGGCCGGGGAGTCCGAGCATGAGGCCGGAATACCCGGCGTGTCCCTCGAACGAGCCGATCACTTCGAGGCCGACGCCTTCGCAGTAGAATTTTTTCAACTCAAGCAGGCGGCCGGTCGGGCGCGCGACGCGCACCTGCACGACCGGCAGACTCTCCGGCCATTCTCTGTTCATCAGTTTCGTCCCGACGCGCGGGCGCGCCGGAGTGCCCTCCTTCTGCCCGCCCAGAGTAGCAGATGCTATAGTAGATTTTAAGGAATCAACCGGCCGCAAACTGACAGCGAGACGAACACGGGACGTATGGACACGTTACTCAAGATCATCTACATCGGCATCGGCGGCACGGCCGTCGTTATCGCGTGCGTCTATTTAATCTGGCGCGCGAAATCCGTCTACAAACTCAAACTCGCGGGGCCGCCGCCGCAGCGCGCCCACCGCAAGAGCCTCTGGCGCGACCCCGGCGCGGTCGAACAACTCGACTTCCACGCAGGCCCCGGCGGGCAGGACGGCGCGCCCGCCGCGCCCTTCGAGTTCGTCGCCGAACACGCTACGGGATCGAACCCGTGCGTCTCCGTGCGCGACGCGCGCGGCCGCGTGTGGCGCGTCAAGTGGGGCGACGAGGTGCGCTCCGAAACCTTCGCCACGCGCATGGCGTGGGCGGCCGGTTACTACGTCGAGGTCGCCTACTTCATCTCCGAAGGGCGCATCGAAGGCGCGGCGGAGTTGACGCGCGCGCGCGAGTGCGTGGGCGAGGATTGCAAGTTCGCGGACGCGCGTTTTGAACTCGACGAGGCGGGCGTGACGAAACTCTTCGACGAGCACGGCTGGGCTTGGGACGACAATCCCTTCGTCGGCACGCGCGAACTGAACGGCCTCAAGATCATGTTGATGCTCACGTCGAACTGGGACAACAAGGACGTGCGCGACGTGGCGCGCGGCTCGAACACGGCGGTCTTCGAGTACGCGCTCACGGGCGGTCTGGTCGAAGCGCGCTACCTGATCATTGACTGGGGCGCTTCGATGGGCAAGTGGGGCAGCAACCTGTTTCGCAGCAAGTGGGACGCGGCCGGGTACGAGGCGCAGACGCCTGAGTTCGTGACGGGCGTCGGCGAAGACGGCCTCGTCAGTTGGAGCTACCTCGGCCAGCGGACGGCCGAAGCGCGCGAACAGATCAGCGTCGAAGACGTGCGCTGGCTTTATCAGTTCATCGGGCGCATCACGGACGCGCAACTGCGCGACGGCCTGCGCGCGAGCGGCGCGACCGACGAAGAGAGCGACACCTTCACCCGCGCCATCCGCGCCCGCCTCGACACGTTGAAGCGAATCGGTGAAGTGAGTGATGCAAAGGCGGCAGCGGGCGGTAGGCAGTAGGCAGTAGGCAGTGGTCAGTGGTCAGTTGCATGTGTCAATCACGCGAGTTGCTAAAGAAGAGATTGAACAACGGACAACGGACTACTGACCACGGACAACGGACAGTCTCTTCACCATTCATCGCTCATCATTGTTCTTCTCATAGTCTTTCGGATCGAATGTGTGGAAGAACCAATCGCGCAAGGGGCGATGGCCGAGTGCGCTGTACCAGCCGTACTTTTGCATCTCGCCGAACGCCTGTTCCTTCGTCCAGCCGCAGTCGGTGACGCGGTAGACGGCGATGAGCATCCCCGTGCGATGCCGCCCGCCGCGGCAGTGTGTGAAGAGCGCGCCGTGCGTGTCGGCGGTGCGGATGTAGTCGAGCCACTCGCGGACGCGTTCGGGCGCGGGCGCGTCGCGGTCGGAGAAGGCGATGTGACGCCACTCTTTGATCCCGGCCGAGAGCGCGCGTTCGCGGTCGGCGCGCACCTCGTGCTCGATGATGCTGCACACGCGCTCGACGCCGACACGCTCGATGAGGCCGCGATAGCCCTCCTCGTCGGGCAGCGCTCCCCTGTAGATCGTCTTCGACACCTGCGCGAAATTAGGGATCGGCACGCCGAACGGGTTCTCTTCCGAACGCGACTTCGCCCACTGGATCAACCACAACGCCACACTACCCTCCCCCGTCCGACTGCAACTACTTTGTCCGACCGGCGACTATCCGCGCGCCGTCTCGCGCACGGACTCGTCGGCTTGCGTATCGGCTTGTGTATAAGACTCCGGCGTCGCCCTGCTTCCGGCGTTCTCTTCTGCGTCGCTCGCCACGTCGTCGCCCGCGCTCAACTCATACTTGCCCCGGTGCTGTGCATAAAACTCGTCGAGAAAGTTGACCGCCTCGGCGGGGCTGAGCGTGTGCAGTATCTCCATGTTCTCGTTGGCGCGAAACTTCTCGCGGCGGTCGGGGCGTTCAAGATAGCCGCGCCGGTAGGCGGTCGTAGCGTCGAGCGGCCGGACACCTTCTAACTCGCGCGGCGCGAGGAACGCGTTGTTGTACTCCACTTCGATGATGGCGTAATCGTGGCGCGCGGCCAACTCCGAGAGGCTCTGGATGCTGTAGCCGAAGAAGTGGTGCGTCATCTGAAACGCGGGGTCGTAGCTCACCACGAACTTCACGGGCGGCGGAATCTTCTCGTTGATCTCCGTCACCACCACGCGCGGGCGAAACTCCGAGAGCACGGCGTCGAGCACCCAGTAGTCGTAGCTGTCTATGTCGAGCGAGAGCACGCCGAACTCGCGCTCGATGTCGTAGGCGTTGAGGAGCGCGCAGACGTTCGACGGCGTGACCACGCAATTCGCGGCCGACACCCGCGGGTAATGTTTATAGGCCGCCGCCAACTTGCAGAGCTTGCGGTTGCTCCCCTCGAACCCCACGCCCCGCCAGCCTTCGCGGAACAGCGCGTAAGTGTTCGAGCCGCGCACGCCGTCGCCCGCGCCGATGTCCACGGCCGTCCGGCTCGTGCCCGCGGGCAGCAACTCCGCGATGTACTTACGCAAAATCCGCTCCTCGCCGAAGTTGGAAAACGTCGCCCGCCCCGCCCCGACGCGCGCCCGTTGCAGCCGGTGCTCCAACCGCTTCAAATACCCCTGTGCCGCCTTCGTGATGCTCATCGTCTCTCGATTATAAATGACGCCGACTCACGGCTGATTCGGCGCGAGGACGGCGCGCAGGCTGTCGCCGTTTTTGAACTGCCAATCGCCGTTGAGTTTGATGTCCCACACGCGCCACCCGGCGGGCGTGCGAATCAGCACGAGCGTGTCCTCCCAACGCGTGACGCCGCGACGCCGGTAGGCGAGGCGCACGGGCACGTCCGCATACTCGCCGCGCAGCGTCGGCCGCCCGACGCGGAACGACTGCGCGCCCTCGTGCAGACTGGTGAACAGGTCGCCGTCGATCCACGGCGGCTTCTCGTCCGGGTGCGCCTTGATGGCCGCGGTCTGTTCCACCCGCGCGGCCTCGATGAGCCGCCGCAGGTCTGGGCTAAGGAGCGGCGCGAGCGAGCGGTACTGCCGGTCGTCTGGCAGGCCGTTCATTTTGAGTTTCAGGTATGTGCGGTAGAAGCGCGCGGCGAAGTCGGCCGGCGACTCGGCGCGCGCCGGAGGTTTGGCGAGCGTCTGGCCTGACGCGAGCGTCACGGCGAGGAGCGGCGCGAGTAGTAAGAATTTCATAAGGTTCTTGTCGTCGGCGACGTGCGCCGGTTCGTCAGGCGTCGCTGAGGGCGGCCAAGAATCGCTCGGCCTCGGCGGGCGAACGCAGGCTGATCATGCGCTTGCTGGCAGCGTGCTCGTGCATCAACTCCAACATCTTCGGTCGCTGCTTGTTCGGATAATCCCACACCCAGCGGGCGAACTCCCAGTCGAATTGTTCGCGACACCCGGCGGCCATGTCCGGCCTGCTCCGGCCGCGGTACATCACCCGTCGCTTCAACACGCGCCACAGGCAGACGAGGCGCGCCGTGTCGAGAAAGATCAACGTGTCGCACGCGGCGAGCCTGAGATCGAGCGTGCCGGAATAGTTTCCGTCCATGACCCACGCGTCGCGCCGCGCCAACTCTGCGACCTTCAACGCCCACTCGACCTTGTCCGTCTCGACCCAACCGGGATTCCAGTAGAGCGCGTCGAGATGGATGACTTCGACCTTGATGATCTCCCCCAGTCGCCGTGCGAAGGTGCTTTTGCCAGCCCCGCCCGAACCGATCACTAAAACCTTTCTCATAACTTTCCGCACGCCGGACACGCCCGACAGGTCTGTTCAACTTCGCACAAGGCTCGCCGCTCACGTTGAGCCGAGTATAAACGATCCGGCCGGTGAAAGGACGCGCCCGCCGGGCAACTCTCAAGCAGCGACGCCGTGGCGTCGCGTCCCGAAAATTGTTCGGCGGGCGCGTCCCCCGCAAAAGACCTTTGATGTCTCTGCTGACAGTAACCCGGCGAGTCCGAAGTTTAAGGACGCACGCCATCAGCGTTGACCGTCAATCCTTAAACTTGTGCGCCGGTCTTGACCGCTACGGGCGAGTGACCGTGGCGGCGACTGAGTTAACGCCTACTTCTTCTTCGGCGGGCCGACGACGATATCGGCGTCCTTGTCCGCCTTCTTGTCGCCCGCAGAGGCGGCCACGGCGACGGCGGCGGGCGACGCCGTGCGCAGTGCGTAGAAGCAGCCGGTCGAACTGCCCGATGTGGCGTAGCCCATGATGCCGACGAGCGCGTTGCGGGTCACGTTCGCCGTGTAGATCAGGCCGGGGGCGTTGTTGAAGTTCCACGCGGCCATGCCCTCGACTTGAATCCAGAAGCCGCCGCCGAACTGGTACGTCCACGTCCCGTTCGCGTTAAAGGTGAACGCGGCGGCCGCGGCCTGACTGCCGTCGCAGCCCCAGTCCACGATGATCTTTTGCCACGTTCCGACGATGCTGGTACCTGTAGCCATTTTCAACCTCCTTCGTTGTGTTGGTGGGAATGTCTTGGTTCACAAGACGGTTCGGGCAGAGGTGTGGAAGGTGGCGGGGCGATTTGAGAGTAGCCCCGGAGAGGTTTCCAGCGAGGTCTGCCCGCAACGAGTGCGCTGCCCTAGTGGGATCGAGTCTTAACCCCGGTTCATTCGCGGAAAGTGAGGCTCACGACAGCAGAGGCTTTGGTCAGAGCTGGTAAGCGGGGGAACGATATGACCGCCGCGCGCATTTGTCAATACTCACGGCGCAACCTGCAAACTACGGAATCATTAGATGAGACTTAGAAATGTCCGAGTCGAAAGTGTGAATCGCCGCCGAGTGCTTTCTCAACAAATCTTCCGTCGTCTTGACGGTACAATTACCGACGCGGAGCCAGATAAATTTAGGCGGGCTGCCGTACAGCAGACTACGTTGTTGGAAGTCAGAATCTTTGGAAACAATCGCGAACCCATGCGACTTGGCGTAGTCCCAAATAATGTTGTCGCTCGCATCGCGCAAGCCGACTTCTCTGTCGTGGACGCTATCGGCGTAAATGTCGGCGAGCAGCCGGGGAAGGCGCGGGGAGAGGTTTTGATCAAACAGCAGTTTCATATTCCGGCAGCGTCGCGAGTTTACGTTCGCGGTCTGCCGCGAACGCGAGACAGGCGCGAATGTCTTCGGCGGTGAGGTCGGGGAAGTCCGCCAGAATCTCCGCCTCGGTCATGCCGCCCGCGAGATACTCCAGCACGTCAGTCACCGTCATGCGCGTCCCGCGAATACACGGCTTCCCGCCGCGCTTGCCCGGTTCGATGGTAATGATCTTGCTGTAATCCATAAATGAATGATAGCAAAACGTCGTCATCCCGCAAGGTGTGTAAGCCGACGGGGCGTGTTCCTCCTAGTCCGGCGTCGTTAAAGTTCGCGCAGGTCGCGCCCGGTCATCTCGGCGGGCTTCTCTAAGCCGAGGAGGCCGAGCATGGTGGGGGCCACGTCTTCGAGCGCGCCGCCTTCGCGCAGGCGGAGGCCGCGCGAGGCTTCGTCTATGAGGTGGAAGGGGACGAGGTTGGAGGTGTGCGCGGTGTGCGGTTGGCCGGTGGTCGGGTCAACCATCTGCTCGCAGTTGCCGTGGTCGGCGGTGATGAGGGTGCGGCCGCGCGCCGTGCGCATGGCCTTCATGATCCACCCCAGACAGGTGTCTACGTGTTGGACGGCCTCGACGGTCTTCTGTAGATTGCCGGTGTGGCCGACCATGTCGGGGTTGGCGAAGTTGATGACGAAGACGTCGGTTTCGTTCTCCTCGATGGCGCGCAGGATTTTGTCCGTGAGGATGAAGGCCGACATCTCCGGCGCGAGATCGTAGGTCGCCACTTTGGGCGAGGGGATCAGCAGGCGGCGTTCGTGCGGGTACTCGCGCTCCGTGCCGCCGTTGAAAAAGTAGGTGACGTGCGCGTACTTTTCGGTCTCGGCCATGCGGTAGTTGCGCACGCCGACCGAGGCGAACACGTCGGCGAGGATGTTGTGGGGCTGAGTCTTCGGGAAGGCCACGGGGAGGTTGAACGTCTTGTCGTACTCGGCGAAGCAGACATAGTCGACGGCGGGGCGGTGCGACACGTCGAAGCCGTCGAAATTGCCTTGCGTGAGCGCGGCCGTGATCTGGCGTGCGCGGTCGGCGCGGAAGTTGAAGAAGACGATGGAGTCGCCGTCCTGTATCGTCGCCACCGGCTCGCCCTCGTCGCGCGCGCGCGTGACGACCATCGGCTCGACGAACTCGTCCGACACGCTGCGTTCGTAAGACTCCTTGATTGACGCGACCGGATCGATCACGCGCTGCCCTTCGGCGTTGACTAACATGCGGAAGGCGCGCTGCGTGCGCTCCCAACGCTTGTCGCGATCCATCGCGTAGTAGCGCCCGCAGACCGTGGCGATGCGCCCGCAGCCGATCTCGGCGCACTTCACCTGCAACGCCTCGACGTAGCCGTAGGCCGACATCGGCGGCGTGTCGCGCCCGTCGAGGAAGCAGTGGACGTAGACGCGCTGCAAGCCCTTGTCGTGCGCCATCGAGAGCAGCGCATAAAGATGTTCCTGCGACGAGTGGACGAGGCCGTCTGAGAGCAGCCCCATCAAGTGCAACGCGCGATTGTTTGTGAGGGCGTTGTCCATCGCGCGGTTGAGCACTTCGTTCTGCCGGAACTCGCCCGACTCGATCTCGTAGTTGATGCGCTCGACGTCCGTCCTGAGGACGCGCCCCGCGCCGAGGCAGAGGTGGCCGACGTTGGAGTTGCCCATCACGCCGGAGGGCAAGCCCACACACTCGCCCGACGCCTGCAACAGCGTGTGCGGGTACTTCTCCCGAATCTCGTCGTAGAACGGCATCGAGGCCAGCGCGACGGCGTTGCCCTCGCGCGTGGGGCTGTAGCCGAAGCCGTCGAGGACGATGAGCGCGAGCGGCCCTTGTCTGTCGGTCACTGTCAATTTCTCCCCGGATTAAAACTCGAACGAACAATCGAACCGGACGCGCGCGGCTTCAAGGCTTCCGCACTTTGAACATCTCCAGCCACGCGATGGCTAAGCTACAGAGCAGCACCCCGATCATGAGGCCGCTCACAAAACCGCCGCGCGCGGAAAGCTCGCGGTAGGAGAGATACGCGGCGGCGATTGAGACGACCGCGAGCAACCAGACGTGTCTTCTTTGAAACATGGCGTGGCCTATTTCTTCGCGGCGCGGGCTTTCCCGGCCGACTTGTTCGCGCCCTTGCTCGCGCTCTTTGTTGCGCCGCCGCTCTTTGTTGACGCGGGCTTCGCAGGGGCGTCGCGTTCGAGTTGGTAGAACGCCGCCGCGCCGGGGAAGCGGGCAGAGGCGCGTAGGTCTTCTTCGATGCGAAGGAGTTGGTTGTACTTGGCGATGCGGTCGGTGCGCGAGAGCGAGCCGGTCTTGATCTGCCCGGCGTTGGTGGCGACGGCGAGGTCGGCGATAAAGGTGTCTTCGGTCTCGCCCGAACGGTGCGAGATGATGGCGGTGCGGCCGTTGGTGCGCGCCAGTTCGATGCAGTCGAGCGTCTCGATGAGCGTGCCGATCTGGTTGACCTTGATCAGGATCGAGTTGGCGACGCCGAGTTCGATGCCGCGACGCAGGAAGTCCGTGTTCGTCACGAACAGATCGTCGCCGACGAGTTGGACGCGCGCGCCCATCTCATCCGTCATGGTCTTCCAGCCGTCCCAGTCGCCCTCGGCCATGCCGTCTTCGATGGAGATGATCGGATACTGCCCGACCCAGGATTTCCAGTAGGCCACCATCTCGTCGCTCGTCAATTTCCGCTTGTCGGATTTTTTGAAGACGTAATGCTTGCCGTCGTAAAACTCGCTCGCCGCCGGGTCGAGCGCGAGCAGGATGTCGTCGCCCGCCGTGAACCCGGCCGCCGCGACGGCTTCGAGGATCGTCTCAATCGCCTCCTCGTTCGAGCGCAGGTCGGGCGCGAAGCCGCCCTCGTCGCCGACGCCCGTCGCCAAACTTCGTCCCTTCAAGACGCTTCTCAGCGAGTGAAAAATTTCCGCGCCCGTGCGCAACGCCTCCGCGAAACTCGCCGCGCCGACGGGCATCACCATGAACTCTTGAAAGTCCACGTTGTTGTCGGCGTGCGCGCCGCCGTTGATGATGTTCATCATGGGGACGGGGAGCGTGCGCGCGTTCACGCCGCCGAGGTAACGGTAGAGCGGCATCTCCAGGTGCGCGGCGGCGGCGCGCGCCGTGGCGAGTGAGACCGCGAGCAAGGCGTTTGCGCCGAGTTTGGATTTCGTCGGCGTGCCGTCGAGGGCGATGAGCGCGGCATCAACTTCGGTTTGGTCGAGCGCGTCGAAGCCTTCGAGCGCGTCGGCGATTGCGCCGTTGATGTTCTCCACGGCCTTGCGCGTGCCCTTGCCGCCGTAACGCTTTTTGTCGCCGTCGCGCAGTTCGACGGCCTCGTGCTCGCCGGTGGACGCGCCGGAAGGGACGGCGGCGCGCCCCTGTTCGCCGCCGATCAGAAACACTTCCGCCTCGACCGTCGGGTTGCCGCGCGAGTCCAGAATCTCGCGCGCGCGTATCGCCTCAATCAAACTCATAAGTTTGCCTTCGCCTCCCGCCAAAATTTTTGTCGTCGGTTTTTGAACGTGCAAATCTGTCATATTCGTCACAGACAGTCAAAGTAAAAGCGCGCCTCGCACACAATTGCACGATTTTGCAGACAACCGCGCGACGAACTGTGTGTATAACTCTTAATTCGGTTGGCGGCACAAGAGGGAATCATGACTCGGCAGGACGCGGAACAGAGACCGGCGGGCGCGCCCGCGACTCAAGCGGAGGCGGCCACGCCAGCGAAGCGACGACGCCCGCTCGCGGGCTTCTTCATCGCAGGGGCGTCTCTCGCGCTGCTTTTCGGCATCGCCGCCCTCAAGGGGCGCGTTCCTGACGACAACACAGATAGCGAAAGGGGATTAGAGTAATATGTCAGCACAAGGATTAGGTAAAGCCACGGGCACGGATATTCTCGGCGGCAACACGGGCACGGGCGGACAGCCCACCAAGACGGACAAGGCCGAAGTGATGTTGAAGACGATTGATAACACGACCGTCGAGTCAACGGGCATCAGCCTGTTTCATATTTTGACCATCGGCTCCATCGGCGCGTCGCTCGCACTGTTCTTCAGCGGGAACAAGCAGGCGGGGATTTTCGTCGGCCTCTGGCCGCCCACGTTCCAGGCTCTGAAATCAGTGGTGGACAAGAGCAACAAGCAGTAGCAAGCGGGAACAAGCGGGAACAAGGGGTTACGATCAAGGGGGACGGCGGCGCGGACAGGCAACTGTCCGCGCCGCTTTTTGTGCGCGGCCGATTCGGCGCACGCGCCCTCCGCGGGTTAAAATACGCAGCACTTACTCCCCACAGTTAAAAAGCGCGACCACGCCCGTTGTCACAATCGCAGGACGGGCACGACCGCAGCAGCAGTAGTAACAGCAGGCGCGGCCGTCTGTTCGCGGAAAGTTTTCGAGAGGGAGACAATCAAGCACCGCATGAGATACTTCGCACAGACCACCGCCATCGTCCTCTCCGCGACGCTCCTTCTCCTCCTCGCGTCTCACGCTCTCAACCCCGGCGCGCACGCGCAAACGCCCACGCCCACGCAACCGCAGCAACCGCAGCCGTCGCCCACTCAAACGCCGTCGCCCACTGAAACCCCAACTGCGACTCAAACGCCGCCGCCGCAAACGCCGACGCAAACGCTGACACCGGCCGCCGTCTCCGCCGACGCGGGCGACGACGATGAGGTCGAGCAAGTCGAAACGAATCTCGTCAACGTGCTGTTCAACGCCGTGGACAAGAATCGCCGCTTCATCACGACGCTCCGGCAGGAGGACGTGCGCATCTACGAGAACAACGAGGCGCAGACGGTCGCCACCTTCGAGCGCGAAACGTCGCTGCCGCTGTCGCTCGCGATCCTGATTGATGTCAGCGAGTCGCAGGACGTGACGCTGCCCGGCGAGAAAAAGGCCGCGCGCGATTTCATGGAATCAATTTTGCGCCAGCGCGACGACAATGCGGCCGTCCTGTCGTTCACGGGCACGGCCACCGTCGAACAGGATTTCACGGCGGACAAGGCATCGCTTCAGGGCGCGGTCGAGCGCGTGGAGATCGTGTTGGGGGCGGGCAAGGACGCGATCCAGGAGTGGGAGCAGGCCGAGAAGGCGGAGGTTGTGCCCGCGCACCTCGAAGAGATCGGGCTGCCGGGTTCGACCGCCATCTGGGACGCGATCTGGGCGACGGCAAACGAGTTGATGCCGCAAACTTCGTCGCGCGCGCGACGCGCGATCATCCTCTTGTCGGACGGCGACGACACGAGCAGTCGCTTGCGGAAGGAGGCGGCGGTCGAGGCGGCGATCCAGAACAACACGGTCATCTATTCCATCGGCTTCGAGTCGTTCTGCGACCAGTGTCGTTTCGACAAGAACGCGCTGCGGAAAGTTTCCGAGCCGACCGGTGGGCGCGCCTTCTTCCCCGAAGACGAGGCGGAACTCAACGCCGCCTTCGCGCAAATCCAACAGGAGTTGCGCACGCAATATCTCATCTCCTACTCGCCCACCAACAAGGCGCGCGACAACACGTTTCGCCAGATCAGGATCGATCTGCTCAACCCCGAACTGCGCAAGCAGAAGTTGAAACTCACTTACCGCAACGGCTACTTCGCGCGCCCGCCCGCGCCGCCGCGTGCCCGCGCGGAAGGCACGACAAAGGCGCGACTCCCGCGCCCGAAGCGACCGCCGAAGAAGCGTTGAGAGCGCCGCGCCGAATCCGAAATTATGGAAGCGAAATACGCGCGCACTTCGCGCACACTTCGCGCTGGCGCGCCCTTTAACTTTTGCCTTCCGCGGTGCGTATATATACAATCGGCCGAGTTCGTCACCCTACGTCAAGTTACCGGAAGCGCAGCGTTGTTCCTCTCCTTTGCGCTGCCCCTGACGTTCTCTCACGTTCACGTGGCCGACACGTTTTCAAGTCTCTCAGGTGAAAAGGATGCTCTCAAGTATGTTGACGAAAATTATGCGCCCCGTTGTGCTCGCCCTGCTGTGTCTCGCCTTCGCGCCCGCCGCGTCGCTCGCGCAGTCGAAGACGAGTCCGAGTGACAAGTTCAGGCAGCTTGAGGAAATTCTGCCGACGCCGAACGAGCAGCGCGCGGCTTCGGGCGCGCCCGGCCGCGCCTACTGGCAGCAGCGCGCCGACTACCAGATCAACGTCGAACTCGACGACGTGAACCAGCGCATCACCGCCTCCGAGACCATCACCTATCACAACCAGTCGCCCGACACGCTCGCCTACGTCTGGCTCCAACTCGACCAGAACATCTTCCGGCAGGATTCCGACGCGCGCCTGACGCAGACCACCGGCGGCTTCGAGCGTGTGCCCTTGGGGCAGATCGAAAACTTGCTCCACGCGCGCGAGTTCGAGGGCGGCTATCGCATCACGGCCGTGCGCGACGCGAAGGGCGCGCCGCTCAAACACACCATCGTCAAGACGATGATGCGCGTTGATCTGCCGCAGCCGCTCGCGCCGGGGGCGAGCGTGACGTTCTCCGTGGATTGGAACTACAACATCACCAACCAGCGGAAGATCAACGGGCGCAGCGGCTACGAGTTCTTCCCCAAAGACAACAACTACCTCTACGAGATCGCGCAGTGGTTTCCGCGCATGGCCGCCTACAACGACGTCTCCGGCTGGCAGCACAAACAGTTCTTAGGCTCCGGCGAGTTCACTTTGGAGTTCGGCAACTATCGCGTCTCCATTACCGTGCCCGACGATCACGTCGTCTCTTCGACGGGCGTCTTGCAAAACCCGAACGCCGTCCTGACGGCCGCGCAGCGCACCCGCCTCGAACAGGCGCGCACGGCTAAAGAGCCGATGTTCATCGTCACGCCCGCCGAGGCTCTGGCCAACGAGTCGCACAAGCCGACGGGCAAGAAGACTTGGATCTTCAACGCCGACAACGTGCGCGATTTCGCCTTCGCCTCGTCGCGCAAGTTCATCTGGGACGCGCAGGGGCACAACGTCGAGGGCAACCGCGTGATGGCGATGTCGTTCTACCCGAAGGAGGGCGAGCCGCTCTGGTCGAAGTATTCGACGCACTCGATCATCCACACCTTGAACGTCTATTCGCGTTACTCGTTCACCTACCCGTACCCCATCGCGCAGTCAATCAACGGCCCCGTCGGCGGCATGGAATACCCGATGATCTGCTTCAACGGCCCGCGCCCGCAGGAAGACGGGACTTACTCGGCGGGCACGAAGTACGGCCTCATCTCCGTCGTTATCCACGAAGTCGGCCACAACTATTTCCCGATGGTCGTCAACTCGGACGAACGCCAGTGGACGTGGATGGACGAGGGGCTGAACTCGTTCCTGCAATATCTGGCCGAACAGGAGTGGGAGGAGAACTATCCCTCGTGGCGCGGCGAGCCGCAGAACATACGCGAGTACATGGCGAGCCAGAATCAAGTGCCGATCATGACGAACTCCGAGTCGGTCTTGCAGTTCGGCAACAACGCCTACGGCAAACCCGCGACCGCTCTGAACGTCCTGCGCGAAACCGTGCTGGGGCGCGAGTTGTTCGACTTCGCCTTCAAGCAATACTCGCAGCGTTGGAAGTTCAAACGGCCGATGCCCGCAGACTTCTTCCGCACGATGGAGGACGCTTCCGGCGTTGACCTCGACTGGTTCTGGCGCGGCTGGTTCTACACCACCGACCACGTTGACATCTCCATCGAGCGCGTGCGCCTCTTCCAGCCTCTCACGGGCAACCCCGAACTCGACAAGGCCGCGCGCATGAAGGAGCGCGGCGAGCAGCCGCAGACGCTCTCGCAAGAACGCAACAAGGCTCTGCCGAAACGCGTGGACGAGTTTCCGAGCTTGCGCGATTTCTACAACACCTACGACGAACTCGTCGTCACCGAACGCGACCGCGAGCAGTACCAGCGAATCCTGCAAACGCTCACGCCGCGCGAGCGCGAACTGCTCCAGACCGGACTCAATTTCTACGTCGTTGATTTGAAGAACATCGGCGGCCTCGTCAGCCCCGTCATCTTCGACATCGAATACGCCGACGGCACGCACGAGTTGATGCGCATCCCCGCCGAAATCTGGCGTTACAACAACACGGAAGTCTCGAAGCTGATCACGACGTCGAAAGAGATTCGCGCCATCTCGCTCGACCCGCGCCTTGAGACGGCCGACGTGGACATGGCGAACAACAGCTTCCCGCGCCGCCCCGTCAAGTCGCGCTTCCAACTCTTCAAAGACCAGCAGGCGCAGCCCAACCCCATGCAACTGCTCGAACGCAAACAGACGCCCGCGCCGCAGCCGACGCCGACGAATTAAGGGATGAAGGGAAGGCGTTCTTTGTCCGTGGTCAGTTGTCAGTTGCGTGTGCTCGCCACGCGAGTTGCTAAAGATGGTCTTGAACAACTGACCACGGACAAAGAACAACTGACAGTCTTATGAAGTTTGCCGGTTACATGTTGGGTCTCGCGCTCGTCGCGGCGTTCGGGCTGTCGGCGGCGCGTGGTGGCGTCCCCTTGGCCTCAGCGGCGCACAAGTTCCACACGAGTTTTACGGAGGCCGACTACAACGCGCCGGAGCGTTCGCTGCAAATCACCCTGCGGACGTTCCCGGACGATCTGGAAAACGTCCTCGGCCGCCGGAGCGGCAAGGCCGTGCGGCTCGACCAAAAGAAGGAGTCAGAGCCGCTCCTCGTCGCCTACCTGCAAGAGACTTTCCAGTTGAAAAACGCCAAAGGCGAGAACGTAAAACTCTCCTGGGTCGGGATGGACGCGGGCGTCGACAGCGCGTGGCTCTACTTCGAGGCCAGCCTGCCCGACGGTTGCGCGGGCGCACAACTCCGCAATCAATTCATGTTCGACCTCTACGACGATCAGATCAACCTCGTCAACGTCAAACAGGACGACCGCAAGCAAGCCCTCACCTTCAAAAACGGCGACACCTTCCAACCGCTCGCCCCACGATAACTTATTGGCGACATGAAATGTCGCACACGCCGTTTTAGCTTCCACATCCCGCAGGTATGAACTTCCTCAGCAACACTGAGCAGGTCAACATTGAGATAAAGCCGAGAAGGGGCGGCGAGGGCATGTGTGTCGTCAATGCGGCGGGAACGATGACTTCTATTCAACCTTAATCATTTATATTTCAATGTTCGAAATTCAGTATCAAACACTTCAAAAATAGAGAGGAGCGCTCTTTCTTCCACGCCCGCATTAATCCTCTATCTCTTCGAGCAGCCCCACCTCTATCTGACCAGTTGTCGCCGAAATGAACGGCGCATGACCGAACGAGAATTTGTCGGTCGTCGCAGTTGTGTTCCTCTCCGCGCGTTTGTAGTTTGCTTTCGAGAGGTAGGCTAGATACACGTCATGTGCTCTCCACCTTCCTTCTTGGTCAAATGTTAGGGCTAGATGTAACCCTTGATGGTCGTGATGACAGTCAACGCGAATTCTTAGACCGCGGTTCGACTTTATTTCAATCCCATCGGGCACTGACGTGGGCTTCCCGCCTTTGAGAGCTGGCCCCTCGGCGAGACCGCGTTTCCGCTTCGGGAGTCCTGAATAGTCCGTCGTTAATAAGTACAAATCAGGATAGGTGCTCCGATTGTTCTGCGCGATGTCCGGGTACAGACCACAAAGGAAATCTGCGATGAGTTTAGAGACGGTTTCGCCTGTAATGACGGAGAGCAGAAGCTGCTCGCGCTGTAGTGCGTCGTCCATCTCCCCCGCCAACGCTTTGTCCTCCAGCCCGCCCTTGAGCCTCTGCCATATGGTTCGCACCACGGAAGGGCTGTTAAGAGAGGATTCGACGTGACGCATCAAGGGTTGGGCTGCCGCGACAATGAGCGGGATGGCCGTTTCCGCCGTTGCTAAAACTCTCCCATACCAATCAACCTGCGGCGCAAGGTTTGCTAGTTGGGTCTGATCTCGCTCAATCTGACGTAGAATGTGCCGATAAACCTGATCGGTTCTGTTATTTTTCATAACGAACGCGCTACTGCTTCTGGCCTTTGGCTTGAAACTTGAGCAACTCATGGGGGGAGACACCCAGAGCTACAGCGAGCTGGCAGATGTTCAGAAGCGAGATGTTATATTGACCGCGCTCTACGCCGCCGACGTAGCTTCGATCCAAGCCCGATTCATGAGCCAGCGCCTCCTGCGAGAGACCAACTTCCTTGCGAAGCTGGCGCAATCGCTGCCCGAACAGAATTTTGAAGTCCTTCTCCACGGAACGAAGGATGCACAGGTTGCGGTCTTTAAGTCCACGGGATATAACTACCATTCACACTGATTGGGAGGAGCCTATTGGTCACTCAGAAAACATTTCTGGAATTTTTTGCGGGGATCGGGCTTGTCAACCTCGGCTTACAGCGCTCTGGCTGGGAGTGCCTTTACGCGAATGACATCTCTGAAAAGAAGCAGGAGATGTATCTGGACGAATTCCCCGGCGCGACGTATTTCCATCGTGAAGACATCTGGAATACCGGCAGCGTGTTAGAGCACATTAGCGAGCGTGCCGGGCTGGCTACCGCGTTTTTCCCTTGCAAAGACCTTTCGCTCGCAGGCCAGATGCGCGGCCTCTCAGGCACGGACTCGGGAGCGCTGTTCGGGTTTATCAAAGTTATGCGTCGCCTCGAAAAACGCGGGTTGATGCCGCCGATTGTGCTGCTCGAAAACGTGGTCGGCCTCCTCTCCAGCAGAGAGGGAGAGGAGTTCAAAAAAACTTGTCAGGCTGTCGCTGGTTTAGGCTATTACCTCGACGCAGTGATTGTTGATGCAAAATATTTCGTCCCACAAAGCCGGCCACGATTATTCATCGTCGGAACCCTCCCCGAAATCATGTCTTCCGTAACGCACGACGCCGACACGTGGGCTTCCGAGATAACTAGTAGGAACGGTGCGACCAGCAAGAAACTTTTAGGCGCTATGAAGTCTACCAAGCTGCCCACGGGCTGGGTGGCACATCGCCTGCCTCCGCTCCCGAAAGTTAAAAATACTATCTCCTCGTTTATAGACGTGGACGACCGGCAGACGTGGTGGGTTAAGGAGGAGGTAGAGAAACATCTCAATCGTACCAGCGAGGCGCATCGCAATGAAATAGAGCAGTTCCGCCAATCCGGCACAACGTCAATCGGAACTGGCTTCCGGCGCATCCGTAATGGGACGACGCGCGTTGAGATTCGCTTTGACGGAATCGCAGGGTGCCTGCGAACGGCAAACGGCGGAAGCGCCCGGCAACTCATTGTGTTGGTTCAGGCCGGAGAGGTGAAAATGCGCTGGATGACACCACGAGAGTACGCGCGGTTACAGGGCGCTCCCACCTTCAATATTCAACGGGGCATTAATCAGTCCCTCACCGGGTTCGGTGACGGCGTGTGCGTTCCTGTAATTGAGTGGGTAGATGTAAACATCATTACAGAAATTTATGACCGCGCTACATCCCGCAAATACGAGCCGCAACACACTGATATGAGTGTTGACTCGGTAATCTCTTCAAGGAGTGAGA
>JAUZFQ010000172.1 GCA_030838445.1 Pyrinomonadaceae bacterium | reverse complement strand
CGCCGCTTTTTCAAACTCCCTCACCGCTTATACTGTGAAAACACCGCCGTCGTTTATTTCGTGGCAAGTTTTTTTTAGTTTCAAATGGTGGGTTTCAAGTTTGGGTTTCAGGTTTCAAGTTTCAGGTTTCAGGTTAAATCCTTCACCAGCCCTTGAATCGTTATCGAAACGTCAGCAAATCGAAGGCCACAACTATAAAACGCTCCAAACCCGTCAACCATAACTAAAGCTGCCAACTAAATTTTCAGTCCTGAAACTTGAAACCTGAAACTTGAAACCTATTCAGACCCGAAACTTGAAACTCCGCCTACGGCTGCCGCTGCAAGTGCAGCGTGCCGCTGAAGGACGACAGGATGAGCGTCGCGTCGCGTTTGTCGCCTTTGCCCGTGACGCCTGTGAGCCGCCCGTCGCTCAACAACGGGCCGCCGACGGTGGCGGGGTTGTTAGGATCGTCGCTCATCTTCACCGGCACTTGCCGGATGGGAAAGTCGGTGATGATCTCGCCGGAGTGATGTACTTTGGCGTTGAGTTGGAAAGAGGCGTCCGAAGGGAGCGAGAGGCGCACGCTGCCCGAATGGCTCTTGAAGGTGTAGAGGCCGCCCCCGGCGAGCGCGCCCGTGTAATCAATCGAACTGTTCGTGGTGAACGCTTCGACGTGCGTGTGCGCGAGTTTGGCGAGCGTGATCTCGCCGCTCACAGACTTGGCGAAAAACTCGTCGCCCGCCTCGGTCGCCGTGAGATCGCTGGCGACGATCTCGCTGCTGATGGTTTCCAGACGCGCCCGCCCGCTCGCATTTCGCAACACGATCACGCCGTTCGCGCTCCACGCCTCGACGGACTTCGTGACGCCGCTCATGTCTATGTCGCCGCTCAAAGTCTTCATCCTCGCGTTGGCGACCCCCTGCACGCTGATGTCGCCGGTGTTGCCCTTGATCTGGACGGTGCTGCCGCGCGGCACGTCGAGTTCGAGATTGCCCGAGTTGCTGCACAGGCCGGGGCGCGCAGGCTCGGCCTGATCTTTGGCGACGAGCACCTCGATGCGCGTCGCGGGATTCGGGTCGGCGGTCGCGTCGGCGCGGCGCAGTTCGATGCGCGAGGCGTCGTTCGAGCGGGCGCGCACCTCTTTGCGATCCCAGCCGCGCACCACCACGTCGCCCGTCTCCACGCACGCCAGCAGCGTCACCGTCGCCTCGGCGGGGAGCGTCTGCTCCGCCGTCACGACCCGGCTCGCGCCGCCGTCTCCCTTGCTGCCCGCGTCAATTCCACGCGGCGCGCGGGCGGCAGTTCCCGAAGCGCAGAGGCACGACAGCAGCAGGCACACTGCGGCGAGCACCGGCAGATAATAACTATTCCGTCTCATCCTGAAAAAAGTTCCTTTAATAGCTTTAATAAACACGCGGCGTTGGCGTCGGGCAACGCGCCGCCGTAGATAATCGGGTTAATCACGGCCGCTGGCGAACTGCGTCTGGTCGGCCACGGCGCTCAACAACTCGACCTTGTTTTGATAGGCGGCACGCAAAAATTCCTTCGCGTCCGTGTCCTGCGGGTTGCGCCGCGCCGCCACGCGCGACGACACGATGGCCTGATTGACGACCGCCAGATTGCGCTCGTACTCTGCGCGCAGCGTCGGCGACATGCCCTCCGCGCCCTGCGTCTCGATGGCGGAGGTGAGCGAAGCGATGGAGCTTAAATAAGTCTTTTCGTCGGCCAGCACCGGCTCGTTATTCGTCGCGGGCGGCGCGGTCGTGGTGGTGACGTTGGTCGCAACTTCCGACGCGTTGTCACGTCCCTCGCGCGCTGTCGTCGCGGCTTGCGCGCGCGTGTTGAGTCCGGCCTTCACGAAAGCCGGACGGCGTTCGCCGCTCGCCGCGAGAGCAGGCGTCTTGTCCTCTTCGCCCGGCGTTTGAACTGCCGACGACGCGTCGTTGCGCGCCGTGCTGCTTTGCACGACGGACGGCACGGGCGTCTGGTTAACCTGCGCGATCTCTTGCGGCCTGTTCGGAGTGTTCGGGCGATCCGGGGTCTGCATCAACGCGAAGACGAGGAGAAGCGCGACGGCGACCAGAAAACTGGCGAAGGCGGTCGCCTGACGCGGCGTGAAGGTCGTCAGAGACGCGACCAGCGAGCCGAAGAAAGCGCGCAGGGGCGACGCCACGGCGGGCGTCTTTGCAAAGCCGCGTTGCGGCGCGTTCAATTCCGCAATCGCTTCGTCGAGACGCGCGCGAAGTTTTTCCGTGGGCACGCTGACGGCGGAGAGCGCGGGCGCGTAGGCTTCGGAGAAGAGTGCGAGTTCCTGTTCGGCCGCGCGTGCGGACGCGGCGCAAGGGGCGCACGCGGCGAGGTGCGCCGCCATGTTGTTCGACACGTCGGGGGAGAGTTCGCCGTCCAGATACGCTTGCAATGTTCCTTCGTCGAGACAGGTGTCCATCAACGGCGTCCTCCGATCTTTCCGTACAATCTCGCAAATTCCTTTCGCCCGCGCGCCACCAGACTGCCCACGTAAGTTTCGTTGACGGACAGTGTGGCCGCGATCTCGCGGTAAGACAAGCCCTGCTGTTTGAGTAAGAGACAACTGCGCATCGGCTCTTCGATCTTTTCCAGCGCGCGGCGCGCTTCTTCGATTTCGGTGCGGCGTTCGTAGTCGGCGTCGAGCGGCGCGGTCAACCCGTCCGTCCCGACCGTCTGTTTCGCAAACTCTTCCTCGCGCGCCACCGAACGAGTGCGGCTGCGCATGGTGTTGTGCGAAAGATTGATCGCCACTCTGAGCAGCCACGGGCGCAAAAATTCGTCCTTCGGCGGCTGGGCGTCGAGTTGGTGATAGAGCCGCAGGAAAACTTCCTGCGTCACGTCTTCGGCCAGCCCGGCGTCGCGCAGAAGCGCGTAGGACGTATTGTAGACGGCGCGGTGATGCAACATAAATGCCTCGTCAAAGCCGAGAGCGTTGGCGTCGGTCGCGGTCTGCTGGTGGGCGGGGGTAGCCACTTCTAAATTTCTCAGAGCCTCTGCGGCCGTCTCGCTCATCTTCGGCGCTCTCACCCTCATAAACACCGCCCGCGCTTCGTTTGTGGCAAATAATTTGCGCCCGGCGGCGACGCTTAACTCTCAAGGCCGCGCGCTTCGTGCATGAAAGTGGTTCAAATCAGGTTAAAAGTCGCGCGGCGACTCGCGCTCGCGGGGCTTCGTATTGTAGTCTGCACTTGTCCGGGCGGCCGGATTCGACAGGCAGGGCGTCGCTATCCAGCAATTTTGTACGCCCCGCCGCCGCCACAGGTTTCGCGGAAGTGTGGACAGACGAACTTGACGATCAACAGCCCGACCACTCAAGCCAACAACTTAACGAGCGACAACCCGACGACCGACGCGCTGCACAATAGCCCCTTCATGCGCGCGTGCCGCCGCGAGAGCGTGCCTTACACGCCCGTCTGGCTGATGCGGCAGGCCGGGCGTTACATGCGCGAATACCGCGAGGTGCGCGCCCGCACCACTTTTCTCGAACTCTGCAAGACGCCTGAACTCGCCTCGGAAGTGACGGTCTACGCCGCCGAACGTCTCGGCGTGGACGCCGCGATCATCTTCGCCGACATCCTGCTCATCCTCGAACCACTCGGCCTCGAACTCGAATTCGCCAAAGGCGAAGGCCCCGTCATCCACAACCCCGTGCGCACGGCCGCCGACGTTGACCGCCTGCGCGAAATGGAGTCGGCCGACAGCCTCGACTACGTGATGCAGGCGATCCGCCAAACGCGCAGTGCGCTCAAACCCGACCTGCCGCTCATCGGTTTCGCGGGCGCGCCCTTCACTTTGGCTTCTTATATGATCGAGGGTGGCGGGTCGAAAAACTACATCCACACGAAGCGACTGATGCACGCCGACAGCGGCGCGTGGCACGCGTTGATGTCGCGTGTCGCGCGCGCTCTTCCCCTTTATCTCAACGCCCAGATCGAGGCGGGCGCGCAGGCCGTCCAACTTTTCGACTCGTGGGTCGGCTGTCTTAGCCCCGAGGATTACCGCGAGTTTGTCCTGCCGCACACATTGCAAGCAATTCGCAACATTCGACCGGGCACGCCCGTGATACACTTTGGGACGGGGACAGCCACCCTCCTCGAACTGTTGCGCGAGGCCGGGGGCGACGTGATCGGCCTCGACTGGCGCATCCCTTTGGACGAAGGTTGGCGGCGCATCGGTTATGACCGCGCCGTGATGGGCAACTTCGATCAAATCCTGCTGTTCACCTCTCCCGCGATCATCCGAGAGCACGTCGGGCGCATACTCCAACAAGCCGGAGGACGCCCCGGCCACATCTTCAACCTCGGTCACGGCATCCTGCCGGAGACGCCCGTCGAGAACGTCCTCGCCCTCGTCGAAGCGGTTCACGAGTTGAGCCGGAGATAGTCTGTTAAGTTGAAAGTTGAAATTTCAAGTCCGAGATTTCAAATTCGAGAGTTCAACTCTGAGATTTGAAATTCCGTGTGAGAGCTACGTTAAAGATGAACGACAACATGCTCGACAAAATTCGTTTCTGGGGACGGCATCGCTGCCCGCGTTGCCGGATGCCCCTGCACGCGGAAGAACTCGCGTGTCCCGTCTGCCAACTGGAGATCGTGTTCCTCGGCGAGCGGGGCGAAGTGATGGTCGAGATGGTGGCGGTCGCAGACCCCAACGATTTCGAGAGCGCGGAGGTCAGCGAATACCACCTGACGCTCGCGCTCGAAGAGGCGGGCGACATGCACCTGCCGCGCCTCCATCTCCCGACGCGCCCGCAGCGCGCCGACCTCGTGCCCCTCCCCGGCGGCACGTTCGGCATCCGCTTTCACAACCGCATCGCCCTCGAAGACATCAGTCGCGGTTGATGGCGTGTCCCGTTTAGTTCGACGGTTCGTTGAAAAGTTAAAGCAGCGTTCGACGGGTGCTCCCTCGCCCGTTCGAGCCGGACATCAACCCCTAGACCCCTTGAGGAAGTTCCCCTAATGCTGACGCAAAAACGAAGCACCCCCTTCGGCCTACTCGTGTGTGCCGGACTCTTATTCATCTTCGCCGCCGACGCCCGCGCCCAGAAGACCTGCAAGCCGCGTGTGGACAAAGGCAACATCGCGGTCGAACTGACGATCCCGAACTTCAACGGCGGGCAGCGCGTCGTGCTGAGCATGCCCGCGAAGGCCAAAGAGATGCGCGCCTTCGGCGACGCCGTGCCGAATCAGTCGGCCGCGAACCACGCCTCGCCCGTCTCTTATTCCGTCGTCATCACCGAGAAGCGCAACGACGGCGTGACGCTCGACTTGAACGTCAGCACGCAGAACAGGAACGGCTCTTGGCAGCTCACCAGACGCACCATCGTCCTGCCCTACGAAACCATCGTCGAGCAGCGTTACATGACCGGCGTGCAGGTGAAGGCTTACTTCAAGCTGCGCCCCTTCAGTTGCAAAGCCCTCTGATGAATCAGACGGCGGGCGAACAACCGAGGGACACGCTCGAAGCCGAGATCAAAGAGATCATCAACCGCGAGACGCGCGCTTGGGACACGCAAGATGTCGCGCTGCTGTTGACCGTCTTTCACCCGGACATGGTGTGGCCGTGGCCGCCCGACGCGCGCTCGCACGATCCGGCGACGTGGATTTTCTGGGCGGGTCGCTACGACTACGAGCGTTGGCGCGCGAACTGGCAAGAGTTGTTCGACACGCACGAACTCGTCCACAACCGGCGCGAGATCGTGAAGATCGTGTTGACGATAGAGGGCGACGGGGCGTTCGCCGTCGTTGACGTGGACACGCTCTGGCGCGACCGCCGCGACGGCCGCGACTTCCGCTGGCAAGGCCGCGCCTGTAAAGTCTATTCAAAGGTCGAAGGCCACTGGAAGATGACTTTCCAGACGGGGCTGCTCGACTACGCGCAGTTGTAAACGCGCGTTGGGATAGATTCGCAGCGGCGACTATTCAAGGGGGAGATTTCCGTTGAACGATCCGCAACTGACAGAACCTTACGACGCGCTCCTCGTCGTCTCCTTCGGCGGCCCCGAAGCGCCCGACGAGGTGTTGCCGTTTCTCGAAAACGTGCTCCGCGGGCGCAACGTCCCGCGCGAGCGCATGCTTCAGGTCGCGCACCACTACGATTTGTTCGGCGGCGTCAGCCCGATCAACGGGCAGAACCGCGCGCTCATCGCCGCGCTCGAACGCGAACTGGCCGCGAGCGATCTCAACCTCCCCGTCTACTGGGGCAACCGCAACTGGCATCCGCTTCTCGCCGACACGCTCCGGCAGATGCGCGCCGACGGCCGACGCCGCGCGCTCGCCTTCGTCACCTCCGCCTACAGTTCCTACTCCGGCTGCCGCCAGTATCGCGAAGACATCGAACGCGCGCGCGAAGCCGTGGGCGAGGGCGCGCCGCAAGTTGATAAGCTGCGCGTCTTTTATAATCACCCCGGCTTCATCGCGCCGAACATCGAAAACTTGCAGGCCGCGCTCGCAGAGATTCCGGCGGACAGACGCGACGGGGCGCACGTCGCTTTCACGGCGCACAGCATCCCGCTCTCAATGGCGACCAACTGCGACTATCAAGCGCAACTTTTGGAGACCTGTCGCCTCGTCGTGGAAGGCGCGGGACATGCGCGCTGGCAACTCGTCTTTCAAAGTCGCTCCGGCTCGCCCGCGCAGCCGTGGCTCGAACCTGACATTTGCGATCATCTGCGCGTTTTGAAAACGTCGGGCGTGACGGACGTGTTGGTCGCCCCCGTCGGCTTTATCTCCGATCACATGGAAGTCTTGTACGACCTCGACACGGAGGCGCGGCAAGTCGCAACGGAGATCGGAATCAACCTCGTCCGCGCGGCGACCGTCGGCACGCACCCCACCTTCATCAAGATGATCCGCGACCTCATCGTCGAACGACAGACCGGCGCTTCCTTGCGACCCGCGCTCGGCACGCGCGGCGCGAAGGAAGATGTCTGCCCCGCCGACTGCTGCCTGATGGGCGCAGCCGCAGGGCGACCCGCCACCACCACGGCGCAAGCCCCCCACGCCGCGCGCCCCGCATCAACGAATGAACGCCCCGCTTGAAGGAGACAGGCCGCGACGGCGGCGCGTCGCCATCGTCGGCGGCGGCATCAGCGGGCTGGCGGCGGCGCATCAACTCACAGAACACGCGCGGTCTCACGCAGACGCGCCCGAAGTCGTCCTCATCGAAGCCTCTGCGCGACTCGGCGGCACGATCCGCACCCACACGCGCGACGGCTTCCTACTCGAAGGCGGCCCCGACGCCTTCATCTCCGAAAAGCCCGAAGCCCTCGAACTCGCGTGCCGACTCGGTCTCGAATCGCGCCTCCTCGAAACGAACGCCGCGCACCGACGCTCATTCATCGTGCGCGGTGGGCGGCTGCGCCCCGTGCCCGAAGGCTTTCACCTGCTCGCGCCCTCGCGCTTCTGGCCGTTCGTCACGACGGACATTTTCAGTTGGTCGGGTAAGGCGCGCATGGCGCTCGATCTCTTCCTCCCGCGTCGCGCTGGCGCGCGCAGTGTTGACGGCGATGACGATGACGAAAGCCTCGCGGAGTTTGTCCGGCGACGTTTCGGGCGCGAGGCTTTGGAGCGCATGGCGCAGCCGATGGTCGGCGGCATCTACACGGCCGACCCGGAACAGTTGAGCCTGCGCGCGACGATGCCGCGCTTCCTCAACATGGAGCGCACGCATCGCAGCATCATCCTCGCAATGTGGCGCGCGCGCCGCCCCGCCGCGCCGCCGACGCCACGCGCGGCACGAGCGGCGCGCGCTACAGTCTCTTCCTCTCCTTCGACGGCGGCATGCAGACGCTCACTGACGCCCTCGCCGCCGCGCTCCCCCCCGCGACGGCGCGACTCAACACCACGGTCGAAGCGATCAACTTCGATTCGCACACGCGACAATGGAACTTGCGCCTCTGCGCGGGCGACGCGACGAGCAGCGACGATGAAACTACTGCACGCGGTGGTGAAACGATTACGGCCGATGCGCTCTGCCTCGCGCTGCCCGCTTACGCGTCGGCGCGTCTGCTCGGCGGCGTTGACGCGGAACTCGCCGCCGAACTCGCCGCCATCCCATACGCTTCGACCGCGACCGTCAACCTCGCCTTTCGTCGCCGCGACATCCCGCACCCGCTCGACGGCTTCGGCTTCGTCGTCCCCTACGTCGAACGTCGCAACGCGCTCGCCTGCACTTTCAGCAGCGTGAAGTTCGCCGGGCGCGCACCCGCAGATCATGCACTGCTGCGCGCCTTCGTCGGCGGCGCGCTTCAACCGGAGATGTACGCGCTCGACGACGAACGCATGATCGCCGCCGTGCAGGCAGACCTCCGCGCGCTGCTCGGAATCGAACGCGCGCCCGTCTTTGCGCACGTCGAGCGTTGGCCGCGCTCGATGGCGCAGTATCATCTCGGCCACCTCGCACGCGTCGCGCGCATCCGCCGACGCCTCCAACGCTTCCCCACCCTCCAACTCGCCGGAAACGCCTATGGCGGCGCGGGCGTCCCCGACTGCATCCGCAGCGGCCACGCGGCGGCGGAAATGATGAAGTAGGAGACAGTCCGTTGTCCGTGGTCAGTTGTCAGTTGCCTGTGGCTCTCACACGAATCGCTAAAGACTATCTTGAACAACTGACAACTGACTACGGACAAAGAACGTTTTCTCGTTCATCGTTTCAGAGATAGATGACGTGCGACATGCGCCAGACGTGGGCGGGGATCGAACCGGGCGCAGATGTGGTGAGCAGGATGACGTAGTGTGAGTCCGCGTTGTTGGACGCGGCGGCGAGCGACGACCAGAGTTCAGGTTCGTGGTTAGCTGCACTCGTCGCCGCACCTGTCATCGCACCTGTTGTCGCGCCCGTCGTCGCGTCCTTTGTTTCGTGCGGGCGGACGAGGGCGAGGCGGCGCAGCGAGGCGTAGAGGTGTTCGCGCCCCGCGCCGTAGTGTCCGGCCTCTTCGCCGAGCGTGAGACGGACTTCGGCGCGCTCTTCTAGAAAGTGTGCGACGAGCGAGGCGGCGACCGTCACGCCGCGCTCGAAACGCGCCTCGAAAAATTTCTCCGCGCCGCCCGCGCCGTCCGTCGCGCCGTCGAGCGCGCGCGTGTCGAAGACGATGTGAACGCGCCGCTCGTCTTCGGACGTGAACTCGCGGACGACGAGACGGCTCGCACGCGCCGTCGCCTTCCAATCAATGTGGCGCATGTCGTCCTGCGGTTGATAGTCGCGCAGGGAGTGCAAGTCGTGCCCCGCGCCGCGACGTGCGGAGAGCATGCGCCCGGCGTTCATCGGCAGCAGGTGTAGCTCGTCGCTCGCGGCTTCGAGTTTGGGATAGATGACGAGTTCGACGTTGCGTGCGCGAAGTCTCCGGCGCAGGCGGAAGAAGCCGAAGGGAAAGCGCGTGGAGAGTTCAAAGCCGGTGACGAGGACGTGGCCGCGCCTAGGGAACAACTGCTCGACGCGCTGCTCGGCCTTCGCGCGCCGCGGCACGTGGACGAAATAAGCGAGCGCGCGTCGGGCGTAGCGCGGGCGTTCCCGCCGTCGTCGTCGCTTCTTCTTCGCCGTGCGGTTGGTCGCGGCCGTCACGTCGTCCGCGAAAATCTGGTTGCGCGATTCGATGAGGATCGAGAAAGAGGGCAGCAGACGCTTCGTGTTGTGGAGACTGACGAGGACGGGCGCGGGTTCGCCCGCGAAGATGTGATCGGGGAAACGCGCCGAGACGACGAGATCGCGCAAGGAGGCGCGCGCGGCCGTCCACGCGACGAAGAGCGTCGAGGCCAAGACCGAGAAGATCATGAAGAGCAGGTTGTTGCCCGTGTTGTAGGCGGCGAACGCGACCGAGAGGAAGATGCCGATGAAGATGAGGCCGCCCGCCGTCAACTGAAACGGCGGGTCGAGCCGCCCGACCTCCGCGCGCGCCGAACGCAGCAGCGGCGGCACGACGAAGATCGTGATCAGCAGGACGAACACGAGCGACGTGATCGCCCCCGCGCGCGCCAACTCCCAATCACCCGTGTGCCGCGCCCACGAAGTGACGACCGCCACCAACAGACCGCACCCGACCAAGAGCGTCCCGAAGATCGCGTTGCGCCACACGCGCAGATGTCTGAACCATGCCATAGCGAAAGTGGTACGCGCCGTCCCTCCGGCGGCGTTGCCCGACAGTTTGCCGCACGCGCCGCGGCGGCGGGCGGATTCAGCGCGCGACGTGCGCCGCAGGCGGATCGGCCGCGCCGGGATAATTTCGCAGAAGCCTACAGCAACTGACAAGCGCGGCGAGGACGGAGAGCCAGCACGCCAACTCGACTGCGAGGTAGACGCTTCCGGGCAACAGTCCGGGCAGGTTGAGTGCGACGCGCGCCGCGCCGGAGAGGGTCAGGTAGACGAGCGTGGTGTAGCAGGCGCTCGCGGCGTAGTAGAGCCTCGTGCCCCACGCCCCCGGCACGAACATCCAAGGAACGAGCCACGCCAGATACTGCGGGCCGAAACCCGGCGTCAGGAAGATGAAGAGGAAGGCGAGAAAGCCGCACTGTAGGAAGAGCGGCGGCCTGCTGCGTCGCCGCAGGTTCATCCAGACGGACGCGGCGACGAGTGCGGCCAGCATCACGTACCTGCCCGCCGTCGCGGCGAGCGCGTGCGCGCCCGTCAACTCGTGGTTCGAGTTCAGCGGCCGGGGCAAGTGTGGGAAAGCCTTGACCGCCAGACGCGTCCATCCCCAACTGCCGTACCGGCTTTTGTAACCGAGCACGGTCTTCCAGATGACGGCCGGGTCTTGTGCCAGATAGGGGAGCGAGCCGACGAGAAAGACCGCCGCCGCCGCCGCGAAATACCTGACGCGCGTTTGCACGGGCAAGAAGAGAAAGATCGCGGGCGCGAAGACGAGCGGCACGATCTTGATGTTGACGGCCATCCCGAACGCCGCGCCCGCCAGCCACGACGCACCGCCCTGCGGCGAGGCCAGCAGGTAAATAGACAGGAGGACGAAGAAGATCATGACCGGGTCTGTGTTGCCGTGGAAGCCGGAGATCAGGATCGAGCCGGGATAGACGGCCAACAGGAGCAGGGCGCGCGGCGACGGCCTGAGCGCGGGCAGGCGTTCGCCGATTTTCCAGACGAGGAAGAGGTTGCCGAGGTCTGCGAGGATGGCTGGAAAGCGGAGCCAGAAACGGAAGGGCAAATGAGTCGCGTCGGCGAGCAGACCCATGCCGCGGATCACGTGAAGCATGAACGGCGGGTGGTTCAAGGGATTGCCCGCCCGCCCCGTGCGGTAGTACGCGCCGATGCCGCCCACCTCGCGTATGTTCGCCAGAAATTCCCCGAAGGCGTAAACGTCGAGCGTCCCGCCGCTGCGGAGCGCGAGAAAAATCTTGACGCCGGTCGAGGCCAGAGCGGCGCACAGGATCGCGCGTCGCCAGTTTTTGCTCAACCTCATAGTTGGTCTGCCTCGGCCAGCCGCGGCCGAAGTTGTTGGCGCGGGATGCACCGACCATAACTGATCGCGGTTTGGTGTTACAGCGGCACGCTGATCGTCTTCATGATCTCGCGCAGGACGGCCTCGGCCTCTTCGCTGCGCCGGAGCGTGGACGAGAAGCGCGAGTTGACGACGAGGCGGTGCGCGAAGACGGGGAGGACGAGTCGTTTGATGTCGTCGGGCACGCAGTAGGCGCGGTCTTCGGTGAGCGCGAGGGCTTGCGCGGCGCGGAAGAGCGCGAGCGTGCCGCGCGGGCTGACGCCGAGGTCGAGCATCTCCGAGTTGCGCGTGGCCGAGACGATGCGCATCAGGTAGTCAACGAGCGCGTCGTCAACCGAGACGCCCGCCACCTCGCGTTGCAGCGCGGCGACGTCCGCGGCCGACAGCACGGCGCGCATCTCGTCGAGCGGATCGCCGGTGGCGCGGTCGCGCACGATCACCTTCTCCATCTCGGCGTCGGGGTAGCCGATGCGCAGGCGGAGCATGAAGCGGTCGAGTTGCGATTCGGGCAGAGGGTAAGTGCCGTGGTGTTCGATGGGGTTCTGCGTGGCGACGACGATGAAGGGCGCGGGCAGTTGATACGTCGTGCCCTCGACGGTGACGTGGCCTTCGCCCATCGCTTCCAAGAGCGCGGATTGCGTCTTCGGCGTGGTGCGGTTGATCTCGTCGGCGAGCACGACGTTGGCGAAGATGGGGCCGGGCTTGAACTCGAACGCGCCCCTCGGCTCGTTGTAGACTGACAGGCCGATCACATCCGAGGGCAGCAAGTCCGAGGTGAACTGGATGCGCTGGAAGGTGCAGTCGAGGGCGCGCGCGAGCGCCTGCGCGAGCGTGGTCTTGCCGACGCCGGGCACGTCTTCGACGAGCAGGTGGCCGCCCGCCAGGAGCGCGACGAGGGTGAGTCGCACCGCCTCGCTCTTGCCCTTGATGACGCCCTCGATGGCCGCGTGCAGTCGCGCGACGCCCTCGGCCGCCGCCGAAGACGATCCGGCCTCCGCTTCCCCCCCGCTCTCGTGCGCCGTCTGTAAACGTCTCATCAATCGCTCCCCCGGCTCTCCCGGCCTCGACATTGTACATGAAAGAGAGGTTAGAGGTCAGAGGTTAAAAGTCGGATGCCGGAGACCGTTTAAAAGCTGTCTTCAAAGACCTCTGACCTCCGACCTCCGACATCTCCTTTCGTGACTTGCCGCGCGGCGGTGTAGTAGAATCCGTCTCGCCGAATTGACTAAATAGAGTGCGCGCGGGCGCGCGAAAAACGGAACTCGCGGGCAGTTTCTTTCGTGTAAAGGTCGGCAGTATCAGATTCCCACCATTCGAGGAAGTAAAGATGTCTCAAGATTTAAAACGTCGCACCAATGAACGCGGGTTTTCGCTCATCGAGTTGATGATCGTGATCGCAATTATCGGCATTCTCGTCGGCGTCGGCATCCCGGCGTGGCAGTCGAGCGTGCGCTCGGCCAATCAGGCCGCCGCCATCCGCACGCTGCAAGCCATCGCCGTCGAGCAGCGCATTTATTACAACTCGCACAACCGCAGTACCTACGGGACGTTCGATCAACTGATCGCCGACGGGCAGTTAGACCGCCGCTACGCGGGCGAAGACCCGCTCGTCGAGGGCTACTTCTTCCGCCTCAAGGCGACGCCGAAGACCGGCAACACGCCGCCGCTCTACACCGTCAACGCCGACCCGCAAAAGCCCGACGGCGTGACCGCCACCGGCAAAGAGTTCTACTACATAGACGGCAACGCCAGCACCATCCACGTCAACGGTACGCAACCCGCCGGCCCGAACGATCCGCCGATGGGCGGTCAGTAACAACCGGCCGCGCGAAAACTTTCAAACGCACCTTTCGGGGGAGCGTCCGGGCACGCCTCGCTTGACGCTCCCCCGCCCGCTTTGTTAGCATGCCGCCTCTTCAAACATTCTCTTGTGCTCGCTTAGCTCAGTTGGTAGAGCGCACGCCTCACACGCGTGATGTCGCAGGTTCGAGTCCTGCAGCGAGCATTTTTTCCCGCCTCAATCAATCGTAAAGGACGAACATGACACTTGAGCATCTGACGAGGGATTCGCTCTCGGAGCAGTTGAACACGAAGTTCCGCATCGGCGTCGCGCCGGAGCAGGTGGTTGAGTTAGAACTGGTCGAGGTGCAGACGCACGGCGACGTGCCGGGGCAGGCCGAACGCTTCTCGGCATACTTTCGCGGCCCCCTCGAACTCTTCCTCCCGCAGAGCATCTACCGGATGGAGCACGAGCATTTGAGCGACTTGGAGATATTCATCGTCCCGATTCGTAAGGACGGCGAAGGCATTTATTACGAGGCGGTCTTTAGCCGGGTGAAGTAGTTCGGGCGGGCGGTGCGGACGCGTTGGGCTGTCGTTCCATGTGGATGT
>JAUZFQ010000107.1 GCA_030838445.1 Pyrinomonadaceae bacterium | reverse complement strand
CAAGCCCACGGCTTCGACACCGAAGACGATGCCGGACACGACACCGATGTGCCGAATACAGTGACAAGTGACGAGTGACAAGTGACGAGTAAGAAAAGAAGTAAATCGTGACTAGAAGAAAGCCATAAATCGTGAATCGTCAATCGTGAATAGAAGAAGACTGGTTTTCTCTATTCACGATTGACGATTCACGATTTACTTTCTTCCGGCTTGTCACTTGTCACTCGTCACTCGTCACTCGAATTATGTCCGAGACACTTCAAACGCTCCCGCCTCTCGCTTCTCAACACGCACCATGGGTTCAGCCGTCGGCGCGACCGACCGTGCGTGAGTGGGCGCGTGCGGGCGCGCTCTTTGTGCTGACCGCCGTGACGGCCACGCTCGCAGGGATCATGCAGGCAACGATGGCGGCGGGCTTCACGGAAGTTGAACCGAACCTCGCCGCGCCCGCCGGTTGGCTCGGCTACGTCGTCTACGTCCCGGCCTACTACTTCCTCTCCGTCCGCGAACTGCTCCAACAGGCGCTCGCGCACACGGAACTGATCGCCGCGGGCGCGACGTTCGCCGCCGCGCTGCTCTCCATCCTGCTCGCGCACGAAGCCGGGCACTACGTCGCCTGCCGACGCTACGGCGTCCGCGCCACGCTTCCCTTCTTCATCCCCGCGCCGCCGCTCTTTCTCGCGGGCACGTTCGGCGCGTTCATCAAGATCAAGTCGCCCATCCCGACGCGCCGCGCGCTCTTCGACATCGGCGTCGCCGGGCCGCTCGCGGGCTTTATTGTCATCATCCCCGTCGCAGCCCTCGCGATCCTGACCGCACAGCCCGCGCCGCCCCTCGCCGGGTCGGCCGCAGCAGCGGGCACGCTCATCACCTTCAACGACCCGCCGCTCCTCAGACTGTTCGCCGCCGCACTCCGAGTCCCGATCAACAACATCGCGCCTAACCCTTTCTACTTCGCCGCGTGGATCGGCCTGCTCGTCACGAGTCTGAACTTGCTGCCGGTCGGGCAACTCGACGGCGGTCATGCGGTCTTCGCCGTCTTCGGCAAGCGCACGCACGCGTGGGTCGGCCGCGCGGGTTTCATCTCGATGGCGCTGCTCGCAGTGCTCGGCTGGCAGTGGCACAACTCGCCCGGCGGCTTTCTCTACGCCGTCCTTCTGTTCGTCATGCTCCGCGTCCCGCACCCCCGCGCCGAAGATGAACTCACCCCGCTCGGCCGCACGCGCATGCTTGTCGCGCTGCTCACGCTCGCAGTCTTCCTGCTCTGCTTCGTGCTGTTCCCCGTCTCGATCTCTTAAGCCAGTTTGAGAGCTATCGCCCGCGCCCCGACTATCACATGCGCGCCGCGTCTCTCCGGCAGTCGGATCAACTTGTTAATGGAATCGGATTGCGCTCGTTAGGTAATTGTCTCGAATCGGAGTTTCGATTCGCGGAGAACTTGTCGGCGAAAGAATTACTATGCAATCGGAGACGAAAAGACGCGGGGCGTGGAAAAGAATCTTAGCCGTGACGGCGGCTCTGCTGCTGTTACTGACTCTCGGCCTGATTTTTTTTCAGGCGTGGCAAACACCCGTCAAGGTTGACAGCGGACTCGCGAAACATCACCTCACGTTTACGGGGCACGCGGAACGCCTGTTCGAGGTTCAGTTCAGCCCCGACGGCGAGTTGCTTGCGAGCGGCGGCGTGGACGGCGCAGTTCACATCTGGCGGAAACGGGATGGTCAGGTAGTTCGCACTCTCGCGCACCCGGCGGGCGTCACGGCTCTGGCCTTCAGCCCCGACGGGACTTATCTCGCCACCGCCAGTTACGACGCAAACGTTAGGCTCTGGCGCGTCGCCGACGGCACGCTGCAAAAAACTTTTTCCGGTCACGCGAACACCGTCTGGGCAATCGCCTACAGCCCCGACGGGAAGAGCATCGCGAGCGGCGGCGAAGACAAGACCGTCAAGTTATGGGACGCCGATCAGGGCACGTTGCTGCGCACGCTCGAAGGGCATTCGCTGAACGTCTGGTCGGTCGCGTTCAGCCCCGACAGTCGTCAACTGGCGAGTGCGAGTTTCGACCGGAAGATAAACATCTGGGACGCGCGCGGCGGCCAACTGATCAGAACGCTCGACGGACACACGCAGGCGGTGTTGAGCGTCGTGTTCAGCCGCGACGGCCGCTACTTAGCCAGTTGCGGCGACGACTCTACCGTCAAACTCTGGAACGCCGCCGACGGCAGTCTCATACGTTCTTTCGGCGGCGACTCCGAACACATGTACAGCGTCGCCTTTAGCCCCGACGGCAAACGCATCTTGAGCGGCGGCCGGGACAGGAACATGCTCGGCGAACTCCGGCAGAATTTTTTCGGCGCGTCCGATTCAAACAAAGACGTGACCGTGCGGCTCTGGAACGCGACGGACGGCAGTCTCCTGCAAACCTTCTCGCACCATTCCAATGACGTTTACTCAGTCGCGTTCAGTCCCGACGGCGCGTGGTTCGCGAGCGCGAGCGAGGACAAAACCGTCGGCGTGTGGCAGTTGAAAACTGAATGAAGTGAGTCGAACGTAAAGGAAGTTTATAACGAAGCGAAGGCCGCCCCGTATCGAACTACGGGGCGGCCTTCCGAGCGTTTGTTAGGCCGTTGTTAGGCCGTCGCCATCGCGGGCAGCAAGCCTTTGATCTCGCGTATGATTCGATGAACGTCCTGCTGGTCTCTGAGCGCGATCATGAAAAACTTGTAGCCCTGTTGGAAACAGATGACGCCGTTGCCGAACAGCCAGACGGCTTCGAGGACGGGGTTGCCGCCGAGTATCCAACTGATGGGCGCGCCGACGATGTTGCCCGGCTGGAAAATCTGCGCGCAGATGGCGAGTCCCGCCGCGCAACTGAACGCGCCTAAGAGCGGCGCGCCCACGTAGCGCACGATGGAACGCTCGAACTCCGCGCGCTTGCGTTCGGCCTCCGTCACATCGCCCGCGGCGACGAGTCGTTCGCGCTCGCTCAAGTAACTGTCAAACTTCGCGCCCGCGCGCCGGAGCGCCCAGACGGGCAGCGCGGAGTGTGTGAACCAGTGCGGGTGCGCGCCGATGAGCACGCCGTCGAGCCGTGGGAAGACCGCGCCCGCGCCAAGGCCACCGGCAATCGAGAGCGACACCAGCACGGCCTGCTTCGGATTCTCGCGCGCCCAGTCGAACGCTTTGAACAGACCGACGCTCGCCGCCGAGGTGGCGCGCGTCACGCCCGCCCCGACGCTGTACGCACGCGACGCGCGTTCGTAATGCTTCTTCGCGCCGCCGAAGACTTCGTTCGCGCGCTCGCCCGCGGTGCGCCCCGCGCCGCGCAACTTCTCGCCCGCCTCGCGCGCCACGCGCTCGGCCTCCTGCGCCGCGCGGACGGCCTGCCCGCGCACTTCGCCCACGCCCTCGCGCACGTCGTACTCTTCGCCCAGACGCTCGGCCTCGGCGCGCGCGCGTTCCGCCTCGCTCATCACGCGCGTCGCCCCGCGCTTCGCCGCGTCCTGCGCCGCGCGCGCGCCCTCTTCGACGCGATCCTTGATCTTATACTTGTCGTCCAACTCGCGCGCCTTGCGCCGCGCCGCATCGCGCCACTCGTCCAACTTGTCTCGATAATCAGCCATGAAAACCCTCCTGATGAAATGCGAATTTCGGATTGCGGAATGCGGATTGAAAGACGATTGCTTTTTTAATCCGCATTCCGCATTCCGCATTCCGCATTCGCTTATGATACGCCGAGCGCGGGCGCGGAGTTCACGTCGAACGTGTCGTTGGCGGAGACGACGCGGTTGCGGCCGCGGCGTTTCGCTTCGTAGAGCGCGGCGTCGGCCGCGGCGTAGAGTTCGCGCCCGTCGCGCGGCGGCTCGGTAAACTCGGCCAGCCCGATGCTCACGGTGACGCGTCCGGCTTCGGGAATGTCCGTCTCGGCGACGGTCTTGCGCAGGCGTTCGGCCACTTCAAGGCCGTGCGCGAAATCCGTCTCCGTCAGGATGATGCCGAACTCCTCGCCGCCGATGCGCGCCGCCGTGTCCACGCCGCGCGTGCCCGTCTGCAAGACGTGGCCGAGACGGCGCAACGCCTCGTCGCCGCCTTCGTGCCCGTAGGTGTCGTTGACGACTTTGAAATGATCTATGTCGAGGATGAGCAGGCAGAACGGGTGACCGTAACGCCTGGTGCGCGCCACCTCGCGTTCGAGTTGCCGCTCGAAGCGGCGGCGGTTCGCCAGTCCCGTCAGGTGATCGGTGAAGGCGGCCTCCTCGCAAGAGTCGAGGTAGTTTTTGAAGTCGAGCAGCGTGCGCGCGCGCGCGAGCAGGAGGTCGAGATCGGTGGGGTCTGTGATGTAGCCCATCGCGCCGACCTGTGAGCCGCGGCGCGCGTCCTGCGCCTCGCCCTTGGCCGCCGTCTGGATGATGACGGGAATGAAGCGCGTCTGCGGGTTGGCGCGGATGCGCTTGACCATCTCGTAGCCGTCAACGCGGGGCATCATCACGTCCGTCACGATCAGGTCGAAGGCGTGCGCCTCGACCGCCGCCAGCCCCTGCTCGCCGTCGTTCGCCGTGTGGACGACGTAGCCCGCCATCTCCAGAGCGACTTTGAGCAACTGCCGCTTGTCCGGCTCGTCGTCTACCACCAGCACCGTAAATTTGCTTAACATACTTTATCCGCTCGCTCCGCCTTGCCGGAGTCGAAATCAGGTCTTGCGCCCGCCCTCCCTTCATGTTAGAGTGCGATTTAACAAGGACGGTTGCCGTTGTTGCCCGCGTTCGGTCAAACCACTTACTCGAATCCTTTCGCTCATGTACGAATAATTCTCAACCGACCGAATGTCCACTTGTTGGTTCGCGCCGACCCCGCGTTTCCTTGCCAGTTTGTGCTAATCAAATTTCCGTTGACTGCTAAAACGCACCACCTCGCCCCGTGCTGTTCATAAAAGCTGTGCTGAGTTTCCTTTGACCGCTGACAACTTCGAGGTTCCCCCCATTATGCCGCACCGAAGAGCCTGCGACCTGAGCGTCGCGGATCGCGCAGACATTATACGTCAGTCCGAAATCGCCGCCGGTCTCGACGAGACGATGGTGGCTAAACTCGCCGCCGCCGCGTCGGCCATCGACTTCCGCCGCCGCCGCTTCGTCTACCGCGACGGCGACACGGCCGACGCGATCTACTTGATCGCGCGCGGGCGCGTGAAGCTGTGTCGCAGCGAGCCGGAGACGGGGCGTGAAGCCGTCATTGACATTCTTCCAACGGGCACGCTCTTCGGCGAATTCGCGCTCTTCGGGCTGGGGGACAGGCAGATGTGTGCCATCGCCTTCGAGCAGGCGCGGCTGCTGCGGATTCCGGTGGGGGATTTTCAAGAGGCGATGGTTCAAAGCCGCACGCTTTATGATTACACTTTCCGTCTGGTCGGTCAACGACTAGCGCGTTCCGAGCAGCGCGTGGCCGACTTCGCGCTCGACGCCATCCCCGCGCGCCTCGAAAAACTACTCCACGAACTGTCCGAACGCTACGGCCAGCCGGGCACGGATGGCGTGCTCATCGATCTCAACCTCCCCCATCGCGAAATCGCCTCGCTCGTCGGCTCGACGCGCGAGAGCGTCACCGTCCGCTTGAACGACATGCGCCGCGCGGGTATGATCGACTTCGTTGACCGCAAAATTTTAATCAAGCCGCCGCTCGCCGCACTGGCTCCGGCGTGAAAAGGAATTAGGGGCAAGGGGAAATGGGCAAAGGTTAAAGGAGAGGCAAGAGCAAGCGAGTTCTAAGGCTGCTTTTGCCTCTCCCCTTTTCCCCTTCCCCTTCCCCAAGCGCTTTATGAAGAAGTGTCCGATCTGCAACAAACGCGTCGAATGGCAAGACAACCCGAACCGCCCGTTCTGCTCCGAACGCTGCAAACTGCTCGACTTCGGCCACTGGGCTGACGAAGACTACCGCGTGCCCGCGCACGACGAACGCCCCTCGCTCGAAGAGACGGAGCAAGGCGGGGAGACGGTGAACGACGAGCGATGAGCAAAACACTGTCCGTGGTCAGTTGTCCGTGGTCAGTTGTTTCGTGCTGCCCGATCTCGAATAATTCATTTACAGTTCGACGCTGGTCGAGCACATGCAACGGACAACCGCCCACGGACAACTGACAGTTTTTCGTTCCTCCTTCATCCTTTCTTCCCCGTCGTGTAGAATACGCCGCACCTCCCACATGACAGGAGTTTTGGAGTCAACATGTCGCAGTCGTCACGTTCGTTTCTGATGAGGCGTTGTCCCTCGGTCGTCGTGTGCGCGCTCGCCGTGTCGGTCGCGCTGCTGCTGCTGTCGGCGTGCGGCACGACCGATTACACGGCCTCGCAGGGGTCTGCTGCTGCGTCGAACCGTGCGGCGACGGACACGCCGCAGGGCGCGAAGTTGCCGCGCACCGCACTCCCGATGCCGCCCGTGGCGACGGCTCACGAGGGCGCGACCACGAACGCGCCGGGCGGCATCGCCGTCGTCAACGCCTCGACGTGGACGACGCTCGACGGGCGGCGCGCGCGCGGGTCGGACTTTCAGGGCAAGGTGCTCATCCTCGACTTCTGGGCGACGTATTGCCCGCCCTGCCGCGACGAAGTGCCGCACCTCATCGCCTTGCAGCGTCGCTACGGCGCGCAGGGGTTGCAGGTCGTCGGCCTGAACGTGGGCGGCGACGAGGATCGTCCCAAAGTGCCGGCCTTCATCGAGGAGTTCGGCATCCAGTACGCGCTCGGCTACCCGGACGCGCAAATGTCGGAACTCTTTTTCGCCGACAACTCCGCCATCCCGCAGACCTACGTCTACGACCGGCAGGGACGCCTCCTGAAAAAGTTCGTCGGCTTTGACGACCGGATGGGCGTCGAACTCGAACGCGCCGTGCAAGAGGCGCTGGCGGAGAAACCGGCGGCGGGCGAAGACTGAAGATGGTGAATGGTAAATGGTAAATGGTGAATGGAAAGAACTGAGTTCTCTCTATTCACGATTTACGATTCACGGCTTTTAAATCTATTCACCATTTACCGTTCCTCGTTCACTGTTTACTGTTCAACGTTCATCTTTCACCATTCACCATTCACCATTTACCATTCACTAAACATGAGACGAGCCAAAATCCTTGCCACCCTCGGCCCTGCGTCGCGCGAACCTGCGACGCTCGAAGCGTTGCTGGCGGCGGGCGCAAACGCCTTCCGCATCAACATGTCGCACGGCACGCAGGAGGAACACGCCGAGACGATCCGCCGCGCCCGCGCCGCCGCCGAACGCATGCGCCGCCCGCTCGCCATCCTCGTCGATCTCTCCGGCCCGAAGATCAGAACCGGCGTGCTGCAAGGCGGCCAGCCCGTCACGCTCGAAGAGAACGCGTTATTCACTTTGACCACGCGCTCCGTCACGGGCGACGCGCGTGAAGTCTCGACCAACTATCCCGGCCTCGCCCGCGACGTGCACGCGGGCGCGCGCATCCTTCTGGACGACGGCGCGATTGCCCTCAGCGTCGAGCGCACGACCGAGACCGATGTCGTCTGCCGCGTCATCAACGGCGGCACTCTGAACGAGCGCAAGGGCATCAACCTGCCCGGCGTCTCCCTGCCCATCCCTTCTCTGACCGACAAGGATCGACGCGACTTGCAGTTTGCCGTGCGCGAGGGCGCGGACTACATCGCGCTCTCCTTCGTGCGCCGCGCCGAAGACTGCCTCGAAGCGAAGGCGTTGATTAAAGCCGCAGGGGGCAAAGCCCCGCTCGTCGCCAAGATCGAGAAGTCGGAGGCGATAGATCATCTGGCCGACATCATCGCCGCGTCGGACGGCGTGATGGTCGCGCGCGGCGATCTGGGCGTCGAGACGAGCGTCGAACTCGTCCCGGTCTACCAGAAGCGGATCATCGAGGAGGCGAACGACGCGGGCAAGTTCGTCATCACGGCGACGCAGATGTTGCAGTCCATGATCACCGAGCCGCGCCCGACGCGCGCCGAGGCGTCGGACGTGGCGAACGCCGTCTGGGACGGTTCGGACGCGTTGATGCTGTCGGCCGAGACGGCAACGGGCGCGTACCCGGTGGCCACGGTGGCTACGATGGCGCGCATCATCGAGTCGGCCGAGACGGGGCGCAGCACCGGGTCGAGTTCGGTAACGAAGTGGGCGGGCAAACAGTCTGGACGCGTCAGCCGCGCGATCTGCGAGGCGGCGGCCTTCGCGGCCGAGGAGATGAGCGCGAAGGTGATCGCGGTCTTCACGGAGTCGGGGTTGATGGCGCGTCGCCTCTCGGCGCTGCGTCCCGCGCAACGCATCGCCGCGCTCACGCACTCGCGCGAGGTGTCGAACGAACTCGCGCTCATCTGGGCGGTCGAGCCGCACGTCTACCCGCCGCCCTCGACGACCGAGGGGATGATCGCGGCGGGCGACCGCACGCTCATGGAGGCGGGCATCGTCCAACAGGGACAGGTCATCGTGCTGATGGCCGGACGCCTGTCGGGACTCGGACTGTCGAGTTCGATGACGCTGCACGCCGTGGGCGAAGACATCTCCAAGCAACCGTAAACGAGAGTTGACAACGCGCTGGCAAATCTCTGCCGGGGAATTAACCGCGTGGCTGCCGCCGCTGCTCTACGCCTTCGCCGCGCTCGCCTCGGCGTGGGTGCTCCACGACGCGCGCCGCCGCCGCTTCCCGCTCTACGCCGTCGCCCTGTGGACGCTCGCCACGCTCATTTACGCGCCCGTCGTCCTGCCCCTCTACCTCGTCGCTCGACTATTCAAGCCACAACTGACCGACACGGAATCAACCGCCGCCGGACAAGTCGCCGATGAACACATCGCAGACGAACAAGTCGCCGATGGACAAGTCACTGACGAACAAGTTGGCGACAATCAAGTCACTGACGAACAAGTCACGGCTGATGCTGACAAGCCGCCGACGCTTCGCGCGTCTCTTCGGCTCAGACGCTACGTGTCAATGCGCCTCAGACGCTACGCGCCGTCGCTCCTCTACGCGGCTGCGTTGCTCGCGGCGGGCGCGTTCTATTTCTACCGCGACTACCACAGCTTCGACGCGCACCTCGCGCGCGCCGCCAACGCGCGACTGCGCAACCGGCGCGACGCCACGATCCGCGAATACCGCGCCGCGCTCCGCATCGTTGACGATGCACACACGCACAAGCTCCTCGCCATCCAACTCGCCGAAGACGGACAGGTCGAAGCCGCCCTCGCCGAACTGCGCGCCGCCGAACGAGGCGGCGAACAGGACGAACTGCTCACCCTTCGCGTCGCCTCCGCGCTCGACACGCTCGGTCGCGCCGAAGAAGCCGTCGCCGCCTATGAGAAGTTTTTACGGTCTGAATTGTGCTCGCGCCCGCAGTCGCCCGCGCCGCAGTGCGTAGAAGCGGCGTCGCGCGCGCGACAACTACGCGTCGGCGAGGCACGTTGAAGGCTCACAACGCGAGTGGCGCAAGTGGCGTCTGTGTGTCGCGGAATGTTTGATGTGATAAGCGGCGACTCGTGCGCGCCCCGTCGCTACTCCGCGCTCAGGACTTGCCGGATCGTCTCGCTCACGTCTTTCGACGGCTGCTTGGCGGTGAAAGGTTTTTGCGGGTTGCGCCAGTTGTCGAGGATGGCGACCTTGTGCGAGCAGGCGACGGTGCAGAGCGGCGCGCAGGGCTTCTCCGCGTTGTACTCGCGGCGGAAGTCCTCCATCGTGTAGTCGGCGAGCGGGATGCCGGGGAAGCCGCGCTGCTGCGAGCAATAGTGGACGAGACCGTCTTCGCAGATGTAGAGGTAGCGCGCCCCGGCGCGGCACTTCCAATCGTTCGGGCGACCCGCCGCGAGGTTATCCTGAAACCAGCCGAGCCGCGCGTATTCCTGCTTGCCGAGTTGCTTGAGTTCGCGGTAGACGCGCTGCTCATCGTCGGCCAAAGGCTTGAGCAACCCCTGCCCGTCGTGGATGACGCCGACTGTCGTGGAGAAGCCGAGTTCGAGCGCGCGGCGTCCGATGACGAGCGCATCTTCCGGGTTCTTGATACCGCCGCCGATCACGGAGTTGATGTTGACGTGAAAGTCCGAGTGCTCGGCGAGCCACTGCAAACGCTTGTCGAGCAGTTTCAGACTCTTCTTCGACACCTCGTCGGGCGCGACGTTATCAATGCTGATCTGCAAGTATTCCAGCCCGGCCTCGTTGAAGCGTCTGATCTTTTCCGGCGTCAGGTAGAAGCCGTTCGTGATGAGACCGGCGATCATGCCGCGGCGGCGGATGTGCGCGACGAGTTCGTAAATTTCCGGGTGCATCATCGGCTCGCCGCCGGAGATGGTGACGATGGAGGTCTTGAGGTCGGCGAGTTTGTCGAGACGACGGAGCATCTCTGCGGTCGGCACGTGGTCGGAGAAGTCGTCGTACTCGTTGCAGTAGGCGCAGGCGAGGTTGCAGCGGCGCATGGGGATGACGTGCGCCAGCACGGGATGGTTCGGCGACAGCAGGCCGCGCGCGATGAAACTCACCTCGCGCGCCTTGAGTTTAAGGAAATTGCTTCTCTTCATCTGGCCGTCGGCTGAAAGGCGACTCGTTCGCCCGCGCTGCTTGAGGGCGACCGCCCTCGCAGCAACTCCTGCCCCTGTTTATGATAGTTTGCGCCCCTTCACGGACTTGCGTGAGAAGATACGAAATCTGACCGCCCGAACGCAAGAAGACCGGGGCGGCTCGCGCCCGCCGAGCGTCCGTAGAAACGACAAAGGGTTCCGGTCTTCGAGGAGCCAGAACCCTTCGGCCGTGATTACGTGGCGGGCGATTTAGCCGCGGACTTTCTTGATGTCCGAGCCGAGGTCAACTTTGAACTCGTTCTTGGAGACCTGCGCGTTGCGCTGCACGTTCATAAGGCGCACGGTCGTCGCGTCGCCGTTCTTCTCCACCACTTTGGTCTGGACGGGCATGCCGTTGCTGTCCACCCAGAGTTCGGCGTAGCTGTAGCGCGCGCCGCCTTTGGGCACGAGTTTCATGTGCGTGGTCTGCACGCCGCCCCAGAGCGTCTCGTCGTAGACGTTCTGCGCGTCGTAGGCGCTCGTCAACTGCGACTTGGTGGCATCCAGTCCGAAGCCGAGCACGCTCGACACCTTGCTGCGACTGGAGTTAGCCTCACCGACGTAGGCCATCTTGAGGCGCGGGCGAAACAGCGTGTACTTGCCATCGGCGACGGCGAGCGTCTCCTGCTGCGGGCGCTGCCAGTCAACGCGCACGAACGCGTTCTTGCCTGCGCCCGGCAGGTAGATCACCGTGCCGCTCTGCTTGTCGCTGTCCTTCAATTGCGCGTTGTACTTCTCCATGCTGATCCCGGCGCGCATGCTCCGCAAGTCGCGGCGATTGCGCTCCATCTTGGAGAAAATGGAACTGACCAGACCCGCGCTCTGCGCGTTGGTCGTCGGGGGGACGACGGAAAAAGCAACTACGGCTGTCAAAACTACTGCGAGGCCAAGCGTCAAGTATCTCTTCATGCAAACTCCTTCAAAAATTAGGGGGACTAAACTTTCGCCCGGCTGAAAATCCGGGCGATTATAAAGAATGCCTATTCTATGTCAACCTCGTAGGCGACCACTTTGCCGCCCGCGTCCGCCACGGGACGCATCCCTCTTACCCGCACGTCGGCGCGATTCGTGACATTTTGCACGCGCCTTATAACATCTTCTGTGCCGGGATTTGCCGGAGAATTTTCCGGCCAGACAAGCAACAAACGCGTCGCCGTCGTAGAACCATTTTGATGCGCCTCGCGGTGGCCGCGTTCGCTGTTTTCAAACCAATTTCTGGGCGTTAGAAAGATAAACGCGAGGATGAGAACGCACAACACGTCATATTGCCACGTACTGCGTCCGTACGACCAGAAAAACAGCTTTTGGAGGAACTTCAAAACCGCCTCACTATCAAACCGGCAAAAAGGGGTTGCCATAAAAGCAACAGGTGGCAAAGACAAAAGCGCACGCCCTTGTCCGTGTCACCTGCTACCGTGGGAGATTATACCTGCAAACCGGTGTTTGGCGCAACAATTTGTCCGTCGCGCATCTGCACGATGCGGCGGCACATGGCGGCGGCCTCCGGGTTGTGCGTGATCATGATGATGGTTTGATTGAAGCGGTAGTTCATCTCCTGAAACATGTTGAGGACGATGGCGGAGTTTTCCGAGTCGAGATTGCCGGTCGGCTCGTCGGCGAGGATGATGGCCGGGCGGTTGACGATGGCGCGCGCGAGGGCGACGCGCTGCTGCTCGCCGCCGGAGAGTTCGAGCGGCTTGTGGTGCATCTTGTCTTCGAGTTTGAGGAGGCTCAAGACCTCGCGCCGCCGTTCGCCTGAGTCTTCGCCGCCGTTCGCGCCGCCCGCGTGAATGCGCTCGGCGAGGCGTAGGTTGCCCTCGGCCGTGAGTGTGGGGAAGAGGTTGAAGCGTTGGAAGACGAACCCGATCTTGCGGCGGCGGATGTCTGTGCGTTTTGCGTCGGAGGCGGCGGTCAAATCTTCGCCGTCAATCACGATGCGCCCGCTCGAAGGCGTGAGCAGGCCGCCGAGCAGGTGCAGCAAAGTTGACTTGCCGCAACCCGAAGGCCCCATGATCGCGAGAAACTCGCCCTCCTCCAAATCCAGAGAGACGCCCCGCAGCGCGGCCACGTCCATGCTCCCGACGCGGTACACCTTCTCGACATTTTCAGCTTGCAGGATAGTTTTCATAAGAGAACAGTGACAAGTGACGAGTGACGAGCAAGAAACAAGACAATTTTAAAGACCAAAGTGCTGCTTTAACCTGTCACTCGTCACTCGTCACTTGTCACTGCTTTATCGTCACTCGTGTGCTAAGGCGTTGACCGGATCGAGATTCGCCGCGCGCACGGCCGGGTAGAGCGCGCCGAGGACGCCGCCGCCCACGCCAATCAACGCGGCCACGAGCGCCCACCGCCAGCCGTACTCGAAGAGTAAGCCGTAGGCGCGGTTGATCAGGAAGCCCGCGACGAACGAGACGACGAAACCGGCGACGAGGCCGAGCAGGCTGATGACGAAAGCCTCGCGCTCGATCACCGAGACGATGTAGCCGCGCGACGCGCCGAGCGCCTTGAGCATCCCGATCTCGCGCGTCCGCTCCGTGATCGTCGTGTACATGGCGAGCATCACGACGAGGCCGCTCACCACCGCCGACAGCCCGACGAGCGCGCGCAGGAAGACGCCGAGATACGGGATCGTCTTCTCGATGTTCGTGATGATGTCGCGCGTCAACTGTATCTTGTTCCCTTGCGTCGAAGGCTGCGCCTCGATGCGTCGCACCACCGCGAGCGGGTCAACGCCGTCTTTAGTTTTCACCAGGATGTACGAACACTTCCCCGGCGCTTCGAGCGCGTCCTGCATGGCCGCGAGCGACATCTTGACGCGCGCCTCGGCCTCCGGCGAATAGATGCCGGTGATGCGGTAGGGCTTGCCGCCGAAGAGCGCGAGCGTGCTGCCGACGCTCAAGTTGCCGTTGCGCGCCTTCGCCTCGTCAATGATGATTTCGTCGGCGGCCGCGGGCGCGCGCCCCGCGACGAGTTTCAAGTCGTTCATCGCGGCGTAAGGCTCCCAGTCAACGCCCTGCACCTGCTCGAAGCCGAAGCCGCGCCCGCCCTGAAAGATGTAGCGGATGACGGGGACGGCCGACTGCACGCCCTCGATCTTCGACAACTCCTCGGCATACTTGACGCTCAGGTTCGCCGTCGAAGTCGTCAACTCCATCCCGCCCGGCCGCGTGAAGTAAATCTCCGCGAGCACGCTCGACGAACGCCGCTGCAAGTCGTTCGACATGCCGCGCGAAAGTCCCGTGAACAACATCACCAGGCACACGCCGAGCGCGACCCCCGCGATGCTGACGAGCGCGCGCAAGGGACGCTGGCGGATGTTGTTGGCGACAAGGCTGTCCATAATTAGAGTGACAAGTGACGAGTGACAAGTGACGAGTTGAAGACGGTAGTGACGAGATCAAAGACAAGTTTGAAGACCGCAGTGCTGCTTTAACTTGTCACTTGTCACCTGTCACTCGTCACTGCTTTTTAGCATCCAGATCAACTTCCGGCAGGTTCGATTTGTTTTCCAAGACGAACACTTCCGACGGCCACGGCTGATCCACTTTGACGGCTTCGGGCACTTGGTAGCTGATGCGCAGCGAGTAGCGATCTTGCGGGCGCGTGATTTCGATGTCGGCGGGAAGCGTGTATTTCGTCGTCTCGCCGAACGTCTTCGGGTTGCGGTAGATCACGTCGGTCGTCAACTCGCCGCGCTCGCCGAACGTTTGCAGACGCGCGAGCGCGATCTCGCCGTAGCGGTCGAACCAGAAGCGGCGCAGCAGGCGCGCGCGCCCGTCGCCATCAGGCGCGAGTTCGTCCAACTGGTAATAGCCGCGCACGACGCGCGCACCCCGCTTCGCGTTCGGCCGCGTGTCTGTGTCTTCGGCGAACGCCTCGCTGCGCACGTAGACGAGGTTCGTGCCCGGCGAGACGGGGCGCACGAGCAGCGCGTCGGTGAAGTGCTGCGGGCGCAGGCCGGAGAAGGCGGAGGCCGCGCGCTGTTGCATCTGCGCCGTCTTCTTCTGGTCGCCCTTGCCGCAGTCAACCTCCGCGCCGCTGTCTATCCGCTGGTAAGTCGCCGTGTTCGTCCCCTTCAAGAAACGCAGCCACTTGTCGTCGCCCTTCAACACGGCGACGCGGAAACGTTCGCCGTCCGAAGCCATCTCGGCGATCTTGACGCTGAACGGGCCGTTGATGACGAGGTAAATCTGGCCGTCGCGTTGCAGGATCACGTCGCCCTCGGCCGTGCGATACTTCTCCGTGACGCCGCACTGCGCGAACGAAGTGTCTAAGAACTGGATGTCTATTTTGCCGCGCAGCGAACGCACCTGCGCCAGGCGGTTGACCACTTCGATGAGTTCACCGGGCGCGGCCTCTTTGAGCGGGGCAAGCAGCGGCGGCACGGTGACTTTGCTCTTGTAGAACCTTGAGCAACCGCTCGCGCCCGCGAGCGACACCAGCCCCAAGACTAACGCCAGCGCGTACCGCTTGCGCGAGCCTGCCCGAATTGAGTTTGAACCGTTCATCAAAAGTTGTCAGACGCCGACGCCGGGGGAGCATCCGATCCGGCAAAATTCCCTTGAAAATTTAATAGTCGAACCTAACAAAGCACTCCGCCCTTGTCAACGCGCAACGCCGACAGAAAAGGGTAAGGGGGAAAGGGGAAAGGGGAAAGGAGAAAACAAAAAGCGTCGCATCGCGGAGCGCCGTCTTCCCCTTTACCCTTTACCCCTTCCCCTTTTCCCTGCCTTACGTCTCATCCAAAAGCAGCGGCGACCGGTCGAACCTCCGGCGGATGCCGTTGATGGCGCGCAGGACTTTGGGGCGGCTCACGAGTTTGAGTTCGAGCCGCCGCTTGCCGGGAAAATCGAGCAGCATCACGCCCATTAGAATCGTCAACACGCCCTGCCCCGGCACGCCGGGCAGAGACATCACGACGCCGAACAACACCAGCACCACGCCCAACAAATTCTTCAAGACGATGCCGCCCCAGCGCAGCACCGGGTGACTTTCGACCCAGAACTCGCGCCCGTGTTCGGCCTTGAAATAAGTGTCCGGCAGTTTGATCAGCACGACGACCGTCACGACGATGCTCAACACGAAGGTGACGACCGAGAACAAAATGATCCAGACGACGCCGCGCCCCGTGAGGCCGAGCGTGTTCGTCAGTTCTTTTAACCAGTCGAGCATTCTTTCTCCGGCCGACACGGGCGACGACACCGACGCCGCCCGTCTCACTTCAACGCAACGCTTCGCGCGCCGCGACGAGCGCGGCGAACATTTCCGCGACCACCTCTTGCGCCGCGCCCTCCAGCCCGAAGTCGCGCTCGCGCGCGCCCTCCCAAAACTCTCCGAGTTCACGTGCGCCCGCGCGCTCGAAAACCAACGCCTGCGCCAGCAGGTCAACGATGTCGGCCGCCTTCACCAGACGCGCCTCCAAACTCCCGCGCGCCTCGTAATCTTCGTGCAACGCCGCGTAGTCGGCCGCGCGCCGCGCGCCCAGAGCGCGCACCATGTCGTCGAAGGCCGCGCGCTCGGCCGCGTGCCGCGCCTCCGCGCCGTAGTACAAGGCCATCGTGCGCGGCATGTCGCCGGTGCGCGCCTCTGCCAGATCGTGCAGCAACGCGATGCGCAACACCTGCTCCACGTCCACCTCGACGCCGCGCGCACGCACCTCGTCCGCCAACAGCATCGCCGTGAACGCCACGCCGTAACTGTGCGCCGCCACCGACTCCGCCCCCGGCGCAAGCCCGCGCAACACCCAGCCCGTCCGGTCGAGCCGCTTCAAGCGTTGGAGTTCTAAAAGTGTGGATAGCATGAAAACCGTCAGTTGTCAGTTGTCAGTTGTTTAATTCAATCTTTAGCAACTCGCGTGATCGCCACATGCAACTGACAACTGACCACGGACGACGGACAACTACACAAACATTTTCCCCGGATTCAAAATGCCGTTGGGGTCGAGGGCGCGCTTGATCAACTTCATGGCGTCAATGGTGGCCGCGCCGAGCGCCATGTCGAGGTAGGGGGCTTTGACGTAGCCGATGCCGTGCTCGCCGCTGATCGTGCCTCCGAGTTCGACGGAGAGGGCGAAGGTGTCGCGCACGGCGGCGCGCGCACGACGCATCGCCTCCGTGTCGTCGCGGTCGCACATGAAGTTGACGTGGATGTTGCCGTCGCCCGCGTGGCCGAAGTTGACGACGAACGTGTCGTGCCGTCGCCCGATCTCTTCGACGCGCGCGACGAGTTCGGGCACGCGCGAGCGCGGCACGACCACGTCTTCGTTAAACTTCATCGTGCCGAATTTTTTGAGCGCGGGCGAGATGGCGCGGCGCACGTCCCACAGACGCTCCTCTTCCTCGCGCGACTCGGAGCGCATCACGTCGAAGCCGCCGCCCTCGCGCACGACGCTTTCGATAATCAAAGCATCGCGCTCGACTTCCGACGCGTGCCCGTCAACCGAAACCAAAAGGAGCGCGCCCGCATCCTGACCGAAGCCGAACGCAAACTCCGTCTCGACCGCCGCGATAGCATTCCTGTCAAGCACCTCAATCGCCACGGGCATCACGCGCGCGCGGTTGAAGCGCGGCACGCAGGCGCAAGCCTCCGTCATCGTCCGAAACGTGGCGCGCACGGTGCGCGTCGCTTCGGGCAGGGGCAACAGGCGGAGCGTCGCTTCGGTGATGATGCCGAGCATGCCTTCCGAGCCGCAAATGAGACCCGTGAGGTCGAAGCCGACGACGTTCTTGCTCGTCAATCCGCCCGTGCGAATGATCTCGCCCGTCGGTATCACGACTTCGAGGCCGAGCACGTAATGTTTGGTCACGCCGTACTTCGCGGAGCGGATGCCGCCCGCGTTCTCCGCGATGTTGCCGCCGATGAAAGAGGTTTTGTAGGACGCGGGATCGGGCGGGTAGAACAACCCCACGGCTTCAACCGCCTGCTGCAACGCGTAGGTCGTCACGCCCGGCTCGGTGATGACGTAAAGGTCGTCCGCTTGAATCGTGCGGATGCGGTTCATGCGATCCGTGCCGATGACGACGCCGCCTTCGATGGGCACCGCGCCGCCCGTGTAGCCGACGCCGCCGCCGCGCGCCGTGACGGGAAAGCCTCGCTCGTTGGCGAGTTTGATAATCGCCGCGACTTCATCAGCCGTCTGCGGCAGGAGCACGGCTTCGGGCGGAAACTTCTCCTTCACCGCGTCCGACGCGTAAGGCTCGACCCGCGCCTCGTCAACGAGCACGTGCTCCGCGCCGACGATCTCGCGCAAAGTTGCGAGCACGTCTTCATCGGACGCCGCCGTGCGCGCGCGCCCCCTGCCCGTCAGTCCTTCGTGATGCCGACTCATATTCGCAGACTCAAACTAACATGCCTGAAGAATGATTGACTGAACCACGAAGGCACGAAGACACAAAGTTAAATGCTTAAAGTTTTCTTCGTGCCTTTGTGCCTTCGTGGTTAATTTTGTCAGTCACTCTCAAACCTCAAGGCGCGGGGTTGACGACGATGTGGACGCGCTCGTTGCCGACGACGATTTCGAGCGGGTTGCCGATTTGCAGCGGGAGCGTCCGGCCGTTGATGTTGATTTCGAGGCGCGGCATCGTCGTCGCGGGAGAGACTGTCAACGCGGGCGCACTCTGCGTCGCCGGTGTTGCGGTGTCGGTTGCGGCGGGCGCAGGCTGGTCGGGCTTCGCCACGTCGGTCGAACGCGTCAACAAGTTGATGGCGACGATGCGCCAGGTCGTCGGCGCGCAGGTCAGGCGCAAACCCGGCGTGTCCACTTCCGCCGATTCGCCCACCGCGAGCGTCCCCACTTTCCACAAGCCTTCGCCGCAACGCACGCCGCCCGCGTCGTAAAAAGTCGCTGAGCCGGAGACGTAGTTGTAGAAAAAGCCGCTGCGATTTTCGACGACAATCAGGACGTTGCGCGCCGGGGCATCCTGCGTGCCCGCGAGCGACGTGGTGCGCAAGCGACCGACGAGCGCGATGCGCCCCGCCGCGTCGAAAGCCGTCGCCGCCTCCGTCAAAGCCACGCGCGGCTCGCCGCCCGTCGCCGCCGCCCCCGACTCCGCAGGCGTTTGCCCCTGTGCGCCCGCGCCGCCACCGCACGCCGCCGCGACGAGCGCGAGACAGAACACTCTAATGATTGCTTTCACTTTTGCTCTCCCCTTCCCCTAACGCAAAAATTCTCAAGTTCGCCGGACGACGGCGATGATGTGCGTGCCGCCGTCGAGCGCGCCCGGTTGGCGACAGGCATCGCGTTCCCAACCGAGAAACTTTTCCCAGAGCACGGGGTCGGCCTCGATTTCTGAGAGCGCGTCGTGTTGGTTGACCGACAGAAAGTTCGCGGCGGACGCGGCGACGATTGTACACGAATGCCGCCGGAGCAACGCCTCGAATTCCGCCCAGCGGTACATGTGGCAGACGTGCCCCGCCCCGATTTCGCCCACCTGATCACCCGTCCGAATCACATACTCGACTTCTTCCAGACTCCGCTCGCGCGCCCAACCGATGATGGTGGGAACATATTTTCGCGTCGCGCCGACGAGCGACATCACACTCAGAAGGAGATGTCCGCGCGGCTTCACGACGCGCAGCAGTTCACCGAGCGCGTCGTCCGCGCGTTCCAACACGTAGCTGAGCGGGCCGCCGTAAGCCACCACGGCATCGAACGTCGCCGGAGCAAATTCGGACAAGTCAACGATGTCTAAAACCTTCCGCGCGACAACTGCGCCCGCGTGTCCCGCCGCTTCGACACGCACACGGTTGAGTTCGAGTTGCACTGCTGAGAGGTCTCCGACCGTAACTCTCGCGCCGAGTTTCGCCAGTTCAATCGTGAAACGCCCCGCCCCCGCGCCCGCTTCCAACACTTCCGCGCCCGTCCCTATGTACTCCTCCAGAAACTCGCGGTGCAGGTAGAAACTGACGCGGCTCTCCACGTCTGCTTCGAGCCGCTGCCATTCGCGCTCGCCGTAGTTGTTGAAATAATCACCGATCAATCCGGCGTCGTAGCGCACATTCATCTAGCTTCACCTCCGCTCGATTCTCAACTCTTCAAAGCGTCTCCCGCTCAACTGAGTTACGTCAGGACACACCGGAAATGTTCGCGTGCGGCTCTCGCCGTCACGGGCGGAGATGCTCGGCGCGTCTTCGCTCGTTCGTGCGCCGCGCCGGTCAATGCGCCTTTCGGTACGCTCCTTGCACTAGGGGCTTTCGAAATTGCGTTCCTGGCGCGAAATCATACACACCGCCGAGTTGACGGAAGTTCTTCTTTCGGCTTTTCGCTGTGTGGAGGCTGGAAAAATCATACTTTCAGAAGGGGAATTCAACTAAATGGCAAATTCAACGGGTACGACGCAGAAACGCTCGGAAGTTATCACGGGCATGTTCAGAGACAGGGAGAGCGCGGAGCGCGCCTACAACTCACTCTCAGAGCGCGGCTACAGCAAAGACGACATCAACGTCATCATGTCAGACGAGACTCGCAATAAATATTATCCCGAAGGCAGCGACGCAGCCGACACCGAACTCGGCTCGAAGGCGCTCGAAGGCACGGGCACGGGCGCGGCCATCGGCGGCACGACCGGCGCGGTGCTCGGCGCGATTGCGGCCATCGGCACTTCAATCGCTTTGCCGGGACTCGGCTTGCTCGTGGCGGGGCCGCTCGCGGGCGCACTCGTCGGCGCGGGCGCGGGCGGCGCGGCCGGCGGACTCATCGGCGCGATGGTCGGTTCGGGCATCCCCGAAGACCGCGCGAAAGAGTATGAGTCGGGCGTGAAAGACGGCGGCATCGTGCTGGGCTTCAACGCGCGTTCGGATGAAGACGCCGAATACTTCGAGCGCGACTGGAACACAAACAAGGCCGAGGGCGTCTATCGCGGCGAAACGACGATCCCGGTGGTTGAGGAAGAGTTGAAGGTCGGCAAGCGCGAAGTCGAGCGCGGCGGCGTGCGCGTCGAGAGCCGCGTGAAAGAGACCCCTGTGACGGAAGAGGTGCAACTGCGCGAGGAGCGCGTGCATGTCGAACGTCGCCCGGTTGATCGTCCGGTGACGAACGCCGACGCGGCTTTCCGCGAAGGCACGCTCGAAGTGACGGAGCGCGCCGAAGAGGCCGTCGTCTCCAAGTCGGCGCGTGTGGTGGAGGAAGTGGTCGTCGGCAAGCAGGTTGAGGAGCACACGGAAACCGTCCGCGACACGCTGCGGCGAACGGACGTTGACGTGCAAGAGGTCAACACGAAGGATTCGACCCGCACGGATCGTGATCGGTAAGCACGCGACAGCGTAGTGCGCGGCTGGAAGTCGCTAAGACTTCGAGGCGTGCGCGATGCTCGGACGACGCCCCCCTTACCCGACGAGGGCGGGCGTCGTCCGGCGTCACAAATATCACTCTGCGGCGAGCGACATCTATTTTGCGGGAAGCGCGCGGCGCAAGCAGTATCGGCAAACGAGCGGACGGAACAGAGGGCGGCTTGATGAGCGAAGACAAACTTCCGGCGACCGGATTCAAATCAGCCTGGGGCGAGGCGGCGAGGCGTGCCGCACGACCCGGTGAATCCGGGCAGACCGCGCAACGCGCAACGACGCGCCCGACGGTCGGCGTCTATGAACGACCGGCGCAGCGGCGCGCGAGATTGTCGCTCCCGCTCATTGTCATACTGATCTTAGCGTCGCTGGTTTCGCTCGTCCTCTCCGTCCGATTTTTGTTTTGAGTAGAAAAACCGTCGCCGCCACGGCACGCTTCAGAGAAAGGAAGTCGAAGATGAGTGAAACGAGAGCCACAGCAGCGAAAGAGCAGAGCGCCATCGTCACAGACCGCGACGGTTTGCGCGGGCGCATTGACGCTTACGCGCCGCACGCACAGGGCGAAGGCAGCCGTCCCGAAGTGTTCGTCCATCTCGAAGACGGGCGGCAAGTCTTGATGCCCGTCGAAGAGTTGGTCTTGCAAAGCGACGGCACTTTCACGGTGCCCTTCAGCCTGTCCGACCTGGCGCACCCGCAACGACGCGAGACCACGAGCGAGACAATCGGCGGCAGCGGCGAGGCGGAGGAAACGCTCATCGCTTCAAACCGGACGCGCGCGGACGAGCGCATCGTGATGCCCGTCGTCGCTGAGACGCTCGACGTGCAGAAGCGCAAGGTGGACACGGGCGGCGTCCGCATCAAGAAGATCGTGCACGAGCGCGAAGAGGTGGTGGACGAACCGCTGATGCGCGAAGAAGTGCAGGTCAAGCGCGTTCCCATCAACCGCGTCGTGGATGCGCCCGTGCCCGTCCGGCACGTCGGCAACACGATGATCATTTCGCTGCTGGAAGAAGTGCTCGTGGTCGAAAAGCGGCTCATGCTGAAAGAGGAACTGCACATCACGAAGGGCGAAGTCGAAACTTATAAACCGCAGCGTATCACTCTGCGGACGGAAGAAGCGGTCGTCGAGCGCGTCGGGGACGACGAGGAGATCGATCCCCAGTTGACGAGGGGGCGAGTAGGCAGCCCGTAGTTCACGGGCGGCGAGTCGCAGCGTGGAGCGTTTCTTTCGATGAAGCGTTGAAGGGGAGCGGCGTTTGAATTTGGCGGGCACTCGTTCGGCGTTGTGCCGCGTAGCAACTGAAAGGGGATTAACAAAATGGCAAAAACTATCATCGGATTATTCGATAACCGCGCCGAGGCACAGAGCGTCGTGCAGGAATTGTTGAGCGAGAACTTCCGGCGCGAGGACATTAGCGTCATGTCGAAGAAGCTCGAAGGGCAGGAGCGGCAGGGCGAACAGGTCGAGTATGTGGAAGAGGACGGCGACGAGCAGGTTAAGGACATGGCGAAAGGCGCGGGCACGGGCGCGGCCATCGGCGGACTCGCCGGGTTGCTCCTGAGTCTCACCGCGCTTGCGATTCCGGGCATCGGGCCGGTTATGGCGGCGGGGCCGCTCGCAGCCATCATCGCGGGCGCAGGCATCGGCGCGACGGCGGGCGGCTTGATCAGCGGCCTCACGCGTCTCGGCGTGCCCGAAGATGACGCCAACTACTACGCCGAAGGCGTGCGTCGCGGCGGCACGCTCATCAGCGTTGACGCGGCGGACGACAAAGCCGAGAGCGCGGTCGCGATCATGAAGCGACACGGCGCGGTCGAGATTGACAAGCGCGCCGCCGAGTGGCGAGACGAAGGTTGGAGCGGTTTCGATTCCACGGCGACGCACGCCGCTTTCGATGCCTTCGCGGGCGACAAACAGAAACTCGCGTCGGATGCGGAGACGACGGCGGAACACAAACGCCTGCCCGTCGAGCCGCAGGAACCGCGCCGCACCGCAGCCGCCACGAACGCTTCGCGCGAAGTGGCCGTGCCGGTGGTGGAAGAAAAATTGGAGGTGGGCAAGCGCGAAGTGGAGCGCGGCGGCGTGCGCGTCCAGACGCAGGTGACGGAAACGCCCGTCGAGGAGAACGTCGAACTGCGCGAGGAGCACGTCAACGTCGAGCGTCGCCCGGTTGATTACACTTTCCACGGCACGGAGTCGGAGGCTTTTCAGGAGTCGCTCGTCGAGATCAGAGAGGCTTACGAAGAGTTGGTCGTGAAGAAGAAGGCGCGCGTGGTCGAAGAGGTCGTCGTCAACAAAGACGTCGAACAACGCACGGAGACCGTCCACGAGACGCTGCGCCGCACGGACGTGAACGTCGAACAGATCGAGACGAACAAAGCGCGCGGCGCAACCGCGTCGGCGCAGCAGAACGACGACCTGCTCGACATTTAACGCGTCTCGAAAACGTCTGGTTGAAATTTCGCAGCTTCGGCTGCTTACATCACGGGGAGGATTCGATAATGAACGAGGGAAGAATGTTGAAGTTTCTCAGAGCCGGCCTGCTCAGCCTGACTCTGCTCGGAATGGCCGCGCCGTTGGCCGCGCAAACCAATGACAACACGAACCGCGCGGCCGACACGCGGGACGACCGCAGAGAGGTCAGGACAGTTAACCGCGACGACGACGATAAAGACTGGGGCTGGCTCGGGCTGCTCGGTCTCGCCGGACTGCTCGGCCTGATGCCGAAGAAGAAACGCGAAGTCCACGTCCGCGAGACGAACGACGTGCGCGACCGCAACGCGGGCGACCGCAGGTAGTTTAGACCGAACCACGCGGCACGCTTTGCCGCGAACCGGCAACGAAGGGCATCGGGAGGCGACTCTCGATGCCCTTACTCTTTCTGCTCTTCTCTTTTCTGCTCAAGCTACGACGACCGGCATGTAGCGTGCGCCGTAGGGCATCACGAAGCCTTGCGCGTCGGCGGCGACGCCCGCTTGTGCGAGCGCGTCCGCAATGGTGCGCGCCGGGGTCATGCGCATGCGTCGCACCGTCGCGTCGTCGAGTTGCGAGACGAGATGAACGTCGAAGCGTTGGGCTTTGGTCAAAAGCGCCCACGCGGTCTGGCCGTTGACGGCATAAGACTCGCGCAAGCGGGCGGCGAGCGCGTGCGAGTTTTCGGCGTCGAACCATTTCAGGAAATCCGCGCGCCCCAACCCTCCGGCACATTCTGCGACGAGGATGATCGTGCCGCCTTCCGTGCAAGCGTGCGCGGCCATGTCGAGCGTCTTGTGCGCTTGAATCAAGTCGAGGTCGTGCGGCGCGCCGCCGCAACTGGCAACTACGACGGGACGCTTCGAAGCGATGGGGAGCGTGTGCGTCTCCGCATATTCGGCGCAGGCGAGGCGATGCGCCCTGCGCCAGTCGCCCGCGTAGAGACGCACGGCTTCGCCCGCTTCGTTCGTCCAGGTGTTGAGGAGAAACGAGGGCGCGACTTCAGCCGCGACGCGTTCGCATTCTTCGTGGACGGCGTTCGCGTCGAGCCTTCCGGTGCCGACTCCGGCGCGCCGCCCGCCCGTCTCGAAATCGAGTGCGTGCAGGTGCGTGGCGGCGACGGTGCGCGCGGAGGCGAGGCCGGGGCAGATGCTTTTGCGCCCGCCCGTGAAGCCCGCGAAGTAGTGAAAGTTGATCGCGCCCGTGAGGATCACGTGATCGTGTTCGACGAGCGCGCGGTTGAGTTCGATGGGCGTGCCGCGTTCGGTTGTGCCGAGTTCGACGTGCGCTGAAGCATCGTTCGCGTCGTGATCGAGCGTGCGGATGCGTTGGAGGACGAAGGGCGTCAGGAGTTCGCGCTTCTCTTCCGCCGTGACGGGGCGATGGATGCCGGTGGCGAAGATGATGCGCAGGTCTGAGGGCGCGACGCCGAGTTGGACGAAACGCCGGACGAGCAGATTGACGACCTGCCCGCTCGCCGTGGCGCGCGTCGCATCCGAGACGACGATGAGCACGCTTTCGTTCGGGGAGATGATCTCTTCCAACGCCTGCGACTCAATCGGGTCGTCAATCAACGCGCCCATCTGCGCGTCTGAAAGCGGCTGCTCCGCCGTCTCGTCCGCCGGGGCGAGAACCTGAAATCGTTCCGCTTCGTCAACGAAAGAAGTGTGCGTGCGTCCGTAAGCTAATCTGATCTCAGCCATAATGATCTAATAAATGATAGTGGAATGATTAACCCTGCATGTTCCAGCAGCAGCCCCGTGAGGGGCGATTGATAATAGCCCAGTCATTCATGGCTGGGAAACACGTCGGTTTATAAAATGAGTCCCGTAGAGACGATTGAACTTTCCTCAATCGTCCCTACGGGACACAGTTTCCTGCCACTCAAACAATTTCAGATTCCGAAGCGCGTGAGCGCAGATTCGATCACGTCGAGCGAGGCGAAATCCGCGCCGCCCGCGGTGCGCGCTTCCACGAGCCAGCGGCGCAAGCGGCGCGCTTCAGCGAGCGTGGGGATGCGGCACGCGCCCGTCAGGGCGAGCGTCACTAGATGATCCGGCGCGCCATGCGTGACGAGCGCGGCCTGCAACGCCGCCTGCTCCCGCAAATCGAGTGTCAGCAAGAGATTGATTTCCATAAGAGCGAAGTTTCAAGTTTCAGGTTTCAGGTTCCAAGTTTTTGTCTTCAACCTGGAACCTGAAACTTGAAACCTGAAACTTGAAACCTGAAACCACCTATTCTTTCCCCGAACTGAAGCAGGCCGTGCCCGCGTGGCAGAAGTGGAAGGTTTCGTCTTCGAAATCTTCGGTCTCCATTTGCAGCGTCAGGTGGTCTACGCCGAAACGGTCATGGAGTTTGACGCGCAACTCTTTGAGCAGTTCGGGCTGCACGGCCGTCGGCGCGTGGACGACGTGCGCGCTCAAAGCTTCGCGCCCCGAAGTGATCGTCCAGACGTGCAGGTCGTGGACGCCTTCCACGCCTTCGGTCGAGCGGATGGCCTCTTCAACCGACGCGAGATTGATGTGCGCGGGCGTGCCCTCCAACAAGACGTTCGTTGATTCCTTGATGAGATGCCACGAACTCCAGATGATCAGGAGCGCGATGGCTGCGCTGAACAGCGAATCCGCCTGATACCAACCATAGACCGACATCAACACGCCCGCGATGATCGCGCCGACGGAGCCGAGCGCGTCGCCCATGATGTGCAGCCACGCGCCGTGGACGTTCAAGTCGTCGTGATGATCGCCGTGCAGCAGCCACGCGCAGGCGAGATTGACGAGGAGGCCGCCCGCCGCGACCACGATCATCAGGTTGCTCTCCACCTCGCGCGGCGCATACCAACGCTCGTAAGCCTGATAGAAGATGAGCAAGGCCATCAGGACGAGTGCGACGCCGTTGACCAAAGCCGCGAGAATTTCCAGGCGATGATAGCCGAAAGTTTTGCGCGGCGTGGCGGGACGCGCGCCGAACCAGACGGCCACGAGCGCGAGCACGAGCGCGGCCACGTCCGTCAGCATGTGCCCGGCGTCGGCCATGAGCGCGAGCGAGTTCGTCCACCAGCCGCCGAGAGCTTCGGCCAGCATGTAGCAGGCCGTCAGCGCGAGCACGATCAGCAGGCGGCGGCGACTGCGCTCGGCTCGTCCCGACAAATGACCATGATGCGCGTCGTGCGCGTGGTGCGCGTCGTCGTCGTGCGCGTGCGGTTCAGATAGCGCGTTCATTTCTCACACCGAAAAACAGAGGTTAGAGGTTAGAGGTCAGAGGTTAGTAGAAGACAGTTTTTAACTGACCTCTGACCTCTGACTCCTGACCTCTGCGTTGCGTGTAAGATACAAGCGGCATCCGGCAATGGTCAACAAAGGGTTATCGAGCGACGCGGCGTGAAGGTGGAGCGTTTTGCGCGGCCTTAAAATTCCGAGGCTTGCAAAGCCCGGTTGAAGTCTCTGTAGAGTTCGTTGAAGTTGCGAATCGCGCGTTCGAGCACGAAGGGCATCTCTTCGATTTCCGTCGGGTTAATGGTCAGGTTCGCGTGATTGATGAAGGCCATGTGCGCATCGCCGCTGCGCACGTCGGGCGAGAGGTGGACGAAGAAGAGGCGACGCCGCGCGGCGGGACGAAGCGCGGAGACTTCGCGCCGGATGAAGGCCGCGCCCTGCTCCGGCTGGTCGAACAGCGGATCGAGCAGCACGACATCCATCTGGTCTTCGCGCATGCGTTCGATGGCCTGCGTGGTGTCTTCCGCCACGTAGGCTTCGTAGCCGTTTTCGACGAGCGAGCGCGCCACGGCGAAACGATGTTCGGCCTCGGCGCAGATGAGCGCGCGGCGATGCTCGAAAGCGCGGCGCGGGGCAGACTTCAAAGTCCCGTCCGCCGTCGTCATTGCGCGTTGCAGGAGAGAGGTGAGCAACTGCGCCACGTCGTCTTTGTCGGCGGGAGCGCCGCTCGGGGCTCGGTCGCCCTCGGCCTCCTCGTCGAGTTTATAAGCCGGTGCGGGTCGCGGACGCTCGAAACGCGAATTGCCCACGCTCGCCGCGCTGCTCGTCAAACCAATCGCGCCCTGCTCGGAGACTTGCACGGGCGGCTGCGCGTTGATCATGTGCTGGCACTTCGGGCAGCGAACCGTAAAAGAGCGCGCAGGAATTTTCGTGTCGTCGAGTTGCAGGCGCGCGGAGCATTGCTGGCAGATGATAACCATAATTTAAGTGATGAGTGATGAGCGATGAGTTAAAACCAGCAGTCTTGTTTTTAACTCATCACTTCTCTACAAGGTCGAACATAGATGAACTGCGTTGGGGACGGGGGGGCGCGGTGGTGGTGGCTGTGCCGGGGCGACCCGGCTCGTCGTGGACGAAGTCGTCTTTGCCGCTGACGCCTTTGAGTTCGAGCAGCAGGTTGTTTTGGTTCGTGGCGAAGGCGAGGCCGTCTTCGAGCGTGAGGATCTTCTGCTCGATCATCTCTTTGATCACGCCGTCGAAGTGCTGCATGCCGTCAAACTTGCCGTCGCGCATGGCATCGAGCAGGGTCTTTCCTTCCGATTCGCCGTTCTGCA
>JAUZFQ010000092.1 GCA_030838445.1 Pyrinomonadaceae bacterium | reverse complement strand
GCGCGATTGCAACCGCCGAAACCTGAGAAAATTCTTTAACTAAACAGAAAAACCCGGTTCAAAATTGCGTCCGGCAACTTTGAACCGAGCCTCTGTGTGATCTCAAAAACGTGCGCGGCGACGCCTTAATCTCCGGCCTCGCGGCGGCGCTGACCGCGCGCACGCAACATCGCCAGAATGATCAAAAGGAACACGCCGACGAAGGCGATGACGATGGCGATCTTGAGCGCGACCATCAGGAAGGCGACGAGGGCGATGAGTTGTTTGACGAGTACGATGAGCAGTGCGATGAGCGTCAGGATGCCGCCCCAGCGTCCGAAAGTTGCGAGTAGTGCCGTCATAGAAAATCTCCCTCGTGCCGATTATTACTTCGCGGGCTGCGGCGATTCCAGTCGCCCGTCGCGCGCCAACATCATAACAAACAACTTCGCCGTGTGGCGACTGCGTGGACGCTCGCGCCGGCGTCCGCCTTTCAACGCGTCCGAATTTTCACGCGCGCGGGTCGTACGGCCAGGACGCGTCGGTCTTGGCGCGTGCTCCGGTCAGTTGCGAGTTGAGTTCGCCCGTGCTGAAGCGCGTCATGTCGAGCGGCGCGCTGTTCATGAACGACGGCGGCGCATTCAGCGCGTCGAACGCGCCCGTGTCGCGCTCGCGCCGCGTGCGCAGGAAGTCGAAGAGCATGTACGCGCCGAGCAGGACGAGCGCGACGGGCAGCAGTTGGCGCACGGGGAACTGGACGCCGAAGAAAGTGTTGAGCAGAAAGATCGAGCCGAGCGCGATGAGCACGACCGCCCACGCGAGCGGGTGGGCGTAGAGGCGGCGCGCGATGGGGTCGGATTCGGCGTCGGGCGACAGTCCGGCGCGGATCAGTTCGGCGGTGCGGTAGGCATCCACGGCCGCGAACAGCCAGACGCCGAGCGCGCCGAGCACGAAGAAGGAGACGGCGTTCGTCACGGCCGCCATCTGCCAGCAACTTGCGAACAGCGCGAAGTGCACGAGCGCCTTCGAGGTCTGCCCGTTGTAAGCCGCGCCGAGTCCGGGCACGAGCAAAGAGAGAAGCGTCGCCACCCACTTGGAAGTGCGGCGGCGGATCTGCTGCGGCGCGTGGAGCAAGGCCGGTTGCTGCTGCAACAACTCGACGCCCGCCACGATGCAGTCCTGACAATAAGGAAAGCCGCGGATGCGGTGGTCGCACGCCGGACACAGAGGCCGCGAGCAGCGACTACACTGCACGACCGCCGCGTTCATGTTGTGATAAGAACAGTTCATCAACTTGCCTAATGCCGCCCGTTGCCCTCGCAACTTAAAACTTAACTTTCAACCAACAGTCATCTCAACAGGCGAACTCTTTCAACGTCACGCCCGAGTTGTGAAACCTAACGCTTTTGTTGCTCGGTTTGTTTCTGCCCGTTCGCCGCGTTCGGCGTGGGCTGTGCCGCGTTCTGCTTCTCGTTCTGCGCGTCCGGACTGAGCAGGTTCTCCAGACTGCCCGCCACGCCCTTCAAATCGCCCGACATCACGGCGCGACCGACGGGCAGGTTCGCCCCGCGCTCATAAGTGCGCGACGCGAAGCGCAGGCTCGCGCGGTACATGCCGCCGATGGAGCCGTCGTCTGAGAGCGTGCTCGTCCCGACGAGGACGGCGACGAGCAGCATCGTGGCGACCGTGGCGAGTTGCGGCGAGACGATCACGTCGAGCCAGCCGCGCATCCATTCCGCGAGGCGCGCGCCGAGCGGGGCGCGCACGAGTTCCGCCTCGGTCGTGCCGAGCGTGGCTTGCAGTATCCGCGCGTGCAGCGCGGCGGGCACGGGGCGCTCCTCGTTGATGTAGGTGTAGCACGCGCCGATGGAGCGCACGACCTCGCCGGGCAAGTTAGTGCAACTGCCGCAAAGGGCGGCGTGCCGTTCCCATCGATGGTAGAGCGTGGCGGGCAGGAAGCCGTCGAGATAATCGGTCAGGTAGTCTTCAAACTCGTCGCAGGTCATCGCCGTCTCCGGCGCGGTCTGCATCAGAATGCGCGCGTCGAGGCTCGCGGCGGGCGCGGGCGGCGTCGCGGTGCGACAGACGCGCAACGTGTTTTTGACTTCGCTCAACAGGTCGTGGCAGACGGGACACCGGAGGGCGTGGCCGTTGAACGCCACTTGCGTCGTCGCGTCGAGCAACCCGTCGAGGTAATCAGTTAACCGATCTTCAAATTCCGAACACAGCATCTTTTTCTCGTTTCACCCTTCTTGTTAAATGTCGGACGCGGAACGGTGAACGATGAATAAGAAACGCGTTGCGCTTGCAGTTGATTTTATCTTCATCGTTCCTCCTTCACCGTCCCGCGTCGGTCTAAACGTCACACTAAACATCGCAAACTAAAAGTTGCGCTAAACATCACACTAAACATCACTCATGGCGACGACGCGCATCCGCCGCAGTATCTTCGCCAGTTCGATCCGCCCGCGGTTGATGCGCGACTTCACCGTGCCTTCGGGTATCTGCAAGAGATCGACGATCTCCTGATAGCTCAACTCCTCGATGTCGCGCAGGATGACGCAGGTGCGAAGGTCTGGCGCGAGTTTATCGATCCCGGCCTGCACCTGCTCGCCGAGTTCGCGCCGCTCCATCTCGACGTGCGGCGAGGTGTTGGCGGCGCGCAGGTGGTAGGTGTGGCCTTCCAAATCCTCGCCCTGCGAATCCTGCGGCGCGCGCTGCCGCTTGCGGTAATCGTCAATGACCAGATTGCGCGCGAGGCGCATCAGCCAGTTTTGCAGGTCGCCCTGTTTCGGGTCGTACTGTTCGAGCGAGCGATAGACGCGCACGAACACTTCCTGCGTCAAATCTTCCGCGGCGTCGGTGCGGGAGGTGAAGCGGTAGGCGAGGTTGTAGATGCGGCGGGAATAGAGAGACACGATCTCCTCCCACGCCGCGCCATCGCCCGCGCGACATCTCCTGACCAGTTCGGCACCGTCGTTGACCGTCAAAGCCTTTGCAGCTCCCAACACTTCCGACGCCCCTTCCGTCTCGTTCGCCGCGGGTGAAACTCGACCGTCTCGCGGCGGAGAACTCGATTGCCGTACCCGTTTACGACGGGCGGAAAGGGAAAGTTCCCCGTAAAACCGGCGGGCAGAAGGAGTAATAAGAAGGCTGCGCGCCGCTCAACTCAGGGTTGAAAACTCTTCGCGCACGCCTTTTCGTGCCCGTCGAACCGTGCGGCGTCGCGGTTCACAGACCGCCCGACGCCCCGCGCCCACGCGCCTTTTAACGGCCTTCGCCCTCCGGCGTTCCTTCTTGCGCCTTGATCCTGAATACTGTAGCCTTACGAGGCCACCCAACATATTGTGGTCGGTAACTTGCGAGAGGTCAAGAGACGCGCCTTCGTGGCGCACACGTCCGGCAGGAAAATCGGCCGGGAAAGCAGCGCGGGGACGCCCTGAATTTGCGTCGTTATCTCAAATTTATAATTTTGACCGTGGTCGCGGCCGCCGTTTTGTGGTGGTTCGGGCGCGGCCTCGATTGGGCGAGCGTGCGCGCGGCCATCGGGCGCGCCGACTGGCGTCTCGTCGCAGTTGCCGTCATCATCGTCTGGACGACTTACTTCGTCCGCGCCCTGCGCTGGCGCGCGCTGCTCGCGCCGCTCACGCCGTCGAGTCTGCGGGAACTGTTCGCCGCGACGACGGTCGGGTTCAGCGCGGTCTTTCTGATCGGGCGGGCGGGCGAGGTGGTGCGGCCGACGTTTCTGCCGCTACGCGACCCGCGCGTGCGCCCTGCGGCGGCGTTCGTCACCATCGGCGTCGAGCGCATTTACGACATGGTGGCCGTCGTCGTGCTCTTCGCCGTCAACCTGATCTGGTTTCGCGCGCCGGGCGGCGGCGACGCCGCGGTGGCCTACGCGCGCGTCAGGCAAGCGGGCATCATACTGCTCGTCGTGGCGGCCATCGGCATCTTCGCGCTCGTCGTCTTCAAACGCTACTCGCGGCAGGTGATTGAATGGTGCGAGGCAAGGTTGGAGCGCGCGCCCCGTCTCGTCAAACGCGCGGGCGGTTTGTTGACGCACCTGCTCGAACAGGTGGCGGGCGCGTTGAGCGTACTCGTCTCAGCGCGCGAACTCGCCTTGACGGTCGGCCTGACCGCGCTCTTGTGGGGCATCATCGCGGTGGCGAACTGGCTCGTGCTGCGCGCGTTCGGGTTGCCGTTCGGGGCGACGGAGACGTTGTTCGTGCTCGGCTGGGCTTTGGTCGGTTCGCTCGTCCCGACGCCGGGCGGCGCGGCCGGAGCGTTCCACGCCGCCACGGCCGCCGGTCTCATCTTCCTCGGCATCCCGCGTGAAGAGGCCGCCGCTATTTCCATCGTGCTGCACCTCGTCGTGTTCGCCCCGGCCGTCGTCTTCGGCCTCTACTATTTCCTGCGAAGCGACGTGAGTTTCGCGCGCCTGCGCGGTCTGGCCTCAGGCGAGGCGCGCGGCGACGACAAGGCGAGGGATACGGACGCGGACGCGACGCTGGCCGAACGCGCGGGCGCACAGACCTGAACGAGCAAGGGCTGGCAGGCGAGGTCGGGCGGGTGCTTGCGGGCACGACAACGCCGACCTTAACTTTCCCCGACGAATGAAAACGGAGTCTCTATGAAATGTCCTTTCTGCGGATACCTCGAAGACAAGGTGGTTGACTCGCGCGAGTCGCGCGAGGGCGACGCGATCCGCCGCCGCCGCGAATGCCTCAAGTGCGAGCGACGCTTCACGTCCTACGAGCGCATAGACGAAATCCCCTACATGGTCATCAAGAAGGACGAGCGGCGCGAGCCGTTCGACCGCACGAAGATCATGGCCGGGCTGCTGCGCGCCTGCGAGAAGCGACCCGTGCCGTCGTCTAAACTCGACGCTATCGTCAACCAGATCGAGAAGTACGTGCAGGAGTCGCCGGAGCGCGAACGCCCGACGAGCAAGATCGGCGAGATGGTCATGCGCCGTCTCAAAGAACTGGACAAGGTGGCCTACGTGCGCTTCGCCTCCGTCTATCTCGAATTCGAGGACGTGACCGAGTTCATGCACGAACTGAAAACCCTCGTGCGCTCCCGCCAGAGCGGCGGCAGCAGCGCGGCAACAAAAAGGCCGTGACAAGTGACGAGTGACGAGTGACAAGTTAAATACAAAAACTTGTTTTGATTCCGGCTCGTCACTCGTCACTTGTCACTGTACTAAAAATGAGAAACGTCGGGCGAGTTATCGGGTTGGAGCGGATCGAGATCGAGCGGCTGCGCAACCGGTTGGGGCGGCTGCTCGCGGCCTTGCAGGAGGTGGCGGACGACGGTTCGCTGTTGCTGCCGGGCGCGTGGTCGCCGCCGGTTGATCTGCGCGAGACGGCCGACGCGGTGTGCGTCACGGTGGAGTTGCCGGGTGTGGCCGCCGACTCGATTGAGGTCAGCGTGACGAGCAGTTACCTGCGAATCAGCGGCAAAAAGAAACGGCGCGTACTCCGCGGCGCGATCTCGCATCTATGTTCCGAGCGGAGTTACGGAAATTTCAACCGCACCGTCCCGCTGCGCTGGCCTGTGCGCGTGCGCGGCGCGACGGCCGAATTACACAACGGCCTGCTCCGCGTCCGCCTGCCCAAACTCGCAGACCGGCGCGGCGCGGAGTTTAAAGTACAGATTAAAGAAGTGAAGAGTGACGAGTGACAAGTTAAAACGAAAGCCTTGTTCCTTAACTTGTCACTGGTCACTCGTCACTCGTCACTAAAAAAATATGCCATCTATCACAGACATCGCCGAAAGTTTGGACGCGACGGCGGAGGGCGGCGAGCAGCAGTTACAGATTCCCGAAACGCTGCCGGTGCTCCCGCTTCGCGACATCGTTATTTACCCGTTCATGATCGTGCCGCTGTTCGTCTCGCGCGAGAAATCGATCCGCGCGGTTGACGAGGCGCTCGGCGAGAACCGCATGATCCTGCTCGCCTCGCAGAAAGACCTCGACAAGGAAGAACCGACGGGCGACGACCTCTACCGCGTGGGCACGGTCGCCGTCATCATGCGCATGTTGAAACTGCCCGACGGGCGCACGCGCATCCTCGTGCAGGGCTTGACGCGCGCCCACCTCGAAACGGTCGAAGAGGGCGGCGAGTATTTGCGCGCGAAGTTGAGCGTGATGCAGGAGCCGCCCGCGCCGGAGCGTTCGCTCGAAGTCGAAGCGCTGGTCAGGAACGTGCGCGCCTCGATGGAGAAGGCCGCGAACCTCGGCAAGAACATCTCGCCCGAAGTGATGGCGATTGTCGCCAACCTCGACGAGGCGGGACGGCTCGCAGACCTCGCCGCGTCGAACCTCGAACTCAAGGTGGAAGACGCGCAGTCTGTCCTCGACATCGCCGACACAACGGCGCGCCTGCGTCGCGTCAACGAACTCCTCAACAAAGAGATCGAAGTGTTGACCGTCCAGCAGGAGATCAACACGCAGGCGCGCGCCGACATTGACCGCTCGCAACGCGAGTTCTACCTGCGCCAGCAACTCAAGGCCATTCAGGGCGAACTCGGCGAGGGCAACGAACTCGCCGAAGAGATCGCGCAGTTTCGAGACAAGATCGAAGTCGCGCACATGCCGAAGGCCGCCGAGGACGAAGCCCTCCGCCAACTCAAGAAACTCGAACGCATGCACCCGGACGCGGCCGAGACGGCGACCCTGCGTAACTGGATGGAGATCATGACCGACCTGCCCTGGTCGAAGGCTTCGACGGACAATCTCGATCTCAAAAAGGCCGAGGAGGTGTTGAACGAAGATCACTACGGCCTCGAAAAAATCAAAGAGCGCATCATCGAAGCGCTCGCCGTGCGCAAGTTGAAGGAGAAGCCGAAGGGATCGATCCTGTGTCTCGTCGGCCCGCCGGGCGTCGGCAAGACGAGTCTCGGTCGTTCGATTGCGCGCGCGCTCGACCGCAAGTTCGTGCGCCTCTCGCTCGGCGGCTTGCACGACGAGGCGGAGATACGCGGCCACCGCCGCACCTACGTCGGCGCGATGCCCGGCCGCATCGTGCAGGCGTTGCAACAGGCGGCGACGAATAACCCGCTCATCATGCTCGACGAGATTGACAAGGTGGGCGCGGACTTCCGCGGCGACCCGTCGTCTGCGCTCCTCGAAGTGCTCGACCCGGAGCAGAACAACAGTTTCCGCGACAACTATCTCGGCGTCACCTTCGATTTGTCGAACGTGATGTTCATGACGACGGCCAACGTGCTCGACACGATCCAGCCCGCACTGCGCGACCGCATGGAAGTGATCCGGCTCGCCGGTTACACCGAGGAAGAGAAGGCCGAGATCGCGCGCCGCCACCTGATCCCGAAGCAGTTGGACGAAAACGGCATCGCCTCGCGCCACCTGCGCATCTCGAAGGGCGCGCTCGCCGCCGTCATCCAGCAGTACACGCAGGAGGCGGGCTTGCGCCAACTCGAACGCGAGATCGGCGCGATCTGTCGCAAGGTCGCGCGCCGCATCGCCGAAGGCCAGAACGCCACCGTCCACGTCACGCCGAAGAACCTGCACGAATTTTTAGGCGTGTCGAAGGTGACGCCCGACGAGGTGTTGAAGAAAGATCAGATCGGCGTGGCGACGGGTCTCGCGTGGACGGCGACGGGCGGCGAAGTCCTCTTCATCGAAGCGCTCAGGATGAAGGGCAAGGGCGCGTTAGTTTTGACCGGCCAACTCGGCGACGTGATGAAAGAGTCGGCGCAGGCTGCCTATTCCTACGCCAAGTCGCGCGCGCGCGAACTCGGCATCCCCGAAGACGACTTCAACATCTACGACGTTCACGTCCATATCCCCGAAGGCGCGATCCCGAAAGACGGCCCCTCGGCGGGCATCACGCTGGCGACGGCCATCGTCTCCGTGCTCGCCCAACGACCCATCCGCAAGGACGTGGCGATGACGGGCGAGATCACCCTGCGCGGGAACGTGCTGCCGGTGGGCGGCGTGAAGGAAAAAGTGCTGGCGGCGCGGCGCGCGCGCGTCACGAAAATCCTGCTGCCGCACCAGAACCAGCGCGACATGGACGAAGTGCCGAAGGAGTTGTTCGGCGAGATTCAGTTCATTTTCGTTGACAGCGTGCAGCAGGTCTTCCGCGAGGCTCTGAAGGACAAAGTGACGCCGCCCGCCTCCGGTTCGGCGCGCCCGAAACCCCTGACGCTGCCCGTCCCGA
>JAUZFQ010000072.1 GCA_030838445.1 Pyrinomonadaceae bacterium | reverse complement strand
TATTTGAAAGTTTTTTTGAAGGATTATTTGTTGAGGGGTGGCCGACTGCCGAAGAGCCTTTACGCTTTCGTTCATCCCTCATCCCTTATCCCTCATCCCTTAAAGATTCCGGCGCATCGAGTCGAGTCCGGCGCGGATGTTGTCGAGGGAGGTGGAGAAGGAGAAGCGTAGGTGGCCTTCGCCGTGTTCGCCGAAGACGACGCCGGGGACGGTGGCGACCTGCGCGCGGTCGAGCAGGATTTCGGCGGCGACGCGGCTGTCGGCGTGGATGCGCGTCACGTCGGGGAAGGCGTAGAACGCCCCGGCGGGCGGCGCACAGGTGAGTCCGATGTCGTTCAAGCCACCGACCATCAGGTCGCGCCGCTCGCGATACTCGGCGCGCGTCCCGTCGAAGAAGTCGGGCGGCGACTTGACGGCGGCGAGCGCCGCCCACTGCGTCGGCGTGGAGACGCCGTTCGTCGAGTAGAGCGTGGTCTTGCGTAAGCCCGTCATCCACGGCTCGGCCGCTGCGACGTAGCCGACGCGCCAGCCCGTCATCGAGTAAGACTTCGAGAACGTGAAGCAGGTGAGCGTGCGTTCCCACATCCCTTCGAGCGAGGCGATGGAGACGTGTTCGCCGTCATAGACCAAATCTTCGTAAGCCTCGTCGGCGATGATGATGAGGTCGCGCTCGCGCGCGAAGGCGGCGACGGCTTCGGCCTCGGCGCGCGTGAAGACGACGCCCGTCGGGTTCTGCGGCGTGTTGTAGTAGATGGCGCGCGTCTGCGGCGTCAGGTGGCGCGCGAGCGTGCGGGCGAAACCTTCGCGCCGCGCTTCGTCGGTCGAGACCATCACGGCGCGCGCCTCGCAGCCCGCGATCAAGTCTTTGATGGGCGTCCAGTAGGGGGCGAACATGAGCACTTCTTCGCCGGGATTGACGACCGACTGGAACGCGCCGAAGAGACCCTGCATGCCGCCGTTCTGCACGATCACGTCTTTGGCCTCGGCGGGGATGCGGTTGCGCGTCCTGAGTTTCAAGGCGACGGCCTCGCGCAGTTCTTCGATACCGGAAGATGGCGCGTAACGCGTGCGGTTTTCGGCGAGGGCGCGCGTCATCGCTTCTTTGACGTGCGCGGGCGTGTCGAGAAAAGGTTCGCCGCCCTCAAACTGGTAGACGCTCGCGCCCGTCGCGCGCAGTTCCATGATGCGGTTGCGAATCTTAACGATATCGGAAAAGCCGACCGCTTCAAGACGCGCGGCGAGACGAAAGACGGACGGAGCGGTAGACACGATAGCGGCGAACCTCCAAAAATGTCGGGCGTGAAAGAGAAGCGCGATTATAGCTTGCGCCCGTGCCACGCGTCCAACACGAGGCACCCCGGCGTCGCCGTGAGTGTTACAAGTCGCAAAGCGTTGAGCATATCGTGTCGCGTCTAGTCCATATCGTGCATGGCGGTCACAGCCGCATCGTGCATGACACTCTCAGCCGCGCGGCAGGCCGGGTCTCTATATTGTATTTTCGTTGCGACGGCAAAAATCCGCGCCCGAATCTCCCCGAAAAAGGCGCGACGGGGTTAAACTGTCCGAGCCTCTCCCTGAATGACAACTTGCGGAACGTGACTTGCTCCCATAACGAGCGGGTTACTTTTTGAACTAACTGGCGAATTGAAGGAGAAGCTGTCCAAATGAACTTACAAAATAAGATTTTACCCGTCGCTCTCGTGGCTGCCCTGCTCGGCGGCACTGTCGGCGCGTTAGTGATGCGTCCGAAGACGAACGATTTCAACACTACGGCCACCCGGTCGAACCTGCTGCCGGTTTCGACCGACGCGGATTCGCGCGCGGCCACACTGCGTTATAATGAGACGACCCCGGCAACCAATAATGAGACGCCGGAGACGTTGAACGTCGCGAGCACGAACGCCGACGACGAATGCTATCGCGCGGGCTTCACAGAAGGCTTCGCGGCAGCACGCGAGAACAAGAATATTCGCGCCAACAGCCTGTCCAACAACACGCGCACAACCGAGCGCGTCGTTTATCGCGACGCCCCTGTGCGCAGCACTCGCGTCGCGCGCAACACGCGCACCTCGCGTCAGGCTTACTACGACTACGAACCGCGCAAGCGTTCGTTCTGGTCGAAGCACCGCGATAAGTTGACGGTGGCAATGGGCGCGGGGGGCGGCGCACTCATCGGCGGCCTCATCGGCGGCAAGAAGGGCGCGGCCATCGGCGCACTCGGCGGCGGCGCGGGTTCGGCTCTGTACACCTACAAAATCCGCAACCGCAACAACCGTCGCTAATCGCTCAAGTCTGGACGGTGTGAGATGGACTGTGGCTCGAAGCGGACGGCGCGACGCGCGACTTCAGCTTTCCTGATCGCTCTGGCGGTAACATTATGGGCAGCCCCTCGCACGGGGGCTGCCCATGCTTTTGCCGGGCGCGGGCAAGCCACGCACAACGCCCGCCTGCTCCATTCAACCTTCAATTCTTTCGCCCGGAGGACGCGCAGCGCGGGCGTCGTTCCGGCGTCGTCGCCGCCGCTGCCAGCCCCCGCGCGTTTCCGCGAAGTCGAGGGGCGCGGGTTGCTGGCGAGAGTCTGGGTCAACAATTCCGGCCCTTACAATTTCGCCATTGACACGGGCGCGGGTGCGACGATCATCTCGCGACGCGTGGCCGCCGAAGCAAGGGTCGCACTCGCGGGCGCGCGTTCGGTCAAGCTCAGCGGGTTGAGCGGCGTGCAAGGTTCGGAGGGCAGGGAAGCCTCGCCCGGCCGCCTCGCCATCGGCACGCCCGAAAATCTACTGCCCGCTAAAGGTCTCGCCATCGTCACCGACGCCTTGCCTTCCGACCTCGACGGCGTACTCGACCCGACCGAATCTTACTGGCCGCTCGGCTTCACGATTGATCTGCCCGGCGACACGATCAGCGCGTTCGACCCGCGCGCGCACAGTTTGCGCGGACTCGCAGAGCCGCCCGGCGGCGCAATCGTCCCGTGGCTTTTCGACGGCAGCAGCCGACGCCCCTTCGTCTCGCTCGACGCCGGACGCCGCGCCTTGCTCGACACCGGCTCAGGCTTCGGACTCGCCATCAACGACACGGCCGCGCCCGCGTTCGGCATCAACTCGACCCGCGGGCGCGAGCGCGCGGGGGTGCGCGACCTCGGACGCGGAAACATCAGCGCGCGCCGCATCGAGCCGCTCACGATTCAGATCGGCTCGCTCGTCTTGCGTCGCATCCCCACGGATTTACTCTCCGGCGCGGCGAACGGTGCGCCCGTCCTCTTGGGGCGCGATGCCCTGCGCCCCTTCGAGATCAGTTTCGACCCCGTGAGTCGCCTGATACGCCTGCGCCCGGCCGACGCCACCTCGCGTCGTTGACCACTCGATCCGGGGGGTTAAGGTGAAGTCTTAACCCCGGCCGCGTCGCCCTATTCAGGAAAGCCTTGAAGCCGTCGCCCGCAAGCCACACACAGGCTTCGTCTTAAATTCCCTGAAACTTCCCTTGAAATTCATTGACACGCCCCCGCCGCGTGGGTAACATGGCGGCAGCAACGGGCGCACCCGCATCGGGCGATGCGCCGCAATCAGTTCACCTTAAAGTTTCCGGCCGGGGCTGCGCGCAGCTTCCGGCGAAATGGCCTCTCCGTAAAACCATGAACCGCGCCGCCGTCTACATTCCCGAAAAGCTGTTCTTCAAGATCGGCGAAGTGTGCGACATCACCGGCGTGCAGGCGCACGTGTTGCGCTACTGGGAGTCGGAATTTCCCATGCTCGCGCCGCAGAAGAATCGCGCCGGGCAGCGCACCTATCGCAAGCGCGACGTGGAGATGGCCTTGCGCATCAAGGAACTGCTCTACGAAGACCAGTACACCATCGCCGGGGCGAAGAAGAAACTCGCCAGCGAAATTCGCGGGGCGAGTAAACTCAAAGTCGTCACGCCCGACATGAACGCCGCGAGCGTCGCCGGTGAAGAGTTGCCGCCGGAGTTGACCGCCGCACACGCGTCGTCGTCGCACACGCAAATGCAGCCGAGCGCGCCTGCAGCACTCGCCGCGCCTTCATACGCGAGCGACGAGGAAGTCGCCCCCGCCGAACCGAGCGTGCCGCTCACGGACGAACGCCGCGCCGCCCTGCGCCGCCTGCGCGAGCACATGCGCGAACTCATCTCGCTGCTCGACGCCTCCGAAAGCAAAAGCGACCCGCGCCGCAAGTAGTTTCCCACGCGCCGCGCCGGCAGTTTCGCGCGCTCACGTGCCAACCAGCCCCGCGCCATTTGACAAAAATAATTTTCCAGAGATACTAAACAACGCAGACGGGATGTGGCGCAGCCTGGTAGCGCGCACCCTTGGGGTGGGTGAGGCCCCGAGTTCGAATCTCGGCATCCCGATCAGAAAAAGGCTCGCAACTCTTATCAAGAGTTGCGAGCCTTTTCGCTTTTACCATTTGACACGACGGCGACCGCTCGTGCTTGGCTGCTCAGTCGTGCGTGCGCGAATCGTCGTTCCACCACTTGCTGTTCCACCAGACGAGCGCCGCTCCGAGAGTAAACAGGAGGGCGGTGACGAACACGTTAAGTGAGTTTCCCGCGCGTACCGGCGGGGCGTTCTCGCTAAGGCCATGAAAAATCTGCACCAACCCCATGACGATAAAAAACAATCCGGCCATCTTCCTAGCGTTCATGCTGTGTTCTCCTCGCTGCGACCTTGTAATGCTTGGGACGTTGGACACCACCCCTGAATGATAAGTTCCCGCCTCCGCTTACCAAATCTGGCAGAGGTCTTTCCCTTCGCGCAGCATGGGGTCGCCCGCCTTGCAGCCGAAGGCGCGCGCGAAGACGGGGAAGTTGGCGAGCGGGCCGTTGACGCGAAACTTCGGCAGCGGGTGCGGGTCGGTCTGCACGATCAGTCGCGCCTGTTCGGGGCGGATGTTCGTCGCCCAAGAGTAGGCGTAGCCGATGAAGAAACGCTGCTCGGGCGTGAACCCGTCGAGACTCGCCGGGCGCGGCTTGCCTTCCAGAGACTTCTGCCACGCGGCGTAGGCGATGACCAACCCGCCGAGGTCTGCGATGGATTCACCGGCGACGAGTTGGCCGTTGTGCGTCAGCCCCTTCTCGACCTCGAACCCGTTGAACTGATCAATGATGCACTGCGCGCGCTCCTTGAAATTCTTCGCGTCCTCTTCCGTCCACCAGTCTTTGAGGTTGCCCTGCGCGTCGTAGCGGCGACCCTGATCGTCGAAGCCGTGCGTCAGTTCGTGGCCGATGACCGAGCCGATTGCGCCGTAGTTCACCGCATCGTCAAACTTCGGATCGAAGAAGGGCGCTTGCAGGATACCGGCAGGGAAGGCGATCTCGTTGGTCGCCGCGTTGTAATAGGCGTTGACCTGTGGGACGGTCATCAACCACTCGGCCTTGTCCACGGGCGCGCCGACCTTGCGCAGGTCGCGGCGGTTCTCGAACGCGCTCGCGTGCATCCGGTTCGCGGCGTAAGAGCGGCGTTCAACCGTGAGCGCGGAGTAGTCGCGCCAGCGGTCGGGGTAACCGATCTTGCGGATGAAGGTGTCGAGTTTGGCGGCCGCCTGTTTGCGCGTCGCGTCGCTCATCCACGCGAGCGCGGAGAGATCGTCGCGCAGCGCGCTCGTCAGGTTGGAGACGAGTTCGAGCGCGCGGGCTTTGGCGGCGGGCGGGAAGACGCGCTTGACGTAGACCTCGCCGAGCGCCTCGCCGAGCGCGCCGTCGGTCGCGGCGACGCAACGCTTCCAACGCGGCAACTGCTCGGTCGTGCCGCGCAGCGTCTTCTGGTAAAAGTTGAAATCCGCTTCGACGAAGGCGCGCGGCAAGGTCGAGGCGAAATCGTCGAGGACGCGCCAGCGCAGGTAGGTCTTCCACTCGTCGAGCGAGGCGGCGGCGAGTTGCTGGTTCGCGCGCTCGAAATATTTCGGCTGGCCGACGTTGATGTCCGTGGGGCGCGTGAGGCCGATAGTTTTGAAATAAGTTGACCAGTCGAAGTTCGGCGCGGAGGCTTGAAGCTGCGCGCGCGTCTGCCGGTGATAGACGTTGTCGGGGTCGCGACGATCAACGCGCGGCATCCAACTTTCCGCCAGCCGCTTTTCAAAATTAAAGACGGTCTGCGCGTTGGCCGTGGACGTTGCCGCGTCCGCGCCGGAGAGCGCGAACATGCGCGCGACATGCTTCAAGTATTCTTCGCGGATGTGCTTCTTCTCGTCGTCGTCTTTGGTGTAGTACTCGCCTTCGGGCAGTCCGAGTCCGCCCTGCCAGACTTCAAAGATGACCTCCGCGCTGTTCTTTGCGTCCTGCTTCGAGTCGGAGATGAAGAGGGCGTTAACGCCGATGTCGTGCAGGTGCGCGATGAGCGCGGGCAACTGCCGCTTGTCTTTCAACGCAGCGATGCGCGCCAGTTCCGCGGCGAGCGGTTTCAGCCCTTCGGCCTCGATCTTTTCTTCGGCCATGCAACTCGCGTAAAAGTCGCCGACCTTCTGTTCGCTGCTGCCCCGCGCGGCCTTCGTGTTTTTAGACGCCGCTTCCAAAATCTCGTGCAGCACGTCGCGGTTCTTCTCAGCGAGCACGCTGTCCGTGCCCCACGAAGAGAACGAGGCGGGGATCGGGTTAGCTGCGAGCCAGCCGCCGACTGCGTACTGGTAAAAATCCTGACAGGGGGCGACGTTTCGATCAACCGCGCCCAGATTGATCGCCGTCTGCGCGGCGACCATTTGAGCGGTCAGGAAGATCGTGAACAGGGAGGCGAGTAGCGAATTGCCGTGTCTGAAGCGCATGCGTTGACTCCTAAAGGGAAAAGGTCAGGCCGGGTACGAGTGTTTGATACGGACGAACGGCGGGCGGAGTTTCCGGCGGAGCGGAAAGAATACCCGACCGCGGCGGGCGCACGTTTGAAGACGAGTGCGGGCGAGCGTTTGAAGACGCGGGCGGGTGCACCGTTGAAGTAGTGGTGAAGTAGTGGCTTGCAGTCGCGCGCGGCGTGCGGCTACACTCCACAGCGTTCCACTACACAAAAATTTGCGGCGGCTGACGCGTCGCCACACGAGCGAGAGGATCGAGGATGAAGATTCACGAGTATCAAGGCAAAGAGTTGTTGCGGAAGTTCGGCGTGCCTGTTCCGCGCGGCATCGTAGCGCACACGCCCGAAGAGGCTTTCAACGCGGCGAAGGAATTGGGGACGGACGTGGTTGTCGTCAAGGCGCAGATTCACGCGGGCGGGCGCGGCAAGGGCGGCGGCGTCAAACTCGCCAAGTCGCCCGAAGAGGCGCGCGACCTCGCGTCGCAGATTCTCGGCATGCAACTCGTCACACACCAGACTTCGCCGGAAGGTCAAGAGGTGCGCGTGCTCTTGGTCGAAGAGGGCTTGCCGATTGATAAGGAATTTTATCTCGGCATCGTGTTGGATCGCGCGTCGGGGCGGCCGGTCTTCATGGCCTCTTCGGCGGGCGGCATGGACATCGAAGAGGTAGCCGCGCACACGCCCGAAAAGATTCTCAAGGAGGCGATTGACCCGGCCGTCGGCTTCCGCCCCTATCAGGCGCGCGCGCTGGCCTTCGGCCTCGGCCTTCCCGCCGAACTCGTCAATCAGGCCGCGACCTTCATGCAGACGCTCTACACGGCCTACGAGCAGATGGACGCGTCGTTGTTGGAGATCAACCCGTTCCTTCTGACGAAAGACAAACGCCTCATCGCGCTCGACGCCAAAGTCAACTTCGACGACAACGCGATGTTCCGTCACAAAGACTTCGCCTCCATGCGCGACCTCAACGAGGAGGAGCCGCTCGAAATCGAAGCCTCGAAGTTCGACCTCAACTACATCAAGCTCGACGGCAACATCGCCTGCATGGTCAACGGCGCGGGGCTGGCGATGGCGACGATGGACATCATCAAACTCGCGGGCGGCGAACCGGCCAACTTCCTCGACGTGGGCGGCGGCGCGTCGCAAGAGCGCGTCGAGGCGGCGTTCAAGATTCTGCTCGCCGACGAGAACGTCGAGGCAGTCTTGATCAACATCTTCGGCGGCATCGTGCGTTGCGACATGGTGGCACGCGGCGTGGTCGGCGCGGCGAAGAACCTGGGCTTGAGTCTGCCCGTCGTCGTCCGGCTCGAAGGCACGAACGTCGAAGAAGGCCAGCGCGTGATCCGCGAATCCGGCCTCAACTTCGTCGTCGCCAAAGGCATGCAGGACGCCGCCGAGAAGGTGGTCGCGGCGGCGAAGCAGCAAGCGGCGTGAGAGGAATGCGGAATTCGGATTGCGGAATGCGGATTGAAAGCAAAGGCTGTTAACTTCGGCTCTCGGCTTT
>JAUZFQ010000056.1 GCA_030838445.1 Pyrinomonadaceae bacterium | reverse complement strand
CCATTCTATGAAGCACCCGTCCGGCACGCTCGCTCTCGCCGAACGCCTGCACAAGCTGCACATCCTTGAGAGCAGCGACCATGCGAACGGCAACGGGAATGGGGACGGCCACAGTAGCGTCAGTGCGAACGGCAACGGCAACGGCAACGGGAATGGCAACGGGCATCACGCCGAAACCGGCAACGCGGCGGCCACCGTTCCGACCGTGCCGTCTTCGTTCATAGACGATCTCGGCGCGTTCGACTTCGCGGAGATGGAGACGCCTTCGTTTCTTTTCCTCGAAAGCACCGCCGCCGCCCTTTTCGCGCGCGCCGCACAACTGGCTGACAAACTAACTTCTGCGTCAACCAAAGTCACGAACGCTTACAGCCTCAAGACCAACCCCGACGCGCGTTTGATCAAGCTGGCGTTGGAATCAAATTTTCTGGCCGAAGCCATCAGCTTGCTCGAAGTGCAGAAAGCACTCAAAACGGGATTCAAGCCGGAGCAGGTGATCTTGAACGGCCCCGGCAAATGGTGGCCGCAAGGGCTGCTGCCCACCTCGCCCATACACGCCGTCTTCTGCGATTCGCTCGCAGACCTCCGGCGCGTGGTCGCAAGCCTTGAGCGGAAGGAACTGCGTGCGAAGATCGTCGGCGTGCGCCTGCGTACTCCCACCGTCGGCTCGCGCTTCGGCATTCCCGTCTATACGCCGGAGGAACTCGAAAAACTCGTCGCGGCCATCGGGACGCTGCCGCGCGACTCCGCCTTCGGCATCCATTTTCACATGGCGAGCAGCAATATCGGCGTGCGCCAGTGGTGGCATCTCTACGAGTCAATGCTCAGATGGTGCCGCTCCATCGAGACGCTTTCGGGGCGGCGCATCGAATGCCTCGACGTGGGCGGCGGGTGGTTCCCCGACGACTGGCAGACCGACTCCGGCGATCAGTTCGCCGCGGCCGTCGCGCGTGCGCGTCAATTCCTGCCGCACGTCAGTCAGATCATCTCCGAACCCGGCAAGGCGATGGCGCAACCTTCGACGGCGCTGGCGATGCGTCTGCTGGAACTGGAAGAGTCGGCGGAAGGCGAGGTCAAAGAGGGCGTCGTTGACGGCTCGATTGCCGAACTGCCGATGCACTTTTTCCAGCCGCACCGGATTCTGCACAGGGATTCGCAGACGGGCGAGTGGCGCGCGCTCGGGCGCGGAAAGACGCCGCTGCTCGGCAGGCTGTGCATGGAGCACGACATCGTGGCGTGGAACGTCGAATTGCCCGAGGGCGCGAGCGCGGGCGACCTTTTAGTTTTCTGTGATGCGGGAGCTTACGATAGGAGCATGTCTTATGTCTTTGGCAGAGGGTAACGAACTGCGGGAAGTGAACGAGACGGATTTGGTGGACGTGCGGGGCGCGATTGCGAAGTGGGAACACTTCCCCGCGTCGGCGATTTTGCACCACGGCAAGCCCTGCTGTCGCGTCGCACGCGAATGGATTTTCTCAACCGACTACTCACAGTTGAACGGTGAGAATCCGCTCACGGGGCCGCGCTGGCTCCGCTTGAAATACAAATGGGGGGCGAGCGTGTGGCCGATCAGTTGGTGCGAAGCGGTGCGGCAGAAGACGCTCGACTGCGGTGCTCTGGCTTCGATGGCGAACGAAGTGTTCGTCATGCGCGGCGTGAAAAGTTATCCCGCACAGTTCATCCAGCAGTACACGGAGGAAGCGACGCGGCACTGGCGCGAAAGCTGGGCGGACGGCAACGCCTCCGACCACTGGATCAAAGATGATTTGATCTATCACGAAGGGTGCGCCGTCGTGGTGCGTGAAGGTGAGATCAAATTGTGGGATGCGAGCGCCGGATGGTGGATGAACCCGAAACAGTTCGGCGGCTACGGCGGACTGGTCGCCCTTCGCGTCTTGGCCCCACAGGCTGATTTCAGTTGGGGCGCACACCGCGTTGCGCCGGGCAGGTGGCAAAGGATTCAAAACGAGCGACAGGGTTTAGCCCTCGCAAGTGCCGGGTGAAGCTTTGACATCTCTCAGTGTACCCGCGCGCCCTTGACGTGATAGAGGCGTTCATCGTAGCTGAAATCAGTCGCCGCGTCGGACGAGGCTTGAGGCGACGGCCACGAGTTCGGCCAACTCCACGGGCTTCGGCACGTGCATCTGGTAGCCTGCCCTGAGCGCCTGCATCCTGTCTTCCACGCGCGCGTATGCCGTCAGCGCGATTGCGGGCACCTTGCCCCCGCCGTCTGCGGGAAGCCCACGCACCCGCCGGATCAACTCATACCCGTCCTCGCCCGGCATCCCGATGTCGCTGATCAAGAGATCGGGCACCCCCGCCCCGATAGCCTCCAGAGCCTCGGCCGCCGAGCCGACAACCGTCACGTCGGCACCGCATTGACCGAGACCCGCTTTCAGCAACTCACGCGTGTCAGTCTCGTCGTCCACCGCGAGAATCTTCACTCCGTCGAGCCTGTCGGGGCATTCGTACAGGGGAAGCGTGTCCCTCGCCGCCGGGTGGACGCGCTCGCCCGCCGCGACGGTTTGATAGACCGGGGCGACCGGCAGCAGCACCGTGAAGGTCGCGCCCTGCCCCTCGCCCAAACTCTCTGCCCTGACAGTTCCGCCGTGCAATTCGACGAGATGGCGCACGATTGAGAGACCGAGACCGAGTCCTCCGTGCTGGCGCGTGGTGCGCCCATCGGCCTGTCGGAAGCGGTCGAAGACGTAGGGCAGAAAATTCGGATCGATCCCCGGCCCGGTGTCACTGACGGCGATCTCGACGTGCGAGTTGACCCGCTCCAACCTGACCTGCACGCGCCCGTCCTTCGGCGTGAACTTGATGGCGTTCGACAACAGATTCCACACTACCTGCTGTAATCTCACCGGGTCACCCGAAACGGTGACCACGCCCGTATCCATAATCCGCTGGACACGCACCCCCTTCGCCTCGGCCGCGGGTCTGACCGCCTCGACAGCCGCCTCGATGAAGGAGTTCGGATCAACCGGCCGGACATCAATTCTGAGTTTACCCGTGATGATGCGCGAGACGTCGAGGAGGTCGTCAATGAGTTGTGCCTGCGCCCGCGCGTTCCGCTCGATAGTCTCCAGGGGCTTCGCCATCGTTCCGTCAATGGGCTGTCCCGTGCGCAACAGATGCGCCCAGCCGAGGATGGCCGTCAGCGGCGTCCTCAACTCGTGCGAGACCGTGGCGAGAAACTCGTCCTTGAGGCGGCTCGACTCCTGCGCCTCGATGTAGAGACGCTCCTTCTCCGCGGCGATCTCTTCCGCCTCGGCGCGGGCGCGCTGCGCGGCGTCGTAGAGGCTCGCGTTGTCCATCGCGACGGCGGCCTGCGCGGCGAGTCCTTCGACAACGTGCGCCACGCGTTCGGTGAACACACCGGCCTCCGGATGGCCGAAGAACAGCCCGCCGACGACCTCGCCCGAACGCGAGACGACGGGCACGGCCAGATAACTCACGACGGGTAGGTGGCCTTCCGGCATTCCGAAGTAAGGAGAGTTCTGGCCGTAGCGCGGGTCGAGTCTCACGTCGTCAATACGGAGCGTACCCTCGCCGCGGAAGGTGGGGCCGAAGAGGTCTGTGGCGCGCGGCATGGGGAAGTGCGCGAACGCTTCGCGCGGCACGCCGGAGAGCGTGTAGAGCATGTAGGACGCGCCGTGTTCGTCCAGCACGTTGTAGAAGAATGAGCCGAAGTGCGCGCCCGTCAGTTCGGTCGCGGCGTCGGTCACGGCCTGCACGAGTTTGTGCAAGTCGAGTTCGCCCGCGAGCATCTGCCCGACGCGGTTGACCGTCTCGATGACTTCCGCTTGCTCACGCAGTCGCGCCTCGTCGCGCTTACGCTCGCTGATGTCGCGTGCGATCTTAGAAGCCCCGATGATCTTGCCGTCGTGCGCCCTGATCGGCGACACGGTGAGGGAGATGTCAACGAACGTGCCGTCCTTGCGTACGCGCACCGTCTCGTAGTGTTCGATCCGCTCGCCCCTCCTGATCCGGGCTAGAATGTTCGGCTCCTCGTCCTGATGATCGGCCGGGATCAAGATCGAGACCGGCTTGCCGATCACCTCTTCGGCCGTATAACCGAAGATGCGGCGCGCGCCGCTATTCCAACTCGTGATGATGCCTTCGAGCGTCTTGCTGACGATGGCGTCGTCGGCCGACTCGATGATGGCGGTCAGCCATGCGGACGCACTCTCCTCGATGGGCGACCGATCAGTAAACTCGGCGACGCCGCCGGGCGGATAATCTTCGGGCGTTTTTCGGGTCATAGACGGACTAATCCACCATTAATTAGAAGACGAATGCTTTCGGGGGAAAGTTTATGTGAGGGATAATATACAGGAGACTTGATTATTCCTAAAACCATCTCTGTCACCCGGACGAACCGCGCGGCAAGGGGTGGGGATGATGGCTCAGGAACAACCCCTTGTGCGGAAACAGTAGCCGGAGCATAGCGTGCGCGTGCGAGCGGCGCGCTACAGCAGGTGGAAGTAGTAGTCGCCGGGGAACGTGGCGAAGGCAGTCATCGGCGGCTCTTAGACGGCTACTTGGCTTGGCCGCCCGCGCCGAGCAGGCGTTCAAATTCATTCTCCACAATCTGGTAGCCTTCGCATGTTTTACCTCCAAGCTCTCCCCGTTCAAGGACAGTGACGTGGCCGCGCCTGTATCTGATCATGCCTTCGTCCTGAAGTTTGCCCGCACAGGACTTCGCCGAGCGGCATCTCGACCGGCTCTAAATGCGCGGAGAGGCGTTCGTACTCCGCGGGCGGCAGGGCGCGCAGAATCCGGTTTGAAGTGGGCGGAGATAGAGCTTTGAAAGTGGACATCAGGCAGCCTTTCTGCTGGCGGTTAACATCAATGAAGATGGTGCGCGGCAACAGGCGAACGATCATCTTTCTTGTCGAAGAAGACGACGACGCCCGCCCCGGTTTAACGGCGAACCTTCGCAGAGAGGGCTACCGCCTGCTCGTGGCGGCAGGCTTGGAAGACGCGCACGAATGGGTGAGCGGTGAGAGGCCGCTCAACGCCGATTTAGTTTTAATCAATCTGGTGGGCAAAACGCCCGAAGAGTCTGTCAGACTGGGGCGCGAGTTACGCGAGCGTGCCAGATATGACGGCCGGATGCCGCTCGTCGTGATGCCGGATAAGGTTCCCGGAGACTTAGAAGGCAAAGACATTAATGTGAGCGGGAACGACTGGATATGTTATTACGATGATGACTCACATCAGTTGCGCACGCTGCTCACACGCCTGCTCGACAAATCATCGAATTAAGACACTACCCGGTTCAGCCCTCGCCTGATCGGTTAGCTTGCCGGGTAACGCATGCCCCTTGGCTGAGCCAACTATATTATTGCCCAAATTACGCGTCCGTAATTATCCAACGGGGCTATCGGTCTTCATTAAGCAGCATGTGAATACGAGGATAGCAGGCGCGTGAGCGTACTCCTGAACTCGGCGAAGTCGAGCGGCTTCGTGATGGATGCGTCGCATCCGGCGGCGCGCGCCGCGGCTTGAAACTCCGCCCCGTCGTGCCCTGAGAGGGCGACGATGGGCACGTCGCGCAAGGATTCCTGCTCACGCATCCGGCGGGCGGCGGAGAGGCCGTCGAGTCCCGGCAGGTTGCCGTCCAACAGCACCAGATCGGGGTGTTGGTGGATGGCTATCTCGATCCCTTCCAACCCGTCCGAGGCTTCCAGCATTGCGTAGCCGTCATGCTCCAGAATCGTTCTGAGCATGAAGCGTGTGTCGTCGTGATCTTCGACCACCAGCACTACCGGGCGAAAGTTCTGTTCAGGTTTGTATGTCATGACAGGAGGGTGCGGCATATCTCGTCTGCTTCGGGCGTGCCGCTGCGCGGAGTTGACGATAGTCAGTGTCCGGTTAGTAAGTGAAAAGGCGAGCCTTGCGAGGAGGCTCGCCTTTTCATCCCCCTTGTACCGTCACGCCACTCCGGTGAGTTAGTCCGGGGGCGCGTGTGGTCAGTAGATTTGCCACCCTGATCCCCTAGCCTCTCCGGCACTCACACCGATTTGACGTGCACGGGCAGAATATAGCGGGTCAAACGCCACCCGTCTGTACGCTTCATGGCAAACTTTATGTAGGCGAGAATGGAAAAAGAAGGGCGTACTGCGTCAAGCTTACCAAACGCAAAATGACGGAGGCGAGAGCGGCAGAGCCGTCGGCCTCCGTGACCATATCTCTATGTGTTCGTAACCTCCCTGCGAACTGATATTCATCATACTTCTTTCATTATTTGACCCTGACGGGTCGATCAAGGGGGTTGAGGATGCCTGTAGCATTTAAACAGGATGATGTCGCCGGGCGCGTGCGTGCGGACGGCGAGAGAGAAAAACAGAAGCCCAAATCCGCCGCAGGCGTGAGTCTCGCCCCTGCGGCGGCGCAGGAGGTCTGGCCGCAGGTGTTGGAGCACAAATGGTACATGAGCGAGCGGCTCGGGCGCGACGTCGGCCTGAAGGTCGCCGCTCTCGACTATTTCAAAAACGTCCGCAGGATAGCGAAGCGTGACGAGCTGCGCGAGGTGGCACCACCCGCTCTGCCCATCCGACTCCGGCTCGGCTACAGATAAAAAAACACGTGAACCGAAGCGCCGGGTAAAGCCCCGGTGCGGGTGTCAGTTGTTAGTTGCTCATTCCGTTGAACGGACTTAAGGAGAAGATAGTGATTAAAGCGGTGATATTCGATGTTGACGGCACGCTCGTTGATTCCAACGATCTGCACGTCGAGGCGTGGCAGGTGGCCTTCAAAGGCTGCGGCAAAGAGGTGACTTACGAAGAGTTGCACGAGCAGATGGGCAAGGGCGGCGACCAGTTGATGCCCGTCTTCTGCACGCGGGAAGAGTTGGACAAATTCGGCAAGGAGTTGGAGCGGAGCCGGACGGAGTTGTTCACGAGCACCTATCTCCCGCGCGTGAGACCCTTCCCGAAGGTGCGCGAACTCTTCGAGCGCATCAAGGCCGACGGTCTGGCAATCGCCCTCGCCTCTTCGGCCAAAGAGGAGGAGTTGGAGCAGCATAAGCGGAACCTCCGCATTGCAGACCTGTTGGAGGCGGCCACCTCGGCGGATGACGCCGAGAGGTCGAAGCCCCACCCGGACATCTTTCAGGCCGCGCTGGAAGGCATCACAGGTGTCGCCCCGGCGGAGGCCGTCGTCGTCGGCGACACGCCTTACGACGCTATTGCTGCGGCGAAGGCTGGCATGCGTACCATCGGCCTGCTCAGCGGTGGCTTTACGGCGGAGGCTTTACGCGCGGCCGGGGCTGTCGAAATTTATAAGGACGTGGCCGATTTGCTGGCGCGCTACGACGAGTCGTTGCTCAGTGCCGGGAAGGCTGCTGTCGCTGCCGGGCGGTAACGGTGTGATCGGGCTATTTGTGTCGAGGTCTTATTTCAAGGGGAGCGTGTCAGATGGATATGACTGTAGGCTTGGGGCTGCTGGCAGGCGGTTTAACGACCGCCTCGTTCGTGCCGCAGGTGTTGAAGATATGGAAGACCAAGTCGGCCGAGGACGTGTCGCTCATGATGTTCGTGGCCTTCTGCGTGGGCGTGGGCTTGTGGCTCGCCTACGGCGTGATCAAGAAGGACTGGGCGATCCTCGCCACTAACGGGGTGACGCTCATACTAGGCTTGGCGATCCTCGTGATGAAGATCAAGTACAAGTAACGTCATCAGCTTAATCTCCGGCGCAGGTATCTGGCTACGAATAACAAAGGGGCATCAGCACCAGCCTTAAGAAGCCGGAAGATCGCGCAAAGATTAGTAAGCTCATTTAGCCTGATGACCACACGGAATTTCTGAGCCTCAACTCCTGTCTGATATTGTACAGACGAGCCTTCGGCATTCGTATATTAAGGAGATCATCGAGCAGGAGATGTATGACTCGCAAACGGATAAGCCTCGACGGTTCTTGGGAATTTCTGCCTGACCCGGATCAATCTTTTCAACCACATACTATTAAAGATGCGGGCACGCCGCGCAGCATTCGCGTGCCGGGGCCGTGGCAGGCGCAGTTTGAAGATTTGCGCGGCTACGCGGGCGTGGCATGGTATCGCCGCGAGTTCGAGATTCCGCAGACCGACGACATCCGCGCCGATTACGATACCACCTACATACTCCACTTCGGCGCGGTGGACTACTTCGCCACCGTCTGGCTCAACGGTCAACTCGTCGGCGAACACGAAGGCGGCTACCTGCCTTTCGAGTTAGTGTTAGACGACGCGTTGCGCCTCGCAGGCTCTAACGAGTTGGTGGTGCGCGTCGTTGATCCGGGCGACCATGAATCTCTGTCCCCGGACATCTCCTTTGCCGAGATACCGCACGGCAAGCAGAGTTGGTACGGCCCCATCGGCGGCATCTGGCAAAGCGTCTATCTGGAAGCGCGCCACGCCACTTACATCACGCGCCTGCACATCACGCCCGACGTTGAACGCGCACAGGCGCACGTTGATCTCACGCTCAATCGCCGCGCGACTCATGCCGTCCCGCTCCGGCTAACACTCACCGAACCGCGCGGCGCGGTGACGACTCACGATGTCATCCTCGACGAAGGTGCAGATTCTTTCCAGACAGTTTTGCCCATCCCCGATCCGCTGCTCTGGGACACGCGCAGCCCGCACCTCTATCAACTCGAAGCGGCACAGCTTGCCGCCGAAAGCGAAGGCGCGGTGCTCGACGCGCTCGCCTCTCATTTCGGCATGCGCTCCATCGCCGCCTCGCCCGACGGCCATCTCATGCTCAACGGGCGCATCCTCTACCTGCGCGGCGCGCTCGATCAGGACTACTACCCGGAGTTGATCTACACGCCGTTTTCGGATGCGGAACTCGACGAGCAGTTCGTCAAGGCGAAACACATGGGCTTGAACTGCATCCGCACGCACATCAAGATCACAGACCCGCGCTACTACGACGCCGCCGACCGCGCCGGCATGCTCATCTGGACGGAACTGCCGAACTGGGAGAACCTCACCCCGGCGACAAAGACACGCGCCCGCGCCACTCTCGACGGCATGGTCGAGCGCGACTGGAATCATCCTTCGATCATCATCTGGACTATCGTTAACGAAGGCTGGGGCGTTGAGTTGGCCGTCAACGCCGACCACCGCGCTTGGCTGTCGGAGACTTACGATCACCTCAAGCAACTCGACCCGCACCGTCTCGTTGTCGGAAACAGCGCGTGCTTCACGAATTTTCACGTCGTCACCGACATTGAAGATTTTCACAACTACTATTCGATCCCGGATCATTACCGGCAGTGGCGCGCATGGGTTGAGACTTTCGCAGCGCGCCCGCCGTGGACGTTTGCGCACACCTACAAAAACAATGACGCGTGGCGGCAGTTTTTGCGCAACCCTTGGAAGGCCGTCCCGCGCACGCCCGCGCCCGAAGTCAGACGCACGGGGAACGAGCCGATGATCGTCTCGGAGTTCGGCAACTGGGGCTTGCCCGATCTGGAAAAGCTGCGCGCCGGTTACGGCGGGCGCGACCCGTGGTGGTTCGAGACGGGGCTTGAGTGGGGCGACGGTGCGGCCTATGCACACGGCGTCGAAAATCGTTTCAAGATGTGGCATCTGGATAAAGTCTTTCCGACGTTCGCCGATCTCGCGCGCGCCTCGCAGCGGATGCAGTTCTGCGCCTTGAAGTATCAGATCGAGCAGATGCGGCGTCATCCTTCAATCGTCGGCTACGTCATCACGGAGTTCACGGACGTTCACTGGGAAGCGAACGGCCTCTTGGACATGTGCCGCAACCCGAAAGCCTTTTATGACGCGATGGCGGCGATCAACGGTGCGGACGCGATCATCCCCGCGTGGAAGCGCGTCGCCTTCTGGGAGGGCGAGCGGTGCGAAGTGAGTCTCACGCTCTCGCACTTTTCCGAGTCCGACCTCGACGGCGCGCGCCTCGAATGGCATCTCGACCTGTTCCCCGAAATCAACGGAGCGCTGAAACGCGTGAGGCCGCAAAAAGCGCAGATCACGAAGTTGGGCAAGGTCGCCTTCGACGTGCCGCAGTTGGCGGAGAGCGTGCGGGCGCGTCTCGAACTGCGTCTGATTGATGCGAAGGGCGCGGAGGTAACGAGCAATCATCAGGAGCTATATTTCTTCCCGCGTCGCGCGGCGCAAGCTCCAAGCGTGTGCCTGAGCGCGTCGCCGCGTCTCGCCCCGCAACTCGCGGCGCTCGGTTACGAATTGACGGACGACTGGGAACAAGCCGACGCGGTTGTCGCGGATAAGCTGACTGACGAGGTGCGCTTCTTCGTGCAGAACGGCGGGCGCGTGTTGTGGCTGGCCGAGTCGAACAACGCGCAGCAGAGTTATCTGGGAACGGTTGAGATCGTCGCGCGTCAGGGGCGCAGGTGGCAGGGCGATTGGGCGAGCAACATGAACTGGATTCGGCAAGCCGACATGTTCCGGGAAATCCCGACGGGCGGCACGGTTGATTTCGCCTTCGCCGACCTCACGCCCGAACACGTCATCACGGGCATCCCTCCGCGCGACTTCGCCGCCGACGTTCACGCCGGTCTGTTCATCGGCTGGCTGCATCACTTCGCCGCCCTCGTCGCCGAACGACGCTACGGCAACGGGCGTCTGCTCATCTCGACCTTCCGCTTGCGTGAAGAACTAGAGAGCAATCCCGTGGCCGCGATCATGCTTCGAGACATGATCGCTCACCTGACGAAAGAACGCGTTGCGAATGAAAGAAGTGAAGCCGAGTTGGCGATGGTGTCGAGCTGAGCAAAGGGGAAGGGTGCGCCGGAGGATGAGGCCGACGTTCAGAATCTAAGGCCGACGTTCAGAATTTTCTGGCGTGAACTGATCTGAGCGCGCCTGTCTCCACGCCCCACATACGGCGTTGCGCTTCTGCTTGCGGAGAACGGCCGCTCGCCGCCGTCGCCTTCGGCGGCTTGATGCCTTTCGCGTCGGCGAGCGTCATCCCGGCTTTACCCGTCTCTGTGGCAGCGACAACTTTTACAGCTTTTGCGGCGGTGGACATTTTCTACTTCCTCACTACTTCTGCCGTTCCCCAACACATCCTCTGAATAAACCGGGCGCGCGATTTTTCTACGGATGAAACTTACGGCGCTTTAAACGTGCTGATTCAGAGATTCATTCGACAAAAGATTATAGGGAGTGCGAGGTAAAATTTCTGTGCGATAACGAACTATCAAAGCGGAGAGTCGCTTTCCCGAATTCCCGTTCGCCTCTGAGAAATGCTTCGGCGGAAAAATCATTGCGTGTCCAAAAATAGTTGTAGACAGCGCAACGGTCTTATCGCGCCTTGTCCCGGCGTTGGAAAATTTTTTATAAATTTGGATGGGAGGATTGTCCGTAGTCCGTAGTCAGTTGTTCAAGACAATCTTTAGCGACTCGTGCGAGACGCACAGGCAACTGACAACTGACTACGGACAACGGACGGCTTTTACGTTCCTCGCGCCCGGCGGCGAACGGCGAGAGGTTCAATCGTCGTGCTGATTTTTTTTGAGCGCGAGGGCGTTGCGTTGGAGACCGGCGAGCTTGGCGCGTTTGATTGCGCTGCGGCGGAAGCGCGCGGCGTATGCGTCGGGGGTGAGTTCGAGTAAGGCGGCGAGGTCAGCGGAGACTTGACCGTCGCGCGGCTCGAAGCGCGTCTCGGCGGTCGGCTGCTCGAAGCGATTCCAGGGGCACACGTCTTGACAGATGTCGCAGCCGTAGAGCCAGCCTTCGAGATTGTCCGCGACCGGGGCGGGAATTTCGGGCGCGCGCAGTTCGATGGTGGCGTAGGAGATGCAGCGGTTCGAGTCAACGGCGTAGGCTTCGGTGATCGCGCCCGTGGGACACGCCTCGATGCAGAGCGTACACGTGCCACAGTGGTCTTCGGACGCAGTGGTGTCGTAGTCGAGTTCGAGATTGAGGAGGAGTTCGCCGAGGAAGACCCACGAGCCGTATTCGCGCGTGATGAGGTTCGTGTGTTTGCCGATCCAGCCCAGCCCGGCGCGCACCGCCCAAGCCTTATCCATCAGCGGTTGAATGTCCACGCATGCCTTGCCCTCGGCCGCGGGGCACTCCGCTTTGATCCACGCGAGCAACTCTTTGAGCTTGCCGCCAACGACATCGTGGTAATCGTCGCCCCACGCGTAGCGGGAGATTTTGCCCGTGGCGGGGTCGTGCCCGTGCTCGTGCGGCGTGAAGTAGTTGAGCGCGACGACGACGACGGAGCGCGCGTCCTCCATGACGAGACGCGGGTCTGTGCGTCTCTCCGCGTCGCGCGCCATCCAACTCATCTCGCCGTGGTAGCCGCGCCGCAGCCACTCTTCCAGCCGCGCGCGTTCGTCGGCGAGCGGCGCGGCGACGACGACGCCGACCTTGTGGAAGCCGAGCGCGAGCGCACGCTCCTTGATGCGCGCCGTGAGATGCGCGGCGGCGTGCGGAGATGCGAGTTGTGAAAGTTCCGCGACCATGCGGCGAGTATAACAAAGCCCTCCGCGCAAGTATCAGCGGAAGGCCGTGGGGAATGGGCGTCTATGATATGGGCGGCGCGGCGTGCGGCTGCCTTCTTGCGCGCCCGCTTTTTAAAACGTAATCTTGAGTCAAAGGAAACTCTAACTTGACGATGCCCGAAACTGCGACGACAACGGAGACCGCGATTGACGAGATCAGGCGCAAGGCCGGGCGGCTTTTGTTCGTCGGCCTGCCGGGGACGCGCCTTGACCGACGCCTGCGCGAGATGTTGCGCGAGGTGCGCCCCGGTGGCGTCATCCTGTTCGGGCGCAACGTCGAGTCGGCCGAGCAGGTCGCGCTCTTGAACGCGCAGATTCGCGACGCGCTCGGCGGGCGCGTCATTATCGGAGTGGATCAAGAGGGCGGACTCGTGGATCGCTTCCGCGACATCTGCGAGCCGATGCCTTCAGCCAAGTCGGTGCGACTCGCCGGTCGCACCGAACTCGCGCGCAAGTTCGGCGAACTCTCGGCGCGCGCCCTGCGCCTGCTCGGCTTCAACATGAACTTCGCGCCCGTTCTCGATCTCAAGGGCGGCAACGAGGAGAACGGCTTGCGCGGCCGCACGTTCGGCGAGACGCCGGAGGAAGTGGCGCGGCTCGCGGGCGCGTACCTCGACGGCTTGCAGTCGCGCCGCATCGTCGGTTGCGGCAAACATTTTCCCGGCCTCGGCGGGTCGCAGGTTGACTCACACCGGCGACTCCCCGTCGTCAGTCATTCGTGGAAAGAGATTCTCCAACACGACCTCGTGCCCTTTCTCGACCTGATGTTCCACCGCCCCGGCGAGCGTCTTCATTCGGTGATGGTGAGCCACGCCGCGTTCCCCGAAGTGTCGGAATTTTTGCAGTCGTGGTTTCGCCGCACGGCCGAACTACCCTCGCTCGAAGACTTCGCGCAAGTCCCGGCGACGATCAGCAGCAACGTCGTGATGCGGATGCTGCGCACCGCTTTCAAGTACGACGGCCTCGTCATCACGGACGACATGGAGATGGGCGCGGTCGTGCAGACGCTCTCGGTGGCCGAAGCGAGTCTGCGCGCCATCGAGGCGGGGTCGGACATGATCCTCATCTGCGAGCAGGAGGCGAACGTGTTGGCCGCGCGCGATCTGATCTGCGCGGCGGTCGCCGAAGGTCGCGTCCAGACGCAAGTGCTGGACAAGGCCAACCGACGCATCGAGCGCGTGCTCGACCTCGCGGGCGACTACGAACACTTCGACGCCGACGAGTTTCAAATCGTCTCGCGCGAGTTAGCCCAACTCAAACTCGCGCTCCACGCCGCCGAAAACAACGAAGAGTACGCCCCCCTCTACGGCACTCCCGAAGACCGCGAACGCCACTCGTCGAATTTTTGATGAGAAGGTCAATAGTGAATAGTAAATGGTGAATGGGTAAGACCTGCTCTCTCTCTTTACACTTTACGACTCACCATCTTTTCACCATTCACCATTTACCATTCGCCAATTTTCCCATTGACTCCGCGCGCGAATTAGAATAGAAGCAGCGTGCACCAACTCCCGATCCCTCGCCCGCTCTACACATATCTGCTCGAAGGAGTCTGTCTATGAAACGATTTCCGACGAGGACGACGCCGGCCGTTGTCCTCCTGTCACTCATGCTCTGCGCGTCGGGTTGCACGGTCGCCCCCGACGCCAACCACAACGCCGCCGCGAACGGCAACGCCGCCGCGCCCGCCAACGCCAATCTCAACGCCAACGCCAACCTGTCCGCGACTGGCGGCGGGGCGCACGCCGCCGAGGTGACGACCAAGGAGAAACAGCTCTGGGACATGTTGAAAAACAAAGACCACGAGGGGTTCGGGAAGATGATGTCGAGCGACTCGGTCTACGTCTCTACCGACGGCGTGTACGACAAGGCCGCGACGATCAACGGCGTGAAGGAGTTTGCCCCGACCGAAGTTACTTTCTCAGACTGGAAGACCGTCACGCTCGACGAAGACGCGGTGGTGGTGACTTACACCGTGGATGCGAAGGGCACGTCCGGCGGTCAACCGCTGCCGCCCGGCGCGATGCGCGCCAGCACCGCGTGGGTCAAACGCGGCGCGGAGTGGGTGGCGGTCTATCATCAAGATTGCCCGGTCGAAAAGGCTCAAGCATCGTCCACCCCGGCGGCCGAAACGTCAAAACCGGCGGGCAGCGCGGCGAACGCCAACACCGCGGCGAGCGCGGAGAAACATGCCGAGATGGTCACCTCGGACGATCCGGTCGCCATCGAAAAACATATGTGGGAAGCGCTCCGCCGGAAGGACTGGGACGCCTTTGCCGATCATCTGGCCCCGGAGCAGTTAGAGGTCGAACCGGACGGCGTCTCTGATCGAGCGGGAACACTGGCGTCGGTTAGAGGATTCGATTTCTCGAAAACCAGCCCGAGCGATTACAAGGCCACGAAGCTCGACGACGACGCAACGCTCGTGACCTACTTGGTCAAAGGTACAAGTCCTGACGGCAAGCCTTCCGAACATCGCGCCAGCACGATCTGGGTGAAACGCGACGGCAAGTGGCTCGCCTTCTTCCATCACGGCACGCCCGTCGTGAAAATGGCGTCGAAGTAAATTGACCGCATCACCACTCGAACGAGTGCGCTGCATTACCAATCGAACGAGTGCGCCGCCCGTCGCTTGTGAAGCGACGGGCGGCGCACTCATTTTTCCGCGTTCAACGAATCTCCCGCCCTGTCTCGCGTCTCAAGACCACACGCCCGGAATCAACGCCGCGCACGCGGGACACGCGCCGTCTCGCGTCACTTTCATCTGCTTGATGATGTAGCCGTAGCGTTCGATCAAAAGTTCGTCGCACGCGGGGCAGTAAGTGTTTTCGTAGCGGCCGACGTGCCCCGGTAAGTTTCCCGCGTAGACGAAACGCAAGCCCGCCGCGCGTCCCAACTCGCAGGCGCGGACGAGTTGCGCGGCGGTCGTGTTGGCGTTCGACTGCATGCGGTAGTCCTGATGAAACGCCGTGATGTGCCAGGGGATGTCCGGCGACACGCCCGCGATGAAATCGGCCGCGCGCTTGATCTCGTCCACCGTGTCGTTGAAGCCGGGGATCAGCAGCGTCACGATCTCCGACCAGAATCCGCGCTCGTGAACCATCCTGACAGTCTCCAGAATGTTATCCACCACGCCGCCGAGTTGCCGGTAGTTGCGGTCGCTCATGGACTTCAAATCAATCTTGTAACAGTCCGTCCACGGCCGCAGGTAGTCTAAGACCTGCGGCGTCGCGTTGCCGTTCGAGATGAACGCCGTCTTGAACCCCGCGGGCTTCGCCCGGCGAAAAACTTCCACCGCCCACTCCGCCGTGATCAGCGGCTCGTTATAACTCGACCCCACCATCGAAGCCCCGTAAGCCTTTGCCAGCGCGACCAGCCTGTCCGCCGAAACGACTTGCGGCTCAGTCCCCGCCGCGTCGTCGCGCAGGGCTTGCGAAGTCAACCAATTTTGGCAGTAGCCGCAGTGCAGATCGCAGCCGAGCATGCCGAAGGTGAGCGTGTCGGAGCCGGGGAGGGCGTGGAAGAAGGGCTTCTTCTCCGTCGGGTCGCAGGCGAGCGCGGCGACGTAGTTCGAGGGGACGAGGAGGCGACCCTGTTCGTTGAAACGGACTTTGCAGATGCCGCGCTTGCCTTCGCGGATCAGGCAGCGGTGGCCGCAGGCGTAGCAGCGCAGGTCGTGATCTTCCAAGTGTTCGGTCAACTCCGGCGCGGCTTCAACCGTCAACTCGTCCAACACCCCGGCGAGCGAAGTTGATTTCTTACCGAGTGGCATGAGACTTAAAACCTCTGTCCAAAAAGCGTCTGAAACAGTGACGAGTGACAAGTGACGAGTGACAAGTCAGAAGAGCTGTGAATCGTGAATCGTCAATCGTGAATAGAGAAAACCTGTTCCTTCTATTTACGATGCACGATTCACGATTTACTCGCCTTCTCTTGTCACTTGTCACTTGTCACTTCAGCTTGCTGTCTTTCAACGCGTTCCACTTGTCGCGGACGTCGCCGGTGAGGTCGCTGGGGAGGGTTTCGACGGGCACGTCGTGTTCGGCGCAGAAGGTGCGCCAGAGAAGAAAGCGCGCGTCGAATTGTCCCGTCTCGTCGTTGATCGTGTTCATTACGGCATCGTTGTCGGAGCGTTTTTTGTCAGCCACTTTCCGTCCCTCTCGTCCCTTGAAATTTCGCGCGCCTTCCGGCGCAAGCCGTGCCTACTATAGCAAGTTTTTCGCGCGACGTTGATTTGCGGCCGGTGCTCGGCACAGTAGCGGCCGTGCGTGTTGAGAAGGTGTGCGACGGGTGCGGAGGCTGCGAGACTGCCGCGGGACTACTGCTGCGAACTTTAGGAGGCGGAACTCTTCAGGTATATCTCGCCGGTGGGCGCGCTGACGCCGCCCGCGGGTTCGAGGGTGACGGCGAAGACGGCGGCGGTGCGTCCTTCGGGCGGGATGGTCTCGTGCATCTCGGCGCGGCCGCGCGGGTCGGGCTGGAAGACGCTGCCGGGCATCGGCGGCTTGCCCGCGGCGATGAACCAGAGTTGGTAAGCCTTGCCTGCGGGCGCGGGCGGCAGGTCGGCGGCCGTCAGCATGGCGCGGCCGGTCTCTGCGTCGAAGGTCAGGCGTGCGTGCGCGCCTTCGGCCATCTTCGTGCCGGCGAGGGCGGCGGAGTGCGCCGCCGGTTGGGCGAGCAGTTCGCGGTCGGCGCGCGTGAGTGCGAGTTCCTGTTGCGTCTGATTGACGGTTGCAGAGAGACGCGCGAGTTCACTTTGCAGACGGTTGTTGCGCTGCCAGAGGAGCGCGAGCGAGACGAGGAGCGCAACGAGCGCGACGGAGGCGGCCAGCGAACCGAACCTCAAGACGTTGCGGCTGACCCTGACTTCGCGCGACGCGCGTCGTTGCTCGAACTCGTCGGGCGAACTAACGTTGGAAGCGTACGGGGCTTCGGCCGCGTCGTCGCCGGAGGACGCGCCGTTGCCGCCGCGTTGATGCGCGTCTTGCGGCTTTGATGTGACGGCCGCGAGGATGCGTGCGCGGAGTTCGGGCGCGGCGGCTTGCGGCGCGGGGGCGGCGTAGGCGAGCGCGGCCGCCGCGTCGCGGAGGGCGCTGTGCTCGGCGCGGCAGTCGGCGCACGCGGCGAGATGCGCGTCGAGCGCGCGCCGCTCGTCGTCGCCCCTGTCGAGGGCGTCGAGGGCGTCGAGCGCGAGCATCTCTTTGTACTCTTCGTGCTTCATCAAAAACTTTGGATGCGGCGAACCTTAAAAAGTTGAGCCAGCCCCCCGTCCCATTTTTTCGCCCAACAGATCGCGCAGCTTGCCGAGGCCGCTACGCATCCGCGTCTTGACCGTGCCGAGCGGTTGACCGAGCCGTGCGGCGATTTCAGATTGCGTCAACCCTTCAAAGTACGCGAGCAGCAAGGCGCGACGTTGCTCTTCGGGAATCTGCGCCAGCGCGGCGCGCACGATCTCGCGCTGCTCGGCGTGATAAGCGTCGTCGCTGGCGTCGCCCACCGGGTCGGGCGTGTCGCGCAAGGCCGTGTCATCGGCGCGCTGGCGCGATTGCAGCGCGCGCAGTCGATCAATGGCGCGACTGCGCGCGAGCGTCACCATCCACGTAAAAGCGCGCCCGCGCGCCTCGTCGAAATTGGCGGCGCGCTGCCAGATTTGGAGGAAGACTTCCTGTAACACGTCTTCCGCCTCGACGCGGCTGTGCAATATACGGAGCAGAAGACCCAAGAGGATGGAGTGGTAGCGGTCGTACAGCGCGGCCAGCGCGGATTCGTCGCCCCGCGCGATGGCGTGGAGTAGTTCCGTGTCGGGGGAGGTTTGCGGGGCTGCTTCGACCATGGGGAAGAAATGATGAACAAAAGCGTCCGTGGTCAGTAGTCAGTTGTCAGTTGCATGTGGCTCTCACGCGAGTTGCTAAAGACTGTCTTGAACAACTGACTACTGACTACTGACCACGGACAGTTCCCCTTCATCATTGAGTTAGGCGATGGTGATCTCTTCGGAGAGATACACGTCTTGAATCGCGTTCAAGAGCGCCGCGCCCTCTTCGATGGGACGCTGGAAGGCTTTGCGGCCGGAGATGAGTCCCATGCCGCCGCCGCGCTTGTTGATGACGGCGGTGCGCACGGCGTCGGCCATGTCGCTCGCGCCCTTCGACTCGCCGCCCGAATTGATCAGGCCGCAACGCCCCATGTAGCAGTTGGCGACTTGATAGCGCACGAGGTCAATCGGGTTGTCGGTCGTCAGTTCGGTGTAAATCTTCGGGTTGGTCTTGCCGTAGGCCGACTCGGTGTTCAGCATGTTGTAGCCGCCGTTACGCTCGGGCAACTTCTGCTTGATGATGTCGGCCTGAATGGTGACGCCGAGATGGTTGGCCTGCCCCGTCAGGTCGGCGGCCGTGTGCATGTCGCCGTCCTTGCCTTTGAACTGCGAGTTGCGCAGGTAGCACCAGAGGATGGTCGCCATGCCGAGTTCGTGCGCGTAGGCGAAAGCCTCGCTGACTTCGGTCAGTTGGCGCGTGGACTGGTCGGAGCCGAAATAGATCGTCGCGCCGACGGCGACCGCGCCCATGTCGTGCGCTTGATCAATCGTGCCGAACATGACCTGATCGAACTGGTTCGGATAGGTCAGCAGTTCGTTGTGGTTGATCTTTACGACGAAGGGAATCTTGTGCGCGTAGCGGCGCGCGACGACGCCGAGCACGCCGAAGGTCGAGGCGACGGCGTTGCAGCCGCCTTCGACGGCGAGGCGCACGATGTTTTCCGGGTCGAAGTAGATCGGGTTCGGCGCGAAACTGGCTCCGGCGGAATGCTCGATGCCCTGATCCACGGGGAGGATGGAGAGGTAGCCCGTGCCGCCGAGACGCCCGGCGTCGAAGAGCGTCTGGAGCGAACGCAGGACGCGCGGGCTGCGGTCGGAGGCCGACCAGACGCGATCCACGAAATCGGGGCCGGGCAGTTGCAGTTGATCTTTGGGGATGGTCTTCGAGGTGTAGTCGAGCAGCGTGCGTGCGTCAGCGCCGAGCAGTTCTTCGATCTTACCGCCGGTCGCCTCACCGCGTTTGAGTTCGGTCGCCATAAACTCCAATCCTCCTCAGGGGAAATAGAAACGCGCTAAATTCTGCCGGATGGTGCGGGGCAAAAGAGGCAAAATTATAGCACACGACGGGGCGGCCTCCGCGAAACCCTCCGCCCGCCCCGCGCCGCTCTCCGTACGCACCCGGCGGACGGGCGCGCATCGTTAACGAGGCGGCGACAGTTTGGTTGACGCCGCGGCGGCAATTTGGACGACGAGGCGGCGGCAGTTTGGGCGACGCCCGCGGCTTGAATCGACTCGAACATTTTCGCGTCGCGTCACTCCGAGATTTCGGATAACCGCTTGTGCGCCGGGAATAAGTTGCGCTACTATCCACGCGCTGTCCCGGACGGCTCTCAACCGACCTCTCTTCACGAGCAGGTACGACGCCAACAGGTTCATTTCCAAATTTTCGACCGGCATGCCGGTCGCGCTCCACTCCAAAAATTGAAAGGCTCGCCCGCCATGTTTTTGAACCGCCCCCGTCTCTCGACCCCCGTGTGTCTCTCGCTGCTGCTGCTCGTCGCCGCTGTCATCATCTCCGCCTTCGCCTCCGCCCCCGTCTTCGCCTATGGCGATCAGGACTGGAGGCCGGTTGACCCGGCGCACCTCGCGCTCAAAGCGCCCGTCGTGGAGAAGGACGCCGACGCCGAAGCCATCTTCTGGGAAGTGCGCGTTGACGATGCCGAGATGGACTTGATCTTCACCAACTACATCCGCATCAAAATCTTCACCGAGCGCGGGCGCGAGTCGCAGAGCAAAATCGACATCATCCCGTTTCGCCCGAACGCCCAGATCAAAGACGTGGCCGGGCGCACTATCAAACCGGACGGGCAGATCATCGAACTCAAGAAGCAGGACGTGTTCGAGAAGGTCGTCGCCAAGGCAGGCGATCTGAAACTGCGAGCCAAGACCTTCGCCATGCCGAGCGTCGAGCCGGGCGCGATCATCGAGTACCGCTGGCGCGAAGTGTATCCCGGCCGTTCCGCCAACCGCGTGCGGCTCTACTTCCAGCGCGACATCCCCGTCCAGAGCGTGACCTATTATCTCAAGCCCGCCTCGAACCTCGTCGGCGTGGAGTCGCTCCGCTACCAGCCGTTCCACATGCCGATGCCGAAGTTCGACAAGGAGAAGAACGGCTTCTACGCGACGACGGTGGCGAACGTGCCCGCCTATCACGAAGAGCCGCGCATGCCGCCCGAGGACGAGGTGCGCAAGTGGATGCTGCTCTACTACTCGGCCGAGCGCAACACCGTGCCGCAGAAGTTCTGGAAGGACTTCGGCAAGATCATCTACGACCTGTTTAAGTCGGACATGAAGGTCAACGACGACGTGCGCAAGAAGTCGGCCGAGATCGTCGGCGACGCCGCGACGCCCGAACAGAAACTCGAACGTCTCTACGAGTTCTGCCGCACCAAGATCAAGAACCTCGACGACGACGCGCTCAACCTGCCCGCCGAGGTGCGCGCCAAGTTCAAAGACGAGTCGCCCGCGAACACGCTCAAGAAGATGGAGGGGCGCAGCGACGACATCGGCGGCCTCTTCGCCGCGCTCGCCATCGCCGCCGGTTTCGAGGCGCGCCCCGCCTTGATGGCCGACCGCAGCGACATCTTCTTCGACCCCGCCTTCGCCGACCCCTACTTCATGAACATGATCGTCGTCGCCGTGAAGGTGGGCGACGCGTGGCGTTTCTTCGACCCGTCGGAGATGTACATGCCCTTCGGCATGCTGGCGTGGCAATCGGAGGCGCAGGACGCGCTCGTCAGCGATCCGAAAGAGCCGACCTTCGTCCAGACGCCGCTCTCCGCGCCCGACAAGTCTCTGGAGCGACGCACGGCCAAACTCAAACTCGACAGCGAGGGCACGCTCGAAGGCGACGTGCGCATCGAGTACACCGGCCACCTCGGCAAGGACAAGAAGGAGTACAACGACGACGACACGCCCGCGCAGCGCGAGGAAACTTTGCGTAACATGATCAGGGCGAAGATGAGCACGGCCGAAGTCTCCGACGTGAAGATCGAGAACGTGACCGACCCCGACAAGCCTTTCGTCTACGCCTATCACGTCCGCGTGCCCGACTACGCGCAGCGCACGGGCAAGCGCCTGTTCCTGCAACCGGCCTTCTTCCAGCGCGGCGCGAACCCGCTCTTCCCCACGTCCGAGCGGCACAACAGCGTCTATTTCCACTACCCGTGGTCGGAGCAAGACGACGTAGCAATCGAACTGCCCGCCGGTTACTCGCTCGACAACGCCGACGCCCCCCTCGGCATCAACGCGGGCGAGACCAGTAAGTACGACGTCAAGATCGGCATCATCAAAGACGCGCGCACGCTCGTCTACAATCGCAAATTCTACTTCGGCAGCAAGAGCGGCATGCTGTTCCCCGTCTCTTCTTACGGGCAGCTCAAGATGCTCTTCGACGAACTGCACAAGCGAGACAATCACACCATCACGCTCAAGCAGGCGGCGACGACTGCTTCGACCGCCGCGCCGTCGAACTAACGCGCGCCACGCGAAATTGAAGCGGCTCGATTCGGGTCGCGAGGCTTAACGAGTTGAAGCGGGTGGCCTCCGCGCCGCGACGCTCCGGTTAGAGAAATAGAGGTTTGAAAGAAATGCCCACACGAATGTTCGGACTCTGCGCCGCGCTCGTCATCCTGTGTTGCGCGCCCGCCTTTGCTGCGACAGCGGCGGGCGACGAAGCCCCCGCGTGGCTCACGCAGGCCGCCGCCGCGTCCGCCCCGCCTTACGCGAAAGACGTGTCCGCGGTCGTCCTCCACGACGAGGGTCAGATGACCATCGGCGACGACGGCAAGATCGTCTCCGTCACCACGTTCGCCGTCCGCATCCTGACGCGCGTGGGCAGAGGCACGGCGCAGGCCATCGCCGGTTACGCCACCGACACGGGCAAGGTGCGCGAGATGCGCGCGTGGCTCATCCGCCCGGACGGGCAGGTCAAACGCTACGGCAACGACAAGATTCTCGATCTCGCGGGCGACCTCAACGACGTCTACAACCAGTATCGCACCAAGCGCATTGACGCGACCGACGAGGCCGACGCCGGGATGGTCTTCGGCTACCAGATCATCACCGAGGAGCGCGCCCTCTTCCCGCACACGGTCTGGAGTTTTCAAGGCCGCCTGCCCGTCTTGATGTCGCGCTTCGCGCTGACGCTTCCCACAGGTTGGAGCGCGCAGGGCATCACGTTCAACCACGCGAAAGTCGAACCCGTGGTGAACGGCACGACCTACACCTGGGAGTTGCGCAACCTCGCGCCCATCGAACATGAGGTCGCCAGCCCCGAAGTGACGAGCCTCGCCCCGCGCCTCGCCATCAGCTACACGCCCGCGCAAGGCGGCGCGGGTTCGACCATCATGGGCGCGCGCAGCTTCGCTTCGTGGACTGACGTGTCGCGCTGGTACAGCGAACTGAGCGACCCGCAGTCTGCGCCCGACGACGCCATCGCGACCAAGGCGCGCGAACTGACGGCGAGCGCGAAGACCGAACTCGACAAGATTCGCGCCATCGGTCGTTACGTGCAGGACATCCAGTACATCTCGATCCAGATCGGCGTCGGGCGTTTCCGCCCGCACTCGGCCGCGGAAGTTTTCGCCAAACGCTACGGCGACTGCAAAGACAAGGCCAACCTCATGCGCGCCATGCTGCGCGCCTTGAAGATCGAAGCCTACCCGGTCTTGATCTTTGCGGGCGACGCGACCTTCGTGCGCGAAGAGTGGGCTTCGCCGTGGCAGTTCAACCACTGCATCATCGCCGTCCGCGTGAGCGACGAGACGAAAGCGCCCACCGTCATCCAGCACGCCGCGCTCGGCCGTCTGCTCATCTTCGACGCCACGGACGAGAACACGCCCGTCGGCGATCTGCCCGACCACGAACAGAACAGCTACGCGCTCGTCGCCGCCGGGGCGGAAGGCGCGCTCGTGCGGATGCCCGTCACGCCGCCCGAAGCCAACCAACTCGAACGCGAAGCCGAGATCAGCCTCGCGGCCGACGGCTCGATCACGGCCAACGTCAAAGAGCGTTCCGTCGGCCAGTCGGCCGCGGGCGAGCGGCGCATGTTCCGACGCCTCGCGCGTCCAGACTACGCGAAGGCCGTCGAGAACTGGATCACGCGCGGCGCGACGGGCGCGAAAGTCGTCAAGGTCGAATCCACCGACAACCACGCCGACGGCCGCTTCGCCCTCGACGTTGATTTCACCGCCGCCAACTACGGCCAGGTGATGCAGGAACGGCTCATCGTCTTCAAGCCCGCCATCCTCTCGCGCAGCGAGTCGGTCTATCTAACGAAAGCCACACGCAAGCACGCCGTCGTGCTCGAAGCGGAAGCCTACACCGAGTCGGTCAACATCAAACTCCCCGCGGGCTTCGACGTGGACGAGATGCCCGACCCTGTGAAACTCGACACGGCCTTTGGCAGCTACTCGACCTCCTACGCCGTCCGCGACGGCCAACTCCAATTCAAGCGCACCTTCACGCAACGCGCCGCCACCATCCCGCCCGCCGACTACGCCGCCGTCCGCGGCTTCTTCGAGCGCATCCGCGCCGCCGAGCAGTCGCCCGTCGTGCTGGCGAAGAAGTAGCAGCCTCCGAGCGATGTCGGGTAACAAGTGCGAGGGGCGCGTCGGAGTTTCAAAACTCTGACGCGCCCTCTCGCGTCTACCGTTAAAAGTTAGCGCGCGTTTACGTCGTCTCGTCGCCACGCAACGTGAGTTGGCGGAACGCTTCGCGCAGACGCAGGGCGACGCTTCCGGCCGAGACGGTGTAGCGGTGGAAGTCGTAGGTCGTCACCAGCCCGACGCCGTGGGCGGCGGAGGTGAGAAAGATTTCGTCTGCGTCGCTCAGGTCGGAAGTGTCGTAGACGCCTTCGACGAGGGGGAAGGCGAGTTCTTCGGCGAGGGCGATGACGCGTGCGCGCGTCGTGCCCGCGAGCGCGCCGGTGATGAGGGCGGGCGTGTGCAGCGTGCCGCGCGTGACCCAGAAGATGTTCGCCATCGTCGCCCCGGCGATCTCGCCGCGCTCGTTCAAGACGACGGCCTCGTGAAAGTCGCGCGCGTGCGCCTCTTCCCACCCGATGACGTGTTCGAGATAGTTGACGCTCTTGACGCCCGCGAGCGGCGAGAGCGTGTTCAGACGATAAGGCGAGAGCGTGATCGCCAGTCCATCTTCGGGTGCGGGGCGAGCGTCGCCCGTCATGATCAGCAAGTCCGTCTCGACGCCGCCCGAACCTTTCTCCTTCCACACGCCGCGCACCGCGCGTGTCAACAGCGTGACGCGCGCGCGTCCCTCCTCCACGCCGTTCTCTTTGATCAACTTGACGAGAGACTGCGCGGTCGTCTCCTGATCGAAATGGCCGAGACGCACGCCGCAACGCTCGGCGTGCGCGACGAGTCGCGCCCAGTGTTCGCGCCAGAGGAACGGGCGGCCGCGATGGACGGCGAGCGTCGTGAAGACGCCGCGCCCGTAGAGCGTCGCGGAAGTCAGCGCGGGCAAACGCGCCTTCTGTAGTTCGAGCAGGCGGTCGTTGTGAATAATTAGTGCGTGCATGTTTCGCTCAAAGGGGACGCGCGTTCGAGTCTGTGAGAGCTTTTGCGAGCGAGGAGTGCCACGCGAGGATACATGAAAACAGCCACGCGCGCCGCCCTAAATTTTATGGCTGCGTGATTCGAACGCGAAAGTCTTTACTCACGCCCCCGACCCGCCGAGACTCGCGCGCCGAGCGCGCCGAGCAACGCGCGCGCCTTGACGAGCGACTCCAGGTATTCCGCCTCCGGGTCGCTCTCCGCCACGATGCCGCCGCCCACGTTGAAGCGCGCTAGACGGTCGCGCAAGGTCAACGTGCGGATCGCCACGCTCAGATCGACGCGGCCGTCGAAGGAGAAGTAGCCGAGCGCGCCCATCGAGAGGCCGCGCGGCGCGCGTTCGCAGTCGTCAATGATCTCCATCGCGCGCAGTTTCGGCGCGCCCGTGATCGAGCCGCAGGGATAGGTCGCGCGCAACAGTTCGCCCGCCGACACCTCGGGGCGCAAGAGGCCGCGCACTTTCGAGACGAGGTGAAAGAGCGTCGGGTGCTCCTGCACTTCGCAGAGCGCGCCGACCTCGATTGTCCCGTAGCGGCACACGCGCCCCAGATCGTTACGCAGCAGGTCAACGATCATCACGTTCTCCGCCGCGTCCTTCGCGCTGTGCCGCAACTCGCGTTTGAGCCGCGCGTCCTCCTCCGCCGTCTCGCCGCGCGCACGCGTCCCCTTGATCGGCCACGCCTCCACGCGCCGCTCGCCGTCTCTCTCGTCGGGCGCGACGCGCAGGAAGCGTTCGGGCGACGCGCTGATCACGGTGTCTTCGCGTCGGCGCAGGAAGGCCGCGAACGAGGCCGGGTGCGCGCGCCGCAGACGCCGGAAGACGCGCTCGGCCGTGTCGCCTTCGGCCAGCGGGCAAGTGAACTGCTGCGTCAGGTTCGCCTGATA
>JAUZFQ010000017.1 GCA_030838445.1 Pyrinomonadaceae bacterium | reverse complement strand
GAAGACCGACTTCGTGCTGCTCTTTATGAACGAGTCGGCCGTGCAGGGTTTGCTCGAAGACAAGTTCGAGATGGGCGGCGAGGCGAGCGCGGCGGCCGGGCCGGTTGGACGCACGGCGAGCGCGACTACAAACCTCACGCTCGACGCGGGCATCCTTTCCTACTCGCGCAGCAAGGGACTCTTCGCCGGTCTCGAACTGAAAGGGGCGGTCGTCAACCCCGACAACAAACTGAACGAGGCCGTCTACGGCATGAAGGCCGATAAACTTTTGAGCGACGCGACGCAACTCAAGGCGGAGCAAGCGCCCGCGGGCGTCCGCGTCTTCCCCGTCACGCTCGCGCGCTACTCGCGCCGGTAATGTCGGAGTAGCGTCGGGGTAGTGTCGGGCTGTCAGAGGAAGTGGTGCGAGAGATTTGAGCCACGGTTAGGACACAGAGAACACAGAGAGGAGAGGGTTTTCAACATGGCTACAACAGCGGCAATGAACGGCGCTTTCGCGGCGGGACATGAGGACAAACACCCGAAGGGTCTCTACGTGCTCTTCGCCACCGAGATGTGGGAGCGTTTCAGTTTCTACTCGATGCTCGCGCTGTTCACGCTTTACCTGCAAGACCCGACTGACGGCTTCGGCTGGACGGCGGAGAAGGCGACGACCGTCTATTCGTGGTATCTGGCGTTCGTCTACTTGAGTCCGCTCGTCGGCGGCTTCATCGCGGATCGGGGGTTGGGTTATCGCCGTTCGGTGATGATCGGCGGCTTCTTCTTCATGGCCGGTCATCTGCTGCTCGCCTTCCCGACGGTGCTGGCGGTCTATGCCGCGCTCACCTGTCTCGTCATCGGCAACGGTTTCTTCAAGCCGAACGTCTCGACGATGGTCGGTAATCTCTACCCGGAAGGGAGTCACCTCAAGGATCGCGCCTATAACATCTTTTACATGGGCATCAACGTCGGCGCGTTCATCGCGCCGCTCGTCGCCGAGTTTGTGAAGCAGAAGTTCGGCGTGCATCCGGCGTTCGCGGTCGCGGCGGGCGGCATGCTGATCTCGGTCTCGATCCTCTGGTACTTCAAGGAGCATGTGAAGGCGGCCGACTTGCGCGCACAGGAACTCTTGCGGAGCAAGCAGGCGGGCGACGCGGCGGCGGTGACGGTTGACGCCCCGCCGAGCGAAGCCAGCCAGCAGCAGGATCGTGTGGATCGCATCAACAGCGTCTCGGACTCGAAGCGTGTGCTGGCGCTCATCGTCATCTTCATCATTGTGATCGTCTTCTGGATGGTCTTCCACCAGAACGGCTCGACGCTGACCTACTGGGCTGACGACAACACGGCGTGGGACGTGACGGGCACGATCTCGAATGCAATCAACCCGTTCTGGATCATCACGCTGACGTTCCCGCTCGTCTGGTTCTGGAAGTGGCTCGACCGTCGCGGCAAGGAACCCGCGACGCCGACCAAGATGGCGATGGGGATGTTCCTCACCGCGCTCTCGTTCTTCATCCTCTACTTCGCCGCGAAGTCGGGCGAGGGGCAAGCTCCGACCGCCGAGCAGTTGAACGCGGGCAGCTTCCGCGTCACCGAACGCTCGCTCGAAAATTTGGCCGCGCAGGGCATGCCTGCCGACGTGATCGCGCGCATCAAAGCGGCGAAGGACGAGAAGGGCAAGTTTGTCGTCCTCGATAAGAAGTTCTCGAAGAGCGAGGACGGCGCGATGACCGGCCAGCAGAACTTGCAGGCGGCGCTCGGTAAAGTTCTCGGCGCTGACGCCGCGCAGCACACGCCCGCGATCATGCAGAACGGCTATATCTTCCGCGTCTCGCCTCTGTGGCTGATTCTCGCTTATGCCGTCATCTCGCTCGGCGAGTTGATGCTGTCGCCCATGGGTCTGTCGCTGGTGTCGAAGGTCGCCCCCATCCGCATGCGCGGGCTGCTGATGGGCGGGTGGTTCGTCGCCACCGCCATCGGCAACAAGCTGACGGCCATCGGCGTCTACTGGACTTACTGGAATCAGTCGTCATTCTTCGTCATCCTCGGCGGGATGGCCTTCGTGATGGCTATCGTCCTGCTCGTGTTGTTGCGCCCGCTCAAGAAGGCGATGCCCGGCGTCTAGCGACGACGGCGGGCGCAGTTGACAATAACTTGACGCTGCGGCGAGGGCGACTTTAGAATCCGGTGCGCGCCCTCGCCGTTGACGGCGTAGTCGGGAAGACGCGGGAAAATCCCACCCGCTCGCGTTTGAAAGGAACCACAGACTCATGCAACCCCGCACCCAACGCCAGAAAGAAATTTTCGACTACATCCAACGCTTCATCGAGCGGCACGGCTACGAACCTTCCTATGCGCAGATCGCGCGCCACTTCGGCATCTCCTCGAAGGCCACCATCGCCAAGCACATCGAGGCGTTGGAAAAGCGCGGCCTGCTCGCGCGCAGCCACGCCAACGGCTCGTTCGGCTTGAACGTCCACGTCGAAGAGGCGGCGGGCGACGCCGTGTGCGAGGTGCGTCTGCTCGGCCGCGTCGCGGCGGGCGCGCCTTTGGAGACCGTGGACGACAACGGCGAGACCATCGGCGTGCCGCGCTTCCTCTTGGGGCGCGTGCGCCCGGAGCGTGTCTACGCGCTGCGCGTCTCCGGCGACTCGATGATTGACGAGCACATCTGCGACGGCGACATCGCCCTCATCGAAAACCGCGTGGACGCGCGCGACGGCGAGATCGTCGTCGCCCTCATCGAAGGCTCGCGCGCGACGCTCAAACGCCTCCACCGCTTTGGGCGCGAAGTCGAACTCCGCCCCGCTAACTCGCAACTCGAACCGATCCGCCTGCCCGCCTCGCAGGTGCAGGTGCAGGGCATCTTCCGCGGCCTGCTCCGCCCGGCCGCCTAACGCTTACCGTCCGCGCGCTGCGGCGGGCACAGCCGCGCCACGCCGCTCGCGCCCGTCCAGACTGCGAACCGCGCCCCAACACCCTCGCGTGTCAGGAGGTAACTCCTCATGCCCCACAGAACTTTACTCTGCGCTCTGTTCCTGCTCGCGTCGTCCGCGCTGGCGGGTGGCTGCTCCGTTGCCGACAACGCCAACTCCGGCGCGAGCAGCAACGCAAACACGGCCGCGAACGCCAACTCAACAAACACCAACGCCGCGAACAGCAACTCCGCGACGACAGGTGCGACAACGGGCGCGACGAGCGGCGCGACGAGCGGCACGACGAGCGGCACGACCAGCGCGGGCAGCACCGCCAACGCTAATTCGGCGGCGGGCGTCTCCAACAGTCGCCCCACCGTAACCAGCACAAACCGTAACTCTCCCGGTGGCATATACGACCGCCCCGCCAGCGAACCCTACCTCCAACAACCGCCTAGCTATCAAGGATACCCCGCCACCGCCGCTAGCAGTCCGCCCGGTGACATAGCCGCCGCCCCGCCCGCGATGTCAGCCCCAACCGGAACGCCTATCCCGCCCGACGGAGGCGCAGAGACCCCGACGCCGACCCCCGCGCCGGGTGGCGACAGCGTTGACGCCTACCTCAGTTCATTGCCGCGCGGCGAGGTCGCCTTCAACACGCCGGAGAAGATGAGGCTCGGACAGTCCGTCAACGTCGAAGTCAAACTCGGCAAGGCAAACTTGGCCGGGCAGCTTGAGAAGTTGATCAAGGAGGAAGGGCAGGTCGAGAGTCACCCGATCAAGGTCGGGAACGTGATGGAGGCGCAACTGGCGGGCGCGGGTTTCGAGATCATCCCGATCACCCCGGCGGAACAGCCGCTCAGCGACAGCACGCCGACCGAGTGGGAGTGGCAGGTGAAGGCCAAGCAAGAGGGGACGCAGCGCTTGCACCTGACGCTCACGGTCGTCGTCTTCGTCGAAGGCAAAGAGCGGCGGCGTAAGATTGATACCTTCAAAAAGGACATCCTCGTCGAAGTCACTTCGGGCAGCCGCATCGCCGGATTCGTCTATGACAACGTGGGCTGGATCGTGACCGGACTGCTGTTCCCGCTCTTCGGCGGACTTGGTTGGCGCATGCGTCAGTTGCTCAGGCGGCGACGCGGAGACGGGCAACCGCCCGCCGCCCCGCCCGCGACCTAGTTCGCCCCCGTCGTCTTCCAACAACTCCGGCGAGTCCTTGACGACAAGTTAAGTGGCGCAAAAAGGGAAGGCCGGGAGCATTAACAACTCCCGGCCTTCTCCTTGTCCGTTCCTCGCCCTGACGCCTTGCTATCTTCTACGCGTCCTCACGCGCTGACGGCCGCGCCGGTGGTCGGCGTGGCGGCGTCGGGTTTCTGCCCGGCGAGGTGCGCGTGGTAGAGGTCTGCGATGCGCTGTTCGTCCCTGGCGATGTCAACGCTGATGTCGTCGAAGATTTGCGCGGTCGCCGGGTCGGTGAAGCTGTTGGTGAGGTTGAACGAGTCAACGACGCCGGTTTGCAGATCGCCGATGGCGCGACGCATGAGCGCCACGTCGTCGCTCGATTGCAGCCAACTCTTGAGCGTCGCCCACGCGCCGCTGCCCGCCGCCTGCATGGACTCTTTCTCGCCGAGCGCGGCCAGACGCGCTTCGAGCGCGGCGATGTGTCGCTCCTTGTTCGCGTGAATCTCCTTGAACGCGGCGCGCAGGTCGGGCGCGGTCGCCTTGTCGGTGTAGTGCTCGAAGGCCGTCAGCGCGTAACGCTCGCCGCGAATCGCCGTGTTGAGTCCGTCGGCGATCTCGGCCTTCGTCGAGCCGCCCCAACCTTCGGCCAGCTTCCACCAGTCGGCCGACGCGTCCGTCTCGGCGGGCAGGCCGACGTTCTTGATGTTCTTCTCAAGTCCGAGGTGACGCAGGATGGCGGCGGTGAAGATTGGCAAGTCGCCCGGCCGACGCGACGTGACGAGGTTGCCGTCGCTGACGACGGCGGTGTCCTCATAATTCGCCCCGGCGTTCTGCATGTCCTTGCGGATGGCGCGGAAGCCCGTGGCGCGTTTGCCTTGCAGGAGGTCGCCCTCGATCAGCACTTGCGGCCCGTGGCAGACGGCGGCGACGAGTTTGCCGCGCTCCACCGCGTCCTGCACGAAGCGCACGGTCTTCATGTTGGTGCGCATCCGGTCGGGAGCCATGCCGCCGGGGATGATCACGGCGTCGAACTCTTCGGCGAGCGCGTCGGTGGTCGTCCGGTCGGCGGCCATCGAGAGTTTCATTTGCTTGCCCTGATATTTTTCGTTCACGCGCGAGCCGAGCACGGTCACTTCCGCCCCCGCCTCCTGTAACGCGTTGTAAGGAACTAGAAACTCGCTGTCCTCGACGTGGTTCTCGATCAAAATGGCGACCTTCTTCGTCGCGCTTTCCGAATTAGTCATAGGTTCGACTCCTTAAATATTTTTAACTCTCAATAAAGGACGCCGCGCCGGGGCGTTGCGTCCGCGTGTGTGATAGTTCGTTGTCCGTCGGTACAAACGGGCAAGGGCTGTGCCAACCGGCGCGCGGGTCTAATGCGGGATAAAAGGCCGCCGCGCGCCTTTTGTGCGTACAAACCCGTACAGGCCGCCGCCGCGAATGTTCGCTTACGCTACTTGCGACGCGTCGCTCGCAGATTTAGGTTGGCGCACTTCGTTCGGGCGCGGCGTGCTTCGTTTGGCGTGTTGTGTGTCGCGTGTCGAGCGCGCGTCAATCACTTTCTGATTGACGGCCGCGCCACACATCATGTAAATCTCAAGGCCACGAATAACGCGCAACATGAAATGGGAAACGCGTGGGCGCAAGGTTGTTTATTTCGCCTTGAACCGGGCGAGGTAGTTCATTTCAACTCGACACACACGGGAGGAGAGAATCATGCCAAGCAGACGTAAACAATCTAGCCGGAGCAGCGCGGGGGGCGACATGGCGAACATGGCGACCGACGCGGCGACGGGCGCGGTCAATCAAGCGACGGAGGTCGCAGGCGAAGTGGCCGAGCGCGGGTCGAGCCTCGGCAGTTCATTGCTCGAAACTTTGGCCGACACGGTGAGCAGCGTCAGCCCGACGCTCGGCGACATCGTGCGACCGGGCGGCGGTAAAAAGTCCGGCGGCGCGTCGGGCGGTCGTTCGTCCACGGGGCGCAGCGGGACGAAGTCCACTTCGAGCGCGGTGAGGAGCATCGCGCGGCAGGCGGCCAAGGCGACGGAGCGCGCGGGCAAAGCGGCGGAGCGCGAGGGACGCGCCGCGTCGCGCTCGTCGAAGTCTGTCAGCAAAGGGATCAACCGCACGGCCAAGTCGGCGACCGGCGCGAGCGGCGGCGGCAGCAAAGGCGGGGCGGGCAAAGCTGCGTCGGGCAGCAAGGGCGGCTCGAAGAAGTCGGGCGGCTCAAAAGGCGGCGGCGCACAGAAGTCGGGAGCTTCCAAGTCCGGCGGCGGCTCGAAGAAGTCGGCCGGCAAAGCACGCGGCGGAAGTTCCGGCAGGAAGTAAGAGCGTGACACGCGCGCCCGACGGCCAACGGGCGCGTGGAATGTTTCGGCGTTGGACGGGGCGCAACTCCGCGTTACAGTTCGCCCCGTTCAAGTTAAGCCTGCGTGGTGTGGTGATGCTGAAACAATGTTTCCGTTGCAAAGCTACTAAGGATACGAGCGAATTCCATAAGTACTCGCGCAACCCTGACGGGCTGCAACCGTATTGCCGCGCTTGCAAGAGGGCGATTGATAACGAACATTATAAAAACCACCCGCGCCGCAACTACGAGCGTAACCGGGCGAAAGCCCACAGCAACCGGCTCTGGCTGTACGAACTGCTGAAAACGAAACGGTGCGAGTGGGAAGGTTGCACGGTGAGTGACCCCGACATGCTGGTCTTCGATCATCTCGATCCGCAGACCAAGCGGGGAGAAGTCAGCGACATGGCGCAACGGTCATATTCGAGAGAGACGATTGAAGCAGAAGTGAGAAAGTGTAGAGTGCTGTGCGCTAATCATCATCAGAAGCACACCATCCGGCAGTTCGGCTACAGGAAGTGGGCAACTGAATCGTAAACCTATCGGCGCATCGGGTAGTTATAGTTAAGCGGTAGAGGTTGGTGAGAAAATGAAGCCGCCTTCCGGACTCGAACCGGAGACCTACGGTTTACGAAACCGTCGCTCTACCAACTGAGCTAAGGCGGCACAGGAGTTTGTGAAGCAAGAATACGAAGCGGGGCGCGCGCTGTCAAGCAGGCGCTCGGACGGGAAAGGGAGGAGCGGAAAAAGAGATGCCAAAAGACCCAACACGCAACCAGCCGAACTATAAAATTGACGGCCAGAAGTTGAACGAGTACGAATTTACACAGAGCCACGGCGCGATCACGGAGGAGGAACGCAACCGTTTCGGCGACCAGCAGCGCCAGAGCGGGGATCAGTTTGACGCGCCACAGACCGAGGCCGAACGCATTCAACAGTTGATGGAAGACGTGCGCGAGCGCGTGGCGCGGGAGAAGGAAAAAGAGGCCGCGCGCGAGGCCGCGAGGCGGCGCAAGGCGCGTCAAGCGGCGGGCGGCGGGGGCGCGAAGAAGAGTGCGGGTAAGAAAGGCGCGGCGAAGAAAGGTGCGGCGACGAAAGGCGCGAGTAAGAAAGGCGCGGCGAAGAGTGCTCTGAAGGGGGCAACGTGGTCGGGCGCGAGGAAGGGCGCGGCCAAGAAGTCCGGCGTGAAGTCCGGTGCCAAGTCGGGCGCGAAGAAGGCCGCGAAGTCGGGCGCGAAGGGCGCGTCTAAAAAGTCTGCGGGCAAGAAGGGCGGCGGGCGTTGAGTTGAAAAGTCGCGTTTGAATCGCGGCGACAGGTGGTTTCGAGAAGGCGGCTACGAACCGGGAAGGAGCGAGGGATGACGGGACAAGGTGAGGAGCAGGGAGCGTCGAAAGGCGTGGGGCAGGCGAGCGAGAATCGCGCGGGCGCGGGCGGCGCGGGGCACGAGGGCGAGCCGGAGGCCGAGCAGGAGTCGGCGGCGGCGATGGATGCGGAAGTGCCGCAGCCGCCCGACGCTTCGGAGACCACAGAGGGACAACCCTCCTGAGTTCTTCCGGCAACTAAAACTCGAATTGCGAAGAGGGGCGGGCGGCGAATCTACAACGCGCTCGCCCTTCGCGCGTGCTGTGTCGGCGGGCGCAAAGTAAGTTAAGATGAGCCGAACGAAGTTGGTTGCGCCCACGCCCGCTCGAATTTCTCGTCCCCGTTTACAATGATGAAAAGTAGTTCCAGAGAAGCCCGCCGTTGTTCGACAAACTTCCGCGCGGCCACGCGGCGTCTGCCCGCGCTGTTGGTCGTCGTCCTGGCTCTGCTCGGCGGTTTGCCGGACGCCTCCGCGCAAAAGGCGAAGCCGCAGAAGTTGCCCTCGCCCGACAAGATCGTGGGCGACTATCTGAAAGCCTCCGGCGGGAAGAAGGGGCGGGTCGCGGTGCGCGACGCGACTTATGAGTGGAGCGTGCGGCAGGGCGAGGACGGCGCGCGCGGGACGGCGCGCACGTTCACGAAGTTTCCCGGCGCGGCGCGCACCGATCTCGTCTTTGAACGTGGCGAGACGAACGCCGCGGCTAACACGCGCTCCGCCTGGCTGCGCGAAAGGGACGGACAGGTGCGGACGCTGACCGACACCGAAGCGAACGTCGCCAAACTGCTCGCCGCGCTCGACGCGAGTCGCTTAGTTGACTACAAGAAACAGGACGTGCTCGCGCGCACGGTGGAGTTCGCACGCACGGGCGCGAGCGCGTCCGACCCGGCGTACATCGTCGAGTTCTCCCGGCGCAACGGCTCGCACCTGCTCTACTGGTTCAGCGCGCAGAGCAAGCTGCCCGTGCAGGTGGCCGACGACACGCGCGGCCTCACGCTCCTCTACAGCGATTACCGCAGAGCCAAAAACGGCATGCTCGAACCGCACCGCGTTGACATCAACCGGCGCGGCGCGGAGTCGCTCACACTCACCTTGCAGAACGCTTCGTTCAACACCGGACTCGACGACGCGCTCTTCGAGCCTCCGAGCGACGCGTCGCTCAACATTTCGGAACTGCTCCGCGCCGTCGCACGCAATCAGGAGCAACTCGACCGGCGCGTCAGCGATTACACCTTCACGCGCACGGAGACCGAGCGGCAGATTGACGACAAGGGAGTCGTCAAAAAAGAGAAGACGGCCGTGCGCGAAATTTACCCGGTGGTGGGCGGCGGCAGCGTGGAGAAGTTAATCAGCGAGGACGGCGTGCCGCTCTCGCCGGAACAAGCGGCGAAGGAAGAAAAACGCGTGGGCGAGGCGTTGGAGAAACTTGCGCGCGACAACCAGAAGCGCATGGAACGCGAGGCGCGCGAGCGCGCCGAACGCGCCGAGCGGGCGCGCAAGCGTGGCGAGGCGTTGAACGGCAACGATGACGAGAACGTCGGCATCGGCGTCTTCCTGCGCGCCTGCGAATTCGTCAGCCCGCGCCGCGAGCGTTTTCACGAACGCGACGCCATCGTCTTCGACTTTCGCCCGCGCCCCAATTTCAAACCCGCCAACCGCGGCGAATCATTCGTCGCCAAACTCGCGGGCGTCGTCTGGATCGATCCGGTGGACAAACAGGTGATGCGGCTGGAAGCGCACCTGTCGGAAGGTTTCAAGATCGGCGGCGGTCTGCTGGCGTCGGTGCGTCCCGGTTCAGCGGTCGTGTTGGAACAGACGCGGCTCGCGGACGGCGTCTGGCTGCCGCGCTTCGAGCAGATCAACGCCTCGGCCAAACTCTTCCTCTTCGCCGGGTTCCGCCTCGACGCGATCCGCGAGTACAGCAACTACAAACGTTTCAGCACCGACGTCGGCGACGCGAACGTAGAACCGCCGCCGCAACCCTCCCCGACTCCGCCGCCGGACGAGCCGTGAAGAAAGTTTTATGAGATCAAACGTTCCCCTCTGCGCCACACGACAGTCTGAGTTGGCTCGGCCTTCGCTCCGTCATGTGCGTGCTTTACTTAGTCTCGCCCTCCTGCTCGGCGCAGACGTCGCAACCGCGCACTGGCAGCAGCCGCAGCAACCGGCGCAGCAGTCTTCGCCCGAAGCACGCGCGAAGGCGTCGCTTCCGGCAGACCTGTCGAAGCTCGACGCACGCGCGTTGATTCGCGAGGTGGCGGAGAGCGAGCGTGCGATGCAGTCGCGCCGACTCGAATACACCTGGACGGCGCGGGTGACGGAGCGCGAGACGGGCAAGCGTGGCGAGATCAAAAAGGAGACGTTGAAAGTTTACGAGGTTTACCCGGTGCGGGGCGAGTTCGTCAGGAAGTTGGTGAGCGAGAACGGCGTGCCGGTGTCGTCGCAGGAGGCCGAGAAGCAATTTAAGAAAGCCGTTGAGAACCTTGAGCGTGCCGCGCGTGAGGAAGAGAAGCGGGGCGCGGCCAGTGCGAAAACTACACCGCGCGCGACGGACGCGACCGCCATCCCGACCTTCGGCTTCTCCAACGGTTTCAAGTTCAGAGACGGTTTGAGCACAGGCGAGTTCTCCTTCGCGCCGTGGCGGATTTTACGCGCCGGGGAATTTTTCGCCCCGCGCCGCGAGAGTCTCGGTGGGCGCGAAGTGATCGTTATGGATTTCCGCCCGCGCGCCGATTTCGTCCCCGTCAACGACTTGCAGAAGCCTTACGCTAAACTCGGCGGGCGCGTCTGGATAGATGTCGGCGACAGAACGCTCGCGCGGCTCGAAGCGTGGCCGCTCGCGCCGGACGCGCGCGGCGCGCTGCAAGCGGCTACGCCCGCGCGCCCGAACGAGCCGTCCATCATCTACGAAGAGACGCGCCTGCCCGACGGCATGTGGCTCGAAAGTCTCTTACAGATCAACACCACCGCGAACAAGGCCGTCTTCAACGGCGTCGAAGTCAACACCACGAAAGAAGCGCGCGACTTCAAACGCTTCGAGGCCAGCGCGGGCGACGCGAAAGTTGAACAGCAAAAGGAGCAATGACCATTACAAAGACAACGGGTGAAGTGGTAGTTATCGGCGGCGGGTTTGCCGGGGTTGAGGCGGCGTGGCAGGCGGCGCAGCATGGGGCGCGCGTGCGCCTGTACGAGATGCGCCCCGTGCGACAGACGCCCGCGCACCGGACGGAGCAGTTGGCCGAGATCGTGTGTTCCAACTCGTTGAAATCCGACGAGCCGGGGACTGCGCCGTACTTGTTGAAAGAAGAGTTACGGCGGGGCGGTTCGCTGGTGTTGGAGGTCGCGGCGGAGACGCGCGTGCCTGCGGGCGCGGCGCTCGCGGTTGACCGGCATCGCTTCGCGGAACTCATCACGCAAAGGATCGAGGCGCACCCGAACATCACCTTGATCCGCGAAGAGGTGACGCGCGTCGCGGATGATGCGCTGACGATCATCGCCGCGGGGCCGCTCTGCTCCGACGCGCTCGCCGAAGAGATCGTGCGGCTGACGGGCGACGGGCAGTTATATTTTTACGACGCCATCGCGCCCATCGTCGCCGCCGATTCGATTGACTACACGGTCGCGTTTCGCGCCGCGCGCTACGACAAGGGCGGCGACGATTACGTCAACTGTCCTTTCAACGAGGAACAGTATCGCGTGTTTTACGAAGCCTTGCGCGAGGCCAAGAGCGTGCCGCTGCAACGCTTCGAGGAGACGCGCTGGTTCGAGGCGTGCCTGCCCGTCGAAGAACTGGCGCGGCGCGGCTACGACACTTTGCGCTACGGGCCGATGAAGCCCGTCGGCCTGCGCGACCCGCGCGACGGGCGCGAGCCTTTCGCCGCCGTCCAACTGCGACAGGAAAACTTGATGGCCGACGCCTACAACCTCGTGGGCTTTCAGAATCATCTACGTTACGGCGAACAGGCGCGCGTGATTCGTTTGATTCCGGGGCTGGAACGTGCGGAGTTCTTGCAGTACGGGCAGATTCATCGTAATACTTATATCCGCGCGCCGCGCGTGCTCGCCGCGACGATGCAGATGCGCGAACGCCCCGGCGTCTATTTCGCAGGGCAGATCAGCGGCGTCGAGGGCTACGTCGAATCGGTGGCGACGGGCTGGCTCGCGGGCTTGAACGCGGCGCGGCAGTTGAAGGGTTTGGAACTCGTCGTAGCCCCGCCGAAGTCGGCCGTCGGCGCGCTGGCGCGCTACGTCTCTTCGGCCGGGACTGACAACTATCAACCCGTCAACATCACCTTCGCGCTCCTCGAACCGCTGCCCGAAGCGGATCGCAAACGCGTCCGGCGCAAGCGCGAGCGGCACCAACTTCAAGTCGAACGAGCATTAACAGAGTGGAACAACTGGCTGCACCATCTTCACAACGGCGACCCCAACGCGGCGACTCCTCTCCACGCGCCACAGGCCGCGGGCGTCTGACGCGACTTCGAGAAGACGCTTCCGGCGCGGCTCGCGCGGCGCGGGACAAACGCGCGCCTTACGCTTGCGGCGTGGCCTGTCTGCTCATCGTCTTGATTGTTCTCTTCGCCCTCGCGCCGCAGACGACCGCGCAGTCGGGTCGCCGCACGGCATCGCCCTCAGCTACGCCCGTGCCAAACAATCAACGCCCGCGTCGCGCCGCGCCTGCGCGACCGGCCGAGAACGTCCCCGGCCAGCCCTCGACGCCCGACGCGCCGGGCGCAACGCCGTCTCCCACGCCCGCGCCCGACGCAGCCGCGCCGCGCCCGCAGACGAACGAACCCGCCGCTAAGGCCGAAGACGGTTCGGATGTCGAGATTGACGAGGGCGATGTGGTGCGCGTCACGTCGAATCTCGTGCCCGTGTCGGCGACCGTGACGGACACGCGCGGCAAGGCCATCACCGATCTCACCGTGGACGATTTCGAGTTGCGCGTTGACGGGCAGCCAAAGCCCATCGGCGGCTTGAGCCACGCCGAGACGCCCGTGCGTCTGGTGATGCTGTTCGACAACAGCGACAGCATCCGCTCATCGCGCGAGTTCGAGAAGCAGGCCGCGATCCGTTTCTTCAAGAACGTGCTGCGCCCCGTGGATCAGGCGGCGATCTATTCGGTCGGCACGGTCTTCGATCTCGTCCAGCCGTTGACGAACGACGTGCAGCGACTCGTCCGCACCGTCGAACAGTTCGACAAGCCGGAAGGCGCGACCAAGCTGCTGGATGCGATGGCGCACGCCGCCGATTACCTGCGCCTGATACCGGGGCGCAAAGTCCTCGTCATCGTTTCAGACGGCGCGGACACGATCAGCGACCTCCCTTACGACGAGGCGTTGCGCCGCGTCATCGCCGCCGACTGTCAGGTCTATGCCGTGCAGACGGGCATCTTCGAGAACGCGAACCTCTACGACCTGATGGCCGTCCGCCGCCTCGAACTATTCTCCGACCGCACGGGCGGCGCGGTCTACATCCCGAAGAACAACGTCGAACTCGACGCGGCCTTCGCGCAAATTTCGGCAGACCTCGCGCAGCAGTACGTGCTCAGTTACTACCCGACCGACGAGGGGCGCGACAACCGTTTCCGCGTCATCAACCTGCGCGTGAAGACGCGCCCCAACCTGCGCGTCCGCGCGCGACGCGGCTACTACCCGCGTCGCGCCGCGCAACAGGCGTCGTCGTCTTCGGGCGAACACTTCGTCAACACAGGCAGCACGGAGACAACTTCCAACCGCAGCGAGCCGTCGCCCGATCTCAACCCGCCGCTCACCATGCCGCGCGAGTTGGCGATCAAGGCCGCGCGTTCGACCGTCACGCTCGGCGGCCACGGCAGCAAAAACATGAACCCCGACACGAGCGGCGACGCGCCCGCGCGCAACGCGACGGACGTGCGCGTCGTCAGCGCGGCGTCGAACACGACGGAGGCGAAAGCGTTGACGAACGCCTCGCCGCAAAACAACGAGTCGCCGCCCGGTTTGAAAGCCGAGCCACCGGACGCGAAACCCTTCGTCGCCGCGAACGAGCCGAAGCCGACACCCACGCCCGCGCCGACACCTGCAAACGCCACCACAAAGAACTCAGAAACAACTTCGCCGCAATCCTCGTCGCCGTCATCGCAACCGTCGTCACCATCGTCGCAACCGTCGTCATCGCCCCAATCATCGTCCACGTCGCCGCAGCCGTCGAAACAACTTTCCACGCCGCAGTCCGCGCCGCAGACTCCGCTCAACGTCGGCCAACTCAACTCGAAAGCCGTGAGCCTGCCGAAACCGGCCTACCCCGATCTGGCGCGGCGCATGAGGGTCGCGGGCGCGGTGCGTGTGCAGGTGACGGTTGACGAGAGTGGTAGAGTGATTTCCGCGCGGGCGGATGGCGGGCACGTGATGTTGCGGGAAGCGGCCGTCGCCGCCGCGCGGCTGGCGAAGTTTACGCCCGCCCTCGTCTCCGGCCAGCCCGTCGCGGTCGCCGGTTTCATCACTTACACGTTCAGCCTGTAGCCACGAAAAGCGATTGACATGATCGAACAACTCTTCGACCAGTTCTTCGAGCACCTGCGCTACGAGCGCAACGTGAGCGAGCACACGCTGCGCAACTACCGGATTGACCTCGGCCAGTTTTACGACCACCTCGCGCCCGCCGACGCGACGACCGGCGCGCGGCGTGAGTTCGACCTCAAGCAGATCGACCACATCACGATCCGCGAATGGCTCTCCACGCTGCACGCCGCCAACAAGCAGAAGTCTTCCATCGCGCGCAAACTCGCCGCCCTGCGTACCTTCTTCCAGTTCCTCTTGCGCGAGGGCGTCGTCGAGATGAACCCGGCGAAACTCGTCTCCACGCCGCGCCTTGAGAAGAAACTCCCGAACCACCTCTCCGTCGAAGAGGCCGTGCGCTTCATCGAGACGCCCGACACGGAAACCGATCTCGGCAAGCGCGACCGCGCCATCCTCGAATTCCTCTACGGCACGGGCGTGCGCGTCTCCGAACTCGTCAAGCTGAATCTGCGCGACATTGATTTTAAAAACAAGATGGTGAAGGTGACGGGCAAGCGGCGCAAGCAGCGCATCGTGCCGTTCGGCGACCCCGCGCTGCACGCCTTGATGCAATACCTCACCGTGCGCGGCGCGTTCCTCAACAACGCGCCCGTCGCCGAGCGCGACGAGCAGGTCGTCTTCCTCAACTATCAGGGCACGCGCATCACGACCCGCTCCGTCGGGCGCATGGTGGACAAGTACATCACGATCTGTGCGGGCGTCCACAACATCAGCCCGCACTCTCTGCGCCACTCCTTCGCCACGCACCTGCTCGACGGCGGCGCAGACCTCCGCCACATTCAGGAACTACTCGGCCACGCGCGCCTCTCCACCACCCAAATCTACACGCACGTCTCCATGGAAAAATTGATCGAGGTCTACGACAAGACACACCCCAAAGCGTAAAAAGCAGTGACGAGTGACAAGTGACGTGTGACTAGTTAACGAAGAACTGACTTGTTCTTTAACTCGACACCCGACACTTGTCACTCGTCACTGTCTTTACAGCGTCGGGATGTCGTCGAGTCCCTGCTCTGCTTCGAGGCGGGATTGGCAGGCGGCGTCGTAGCGCGCGGTGGGGACGGCTTCGAGGCGGCGTTCGTCAATGGCTTTGCCGCAGGACTGGCAGACGCCGTAAGAACCTTCTTCGATGCGGAGGAGGGCTTGGTCAATGTCGGCCACGGCCTGCGATTCGCGCTCGCCGAGGCGGAGTTGGAGTTCCTGATTCACGTCTTGCAGCGACATGTCAACGCTGTCCTTCACGCCGTCGTCGGCGATCATGTCGAGCGCGGCCTGTTGGTTGTCTCTCACCTGTTCCGAGTGCTGGCGCAATTGCTTCGTGAGAATGCCGCGAAAATGTTCTAAACGATCTGCGTCCATGTAAAGTAGTGCCCCCTGATCTGAAAGGAAGACGCGTGCGCTTCCGTTGATGTAATGTGTCCGAACGCGGGCAGTATAACACACGCGACCGTCGCCCTCCCGCCGCCCCTTGGCGGCCGACTCGCCCGCGAAAATTTGACGCCCGCCGCCCGCCGCGCGCCGCTGCCGAAACCGCCGGATGAAACTTCGAGGTTTACATTCTCAGCCGCCTACAGTAATTTTATATCCTCCTCTCGACGCCGCGCAGTCCGGCTCAAGAATTTCTCAAGCGGCGTGCCCCATGCTTGGCTTAACTCCCGAACCGGAAACGACCAGCTCCCGGTCAGTTATATTTCTGCGCGGCAAAAACTTCTCTCGCGTTTTGCCGGAAAGGGATACTCATCTTGGACGTGCGAGTGCAGAATATTGTGACCCACATGCGACGCGATCTGCGCGCCAAGCTCACGCTCAACGACATGGCGCGCGCCGTCAACCTGACCTCTTTCCATTTCTGCCACCTCTTCAAAGCCGAGACGGGCAGCAGCCCCGCAAGGTATCTCAAAGCCCTGCGGCTCGAACGCGCGCGGGAATTGTTGGAGACCACGTTCCTCAGCGTGAAAGAGGTCAGGGCGCTCGTCGGACTCAACGACGAGAGCCACTTCGCGCGCGATTTTCGCGCCGTGTACGGACTCACCCCGCAGCAACACCGCGAGCATTATCGCGGCGCGTCGGCGTCGAAAAAAGAGGACGTCGAGCAGAGCAAGATCGGCTTTTAAATAGCAACATCCGCCAAGAGAAATTTCTTGCTTCCCGCCGCGTCCGAGGGTAAGTTAGCGGCATCTCCCGACAGTTCGCAGTTGAGCATTTAGTTGTTCGAGAAACGCGTCTGCCTCACAGGCCGCAAGCAGAGGGCGGACGGGTTTCTCTGAGCTTCTTCCAACTTCACTCGCATAAGTAGTCGTGTCCGGCGCAGGGTAGTTCGCGGCCGCTTCCGAACCCTGTCCGAAACTTTAACCGGGTACGAACGCTTCACTCCCGCCGGAACTTTCCGGTTTCGCACGGGAGCCATTTCTCAACTCGACCGCTGTCGCACGCGCTCGCGCGAAAGTATCGTGACGCCGGACAGTTTCCGAAACGCGCGGCATGCTGTGGTGGCTCAACCGGAAGATAAGGAGTTATCAATTATGTTTGCCAAAGCACGCTCGCTGCGCCGCCTCGTGGCGCTCCTTTCCTGCATCTCCGTACTCTTGGTCGCGCTGCCGATGACGGCCTCCATGCAGCAGCCGCAAGGGCCGCGCTCGTATGAAGAGTTCATCCGTCGCGCTTACCTCGGCGCATACGGGCGACAGCCCACCTGCATCGAACTCCAGAACGAATACAACAACCTCGTTGACGCCGCCGCTAACGGCCAACTGAACGCGCGCGCCCGCCGCTTCGTCGCCACGCTCTTTATGACGAACGCTTCGTATGACATGCCGCCGAACGTCTACGTCCAGACCAACGCCTACAACGCGCGCAACCCCGCCGATTCCGGGCGGCACAGGGACTTCGTGACAGACCTCTATCGCGCCTTCCTGCAACGCGAGCCGGACACGTCGGGATTGGATTACTGGACGAACGATGCTTTCGTGAGCGGTCGTAGGCACACGATCCGCGCCTTTGAGGAATCAATCGAGTTCAACGATCTCGTCAGCCAACTCTTCGACGGCGGCGCGCCGTGCTGCCTCGTGTTCTGCCCGTCCGGGTACGTCTTCAACCCCGACACTTGCAGTTGCGAACCCGACCCGTATGGCTGCGGCCCCTACGGGCAATACTGCTACTGACACCGAGACTCACACAGCATTACTCACCCCGGCATTCCCCCGTAACCTCACACGCGAAGGCGGCCGTCGAACGATCAAAGTTCGGCGGCCGCCTTCGTGCGTTCGCGTTAGTCGAGTTATGCGACTTCCAACTTGTTGATTGAAACGCAGCTTCTCACCCGCCGACAGTTTCGGTTCTGGCCTGCGGGCTAATACCGCTCTCGACCGGGCGCGCACGGCGCGCGACGACGCGGCGTGCGCGCCACATCAACAGGCCGGTGGAGAACAGGAAGAGCGGCGCGAGTCCGACGAGCACGTGGACGACGCGCGTCGGCGTGCCCGCGAGGCGGCCGGTGTGCAGCGGGTAGAGCAAGTTCGCGAGGCGCGTGCCCGCGGGGGCGGCGAGCGCGTTCTGCACCTGTAGCGGCGCGCCGCTGTATTGATCGAGATAGACGGCGCTCCGGCCGTTCGGATGCCACTCGCCCGGTAGTCGCTTGCGCACGACGAACGGCGCGGTCGGCGTCTGCGGCAGGTTGACCAACACGGTCTCCGCGCCGGGCAAGGCTTCGTCCGCGCGTTCGAGCACTAGTTCGAGCGCGGCGGGTTGGACGCCGGGGCGTGCGACGAAGGTCGGCTGCGGCGGGCGCGGCGGGCTGGCCGTGACGCGGTTGAGGAATCTTTCGGAGGTCGGATTGAAGGCCATCCCCGCGCCCGTCAATCCGATGAGCAGGAGGAAGGCCATCGCGCAAATCCCTATGACGCGGTGGAGGTCGAATTGCAGGCGGCGACCGCGCGCGGAGAAGTTGATCCGGAAACCGCGCCGCAGGCGTTTGCGCCCCGGCCACCAGAGATAGAGGCCGGAGATTGAAAGCAGCACGAGCGCGAGGCCGCCCACGCCGATGATCGTCTCGCCCGTCTCGCCGCTGAACAGGCGGCGGTGCAGCGCGAAGACGCGCCCCTTGAAACTCTCGGCTGGGACGCGCTCGCCCAAGACGCGCGCCGTGTATGGATCGACGTAGAGGCAGCGCGGGTCGCCTTTCGCGCGCAGGCAGACTTCGTAAACGCCGTCGGACTCGCGCGGCAAGCGCACGCGCGCCACCTGCTCCTGCGGCGGCAAACTTCGGCGCACGGCCTCGACGGCCGCGGCGGGCGAGATGCGCTCTACGGTCGCCGCGGGCGCGACGCGCAGCAGCGACGAATTGAGAGCCTTGTCAATTGCGTCGTCGAAGACGAGCAGGCTGCCGGTCAGCCCGCTCACGACGAGCAGCAGCCCGACGGTCAGCCCCGCGATCAGGTGCAGTCTGAAAATCAGCGTGCGCGTTTTCATCTCCCGCCCCTAAAAGATCAGACGCGCGCCGAACTGGAACTGGCGGCCGGGGTCGGAATTCTGCACGCCTGCGACGGGCATCAGGAAATTCGGGTCGGGTGTCGCACCGTTGCCGTAGGTGTTGTTGAGGCGGATGAAATTCGCGCGGTTGAAGAGGTTGAAGACTTCGCCGCGCAGTTCGAGCCGGACGCCCTCGCGCAGGGCGAAACGTTTGGCGAGCGACGTGTCGAAACTCGCCTGCGGCGGTGTGCGGAAGGAGTTGCGCCCGAAGCCGGCGGGGCGATCCGAACGGTAGCCGTCGCCGTTGTCGTCGAGGCCGGTGACGGGGTTGACGGGCAGCCCCGATCCGAGCGTGGCGACGAACGAGACTTGAGTCTGGAAGGGCGTCTCGAAAAGTCCGTGCGTGACGAAGCGGTGGCGCTGGTGGTAATCGCTCGGCGCACGTTCGAGTCGCTCGTCCAGGCCGAACTGGTTCGGGATGCCCGTGTCGGCCTCGCCGAAAAACATCGAGGTGGTGAGCGCGGACGAATAGACGTAGTGAGATTCCAACTGGAAGCGGTGCGAGAAACGTTTGAGCAGACCGAGGTCGAGCGCGTCGTAGTTGCTCGACGCGGTGTTCTCGATGACGGCCACCTTGCGCACGCGCACGCCCCCGTACGTCGTGCCGAAGGGGCGCGTCGCGTCGGCCTGTGCGACGGAACGCGTCTGCCCCGGCGCGGTGCGTAGAAAGGGCGCGGGCGCGTTGATATCGTTGACGCGTTGTTGCTTGAGCGTGCGCGAGTGGATGGCGTCGGCCGTGAGCGTCCAGTCGCCGGAGAGCGTGCGCTGGACGCCGAGCGAGAACTGCGTGTTGTAGGGGTTGAGCAGTTTCGCGGCGGGCAGGTAGACGTAATCGCGGATCGCTTCGGTCGCGCGGTTCGGTTCAAGCGTGAGCGAATCGGGGAACGCGGGCGCGCCCGCCTGCCCGTTCGTGAAGCGGTAAGTCCTGATCTTCGCGTCCACGCCTTCGAGCAGAAAGCGGCGCGAGATGTACATGTAATACTGATCGTAGAACAGCCCTGCGCCGCCGCGCACGACGGTCTTGCCGTCGCCCGCCACGTCCCACGCGAAGCCGAGGCGCGGCGCGAAATTGTTGTCGTCGTCGGTGATGGATTGGTAGTCGTAGCGCAGGCCGAGGTTCGCGGTGAGACGCGGCGCGACGCGCCAGTTGTCCTGTATGAAGCCGGACGCGAGCGTCTGCCCGTAGCGCACGAACCCGACGCCGAAACGCTGCGTGAAGTCGAGCGGCGTCGTGCTCGCGGGCGACGCGTTCGTGGCGAAACGGTATTCGCCAAACGGCGTGTAGCTGTAGTCGTTGACGGTCTGGCGCGTGTAGTCGCCGCCGAACTTCAACTCGTGGCGACCGAGTTGCGCGGTGAACTGATCGGCCAACTGCCACGTCGCGGTGCGCGCCCAAGAGTAGGTCGAGCCGCCTTCGGTGCTGTAGTTCGGGCGCACGATGGAGACTTGCGGCGAGAGGGCGGAGGTCGCAGACGGGATCGAGTTGACGTAGCTGAAGCGCAGCTCGTTGACGCTCGCGCCCCAGACGGTGCGATCCGTCAACTGCGCGCCCGTGCTCTGCGTGCGGCTCAGTTGCGCCGCGCTCGGTTGGAGGAAACCGCTGATGCGGTCGTTGGCGTTGTCGTTGGTGCTGCGGTTGCCGTTCGCGCGCAGGGCGACGGAGTGTTCGGGGTTGAGTTGGAAGTCGAGGCGCGCGAGCGCGAGTTGTTCGCGGTAGTGGCCGTCGAAGACGAGCGGGGCGGGCGACTGTATGAACGCGCCGCGATTCTGACGCGTGTGCTCGTAGTTGACGAAGAAGGCGGCGCGTTCGGAGAAGAAAGGGCCGCCGAGCGTCGCGCCGAACTGCTGGAGTTCGTTCGGGACGTGGCGCGTGGCGACGGGCGGTGCGGCCTGTATGCCGCTCGGCCGGAGGAAGTAGAAGCCCTCGCCGTGGAACTCGTTCGTGCCCGCCTTCGTCAACGCGCTGACGATCCCGGCCGACGAACCGCCGTACTCGGCCGAGTACTGGTTCGTCAGAACTTTAAATTCTTGCACGGTCGAGAGAGAGATTTGCTGCTGCGGCGCGTTGGCGTAGACGAAATCGTAGTTGCTGTTGCCGTCGAGTTTGAAATAAGTCTGGCGGAAGGAGTTGGCGTTGATGGAGAGGCGCTGCGCGGTCGAGCCGTCGCTGCCGAGGCCGCCCGTGTTGCGCACGTGCGGGTCGAGCAGGGCGAAGCGATTCAGGTTGCGCCCGTTCGACGGCAACTCCGACACCTGCTGCGGGCTGACGACCTGACTGACCTCCGGCGCATTGTTGACGACGAGCGGGGCGGCGTCCGTGATGTTGACGGTCTCCGCCACGCCCAGCACCTCCAACGCCAGACTCACCGACAACGCGCCGCCGGAACTGAGCGTCACCTGCTGCTGCTCGCGCGTGCGAAAACCGTCGGCCGAGGCCGTGACGCGGTAGTCCGCGCCCGGCGGCAACCCGCCAATCGAGAAATTGCCTTCCCCGTCCGCAGACGCCTCGCGCCGCACGCGCAGCGCCGCGTTCTCGACCGTCACGCGCGCGCCGGGCACGCGCTCGCCCGTCGTCTCCACCGAGACCGTGCCGCGCATCCCGGCGGTCAACTCGGTCTGCGCGTAAAGCGACGCGGGCAGCAGGAACAGGAGCGAGAGGAGCAGGAAGGAGCGCGTCGAAGACGCGACGCCCCGGAGCGCACGAAGGTCAGCCATAAGGGTTCTCATAAACTTTGAAGGAGACGGCTGACGGCTTACAATGCAAGCGTCGTCAGCCCACACACAAAAGGGTTGCCGGACAGAGACTCCCGCGCCCGACTTGCCGGAAGGATGCGCGGGAGTTTTCGTTGTAGTGGTCTAGAAAGAACTTCGAATCAGTTTGAGAAATTGAAAATGGATTTCATTTTCAGGCGAGAGTATAGAGAGTCGTGACTGTCAGTGTCAACCGTTTTGGTTTTGCGGTTGTCTCCGGTTGCGCGGAGACCGACTTAATCGAAGGGCGCGATGGATGATGTCAGATTAAGTGAATTGTTGGAGGAGACTCGCGCGCGGCAGTCAAGTACATTATCGAACTCTGAATCAATCTAGAGCCGAATCGTGAGAGAGAATGTGTGCGGCGAGGAGCGGGATCATCAGTTCGTGGTGGCCGGTGACGGAGTAGCCGCGACCCGCGCCGTCGGCGTTGGGACGGCGGACGACGTTGGTGAGCGGGCGGTAGGATTGGATGAAGTCGAAGTTGGCGGTGGTGAAATCGGCGAGCGGGTGGCCGAGGTTGCGCACGAGCGTGACGGCCTTCAAAAATATTTCGGGCAGCACGACCGCCGAGCCGATGTTCAGATAGACGCCGCCGCCGTTCATGCGACGGACGAGTTCGGAGAGAAGTCGGAAATCGGTGTGCGAGGTTTGGCCGAGACTCGCGCCGTCGGCCGTCGGGTGGAAGTGTGCGATGTCCGCGCCGATGGCGACGTGCGCCGTGAAGGGCACGCGCGCCCGGTACGCCGCGCAGAGCAGCGACAGGTTGGCGTGCGGCGGCGACAGTTCCGCGAGTTCGCGCCCCAACGCCTCGCCGAGTCCGAGGCCGTCGCGCGCGCCGCAACGCGACGCTTCGTTCAGGAGTTTGCCGGTCTCCTCTGCCGCGCCGAACGCGCCCTCGCCGAGCGTGGCGTCAACGTCTTCAGAAGTCGAACCGACGAGCGCGATCTCCGCGTCGTGGACGAGCACCGAGCCGTTCGCGGCGACGGCCGAGACGTAGCCGCGCGACATGAGGTCAATGATGACGGGCGCAAGGCCGGTCTTGATGACGTGGCCGCCGATGCCCCAGATGATCGGCTTCCCCAGTTCGCGCGCGCGACGCACCTGTGCGGCGATCTCGCGCAGCGAACGCACGGCGAGGATGTTCGGGAGCGTGCGTAGAAACTCGCGGAGCGTCGAGTCGGGCGCAGGGGCTTCGGCGAAATCCGCCGCCGTCACTTTGCTGGGGCGCGAGGCGAGCGGGTAGGTGTTTACTTTGTCGAGGTCGAGCGGGCGCAAGTCTTCGTCGTAAATTGACACGGCTGCGGGGCGTCCCTTCTTTAATCTTGCGTCTCACCGAAGAGCGTGCGCTCGACGAGTTCGCACAGGATGTGGCCGATCAGGTTGTGCGTCTCCTGTATGCGCTGCGTGTCGGCGCTTTCGACGACGAGCGCGAGGTCGCAGAGCGGCGCGACCGTGCCGCCGTCGCGGCCGAGCACGCCGATCACTTTCAACTCGCGCGCCCGCGCACGCTCAACCGCCGCGACGATGTTCGCAGACGTGCCCGAAGTCGTGATCGCGACGAGCACGTCGCCGCGCGCGCCGAAGGCTTCGACCTGACGTGCGAAGACGTTCTCGAAGCCAGTGTCGTTAGCGATGGAAGTCAGGACGCCGCCGTCGGTCGAGAGCGCGAGCGCGGGCAGCGCGCGTCGCTTCATGCGTCCGAACTGGTTCACAAACTCGCCCGCGATGTGCTGCGCGTCGGTGGAAGAACCGCCGTTGCCGCAGAGCAGCAGTTTGCCGCCCGCGCGAAAACAGGCGGCGATGATTTCGGCGGCGCGCCGAACGTCCGCCGCGTGCTCTGCGAAGTAACGCCGCTTGACCTCACAGCTTGCGGCGACGATGTTTGAGATGTGGTCAGTCATACGGGATCACGCGACACGAAAAAGCACCGGCGCGTTGGATAAGAGAAGGTATCTTACCCGACGCGTCCGGTGCAAACACGCGTAGGCCGCTGCCCGCGTTGAAACTCGACCGCGAGAGCGCGCCGTAGCCCGCCTTGCTACTGCGTGGTTTCGGCGAGCGAGGATTTGTACTTCGTGTTGGTCTTGCGGTCGGTCAACTCGATGTAGACCCAACTCGGC
>JAUZFQ010000014.1 GCA_030838445.1 Pyrinomonadaceae bacterium | reverse complement strand
TGCGGAATGCGGATTAAAGAAAGCAGTCGTCTTTCAATCCGCATTCCGCAATCCGAATTCCGCATTTGTGTTAGACTTTGCGGCGCAATTTCCAGTCCCGCTGGTCACTGTGGCGCGCCGCGCGCTTCTCAACCGGAAAACTCGATGAGCTACACAAGCCTGTTTCGTAAAAAGAGCGTCGTGCAGATCAAGCGCGACGCCGAACTCGGTTTCAGCGACGCCCACGGCGGCGTGGGGGCGGACGGCGAACCGCACCTGCACAAGACGCTCGGCGTGCTCGATCTGACGTCACTCGGCATCGCGGCTATCGTCGGCGCGGGCATCTTCGCCATGATCGGCAACGCCGCCTTCAACGGCGGCCCCGCCGTCATCTTCCTCTTCATGTTCACGGCGATGGCCTGCGGCTTCTCCGCGCTCTGCTACGCCGAGTTCGCGTCGAAGATTCCGGTCGCCGGGTCGGCCTACACTTACGCCTACGCCTCCTTCGGCGAACTCATCGCGTGGATCATCGGCTGGGACTTGCTGATGGAGTACGCCATCGGCAACATCGCCGTCGCCATCTCTTGGAGCGACTACTTCACGGGGCTGCTCTCCGGCTACGGCATCAACGTGCCCGCCTACCTGACGATGGATTACCTGTCGGCCTCGCGCGGTTACGCCGCGATCAACGGCCTCATCACGCAGGGCAACACGCTCGAAGCGGTGCGCGCGATGCCGGACGTGACGAACGCGATGAAGGAGGCTTACGCCGCGTGGACGACTGCGCCGCGCGTCGGCGGCATACCTGTCATTTGCGATCTGCCCGCGCTCGGCATCGTCTTCATCATCACCGCGCTCGTCTACGTCGGCATCCGCGAATCGAAGCGCGCGTCGAACGTGATGGTCGCCTTGAAACTCGCCGTCATCTTCCTCGTCATCGTGCTCGGCTCGTTCTACGTCAACCCGAAGAACTGGTCGCCGTTCGCGCCGAACGGGGCGAGCGGAGTCTTGAAGGGCGTGGCCGCGGTCTTCTTCGCCTTCATCGGCTTCGACGCGCTCTCCACCACCGCCGAGGAATGCAAGAACCCGACGCGCGACTTGCCGCGCGCGATGATCTACTCGCTCGTCATCTGCACCATTCTCTACATCGTCCTCGCGCTCGTCCTGACCGGCATGGTCAGTTACAAGCAGTTGCAGGTGGGCGACCCGCTCGCCTTCGTCTTCGGCCCCGAAGGCGCGAACCTGCCGTGGATGTCGGGCATCATCGCCGTCAGCGCCGTGATCGCGATTGCGACCGTGCTCCTGGTGTTCCAACTCGGACAGCCGCGCATCTGGATGGCGATGTCGCGCGACGGCCTCTTGCCGCCGATCTTTTCCAGCATCCACCCGCGTTTCAAGACGCCCTGGTTCTCCACGATCATCACCGGCCTCGTCGTCGCCATCCCGTCGCTCTTTATGAATTTGACGGAAGTGACCGATCTGTCGAGCATCGGGACGCTGTTCGCCTTCGTGCTCGTCTGCGGCGGCGTGCTGCTCGGCGCGCACACGCGCGGGCTGGAACGCGTGGAGAACGAGCGCACCTTCGTCCCCTACATCAACTCGCAGTATATCGTGCCCGCGATCTTCATCATCGCGTGGGCGGCGCTTCTCTACTTCAACGCCGACGGCGTGCGCGCCTTCTTCAGTTTCACAGACCCAAGCGATCCGACGCTCGGCGCGTGGGAAGTGTTCCGCCACAAGATTCCGCTCTACGCCTACATCGTGCTCGCTTTTCTCATGGCCTACTTCTGTTTCCGGCGGCGGCTCTCTCTGATCCCGGTGCTGGGGTTGATGAGTTGCGCCTACCTGATGACCGAACTCGGCATCACCAACTGGACGCGCTTCGGCCTCTGGCTCATCGTCGGCCTCGTCCTCTATTTCCTGTACGGCTTCGGCCACAGCAAACTCAGCCACCCCGCCGTGACGACGGGCGCGGCCGAATAAGTTCGCTCCGCAACGGGCGACCGCAACAGCAGCAGCAGGCTCAACACGCATGAAGATTCTCGTACTCGGCGCAGGGCGCATGGGACTCGGCGCGGCCTACGACCTCGCGCACAACTCACCGGATGTCGCGGCCGTCACCGTCGCCGACCTCGACGCGGAGCGCGCCCGCTCCGTCGTCTCGGCCGTCCGCAGCGATAAACTCACGCCCGCCGCCGTTGACGTCAACGACCACGCGCAGACGGTCGCGCTGATGCGCGGCCACGACGCCGTGATTAGCTGCGTCACCTACTTCCACAACCTGCAACTCGCGCGCGCAGCAATCGAGGCACGCGCCAACTTCTGCGACCTCGGCGGCAACAACGCGGTCGTCGCCTCGGAACTCGCGCTCGATGCGGAGGCGCAGGCCGCGGGCGTCAACATCATTCCAGACTGCGGCCTCGCGCCCGGCATGGTCTCCGTCCTCGCGGCGCACGGCGCGGCGCGCTTCGACGAACTCGAAGCGATCCACATCCGCGTCGGCGGCCTGCCGCAACAGCCGCGCCCGCCGCTCAACTATCAAATCGTCTTCTCGGTCGAAGGTCTGATCAACGAGTACGTCGAACGGGCGCGCGTAATCCGCGGCGGGCAGATCGTCGAGGTCGAATCGCTCTCCGAGATCGAGGCGCTGTCGTTCCCCGCGCCGTTCGAGCGCATGGAAGCCTTTCAGACCTCCGGCGGCACGTCCACCTTGCCCGACACTTTCCAAGGCCGCCTGCTGGAACTCGACTACAAGACCATCCGCTACCCCGGCCACTGCGAACAGTTCAAACTACTCGTCGAACTCGGACTCGCGGCGAGTGAAGAGATTGATCTCGACGGCACGCGCGTGCGCCCGCGTCGCCTGCTCGGCGAGATGCTCACGCGCCACCTGCCCGCCGACGAACCCGACGTGGTGCTCGTTCGCCTCGCCTTTCGCGGGCGCAAGGACGGGCGCGACGCGCGTTTGCGCTACGACATCATTGACCGCTTCGACGAGCGCACGGGCTTGAGCGCGATGATGCGCACCACTGCCTTCCCCGCTTCCATCGTCGCGCAGATGATGGCGCGCGGCGAGACCACCGAACGCGGCGCGCGCCCGCAGGAACTCGTCGTCCCGCCCGATGATTTCGTCGCCGCCCTCGCCGCGCGCGACATCCACATCAGCGAGCATCAGTGATGACGTCACCCCTTGCGTCATGGATTGATTTTTAATCGAGACGTTCAACACCCTCAGGCTGCATTTACCCAAAACCTAGCGCGCCCTTTCGACGTTCTAAGGTTTGACTGCCGGAGCGAATTGCCATGTCCCCCGAAACCATCTTCGCCGTCTGCAACAACGTCGCCCTCGCCGGGTGGCTGCTGCTCGTCTTCCTGCCGCGCTGGAAGTGGACGGCGCGCTTCATCGCGGCGTGTGTGCTGCCGCTCGCGCTCGCGGTCGTCTATCTGCTGCTTGTCGTCACGCACTTCAAAGGGTCTGAGGGCGGCTTCGGCTCGCTCGCCGCCGTGGGTCTCCTGTTTCGCAACCCGCACGCACTGCTCGCCGGTTGGATACACTATCTCGCCTTCGATCTTTTCATCGGAGCGTGGGAGGTGCGCGACGCGCGACGCTTAGGGATTCATCACCTGCTCGTCGTGCCCTGCCTCGCGCTCACCTTCCTCTTAGGCCCCATCGGGCTGCTGCTCTACTTCGTGCTGCGCTTCTCCATCAAGCGCGAGTTTCTCGTCGGAGGCGGGACACATGAACGTTCGTGAGTTGATACGGGAAGTGAACCGGCGCAGCCCCGCGCTGGCGTGGACGGGCTGGCTGCACGTCGCGATGCTCGTCCTGTTCGTCCTCTTCGCCTTACTCGACGGGCGCACGGTGACGGGCGTCAACCCGTGGCTCAAGCCCGCGAAATTCGCCGTCTCGATTGCCGTCTACACGTTCACGCTCGCGTGGTTCGTTCATTACTTGTCGCACTACCGGCGCACGGTGAGGTTCATCGCGTGGGGCACGGCCTTCGTCTTCGTCGGCGAGATGATCTGCGTCATCTCGCAGGCGGCGCGCGGCGTGCCGTCGCACTTCAATATCTCCACGGCTTATGACGCGAGCGTGTTCGGCATGATGGGCATGCTCATCACCTTCAACACGTTGCTCGTCCTCATCACGCTCCTGCTCTTCTTCTTCGGCAAGACCGCGCCGCTCCCGCCCGCCTACCTGTGGGGCATACGCCTCGGCGTGCTCCTCTTCTTACTCGCCAGCATCGAAGGCATGGCGATGATTAACAACATGGCGCACACGGTCGGGCAGCTGGACGGCGGCGCGGGCTTACCCGTCGTCAACTGGAGCACGCGCGCGGGCGACTTGCGCGTCGCGCACTTCCTCGGCTTCCACGCGCTGCAAATTCTGCCGCTCGCGGGCTACGCTTTCAGTCGTTGGCGCAGCGAAGCCGTGCGCCGCCGCGCGGTGGCCTTCGTACTCGCGCTCGGCCTCGTCTACTTCATGATCTTCTCGCTGCTCTTCCTACAGGCTTCGCACGGCCGCCCGCTGATAGCGTGGCTTTAAAGATTCGTTCTATAATCCCGCCCGCTCTCGGAAGGCCGCGACTTTAAACGTCTTCCGTCCCGCCGCTTTCATCTATCGAACCTGGAGATTCGCCGATGAGCCTGACCTTGATCGCGCTCGGATTCATGCTGCTGCTCGTGACCGCTTACAGGTTTTACGGCAACTGGATCGCACGCCAGTTCGTCCTCGACGACTCGCGCCCGACACCCGCCAACACGGTCAACGACGGCGTGGACTTCGTGCCCACGCGCCCCTTCTATCTCTTCGCGCAACACTTCTCGGCCATCGCCGCGGCGGGGCCGATTGCCGGGCCGATCCTCGCCTGTCAGGCGTTCGGCTGGCTGCCGTGCCTCTTGTGGATCGGCCTCGGCGTCGTGCTCATCGGCGCGGTACACGACTTCACGAGCCTCGCCGCGAGCGTGCGCCACGGCGCGTGCTCCGTCGCCGAGATCACGCGCGAACACTTGGGCAACCGCGCGGGCGCGGCCATGATGGCGTTCATGTGGATCGCGCTCGTCTACGTCATCGTCGCCTTCGCAGACATCACGGCGGGCACTTTCAAGAGCGGGACGGAAGAGTTGCAACAGCAGGGCGGCGCGCTGGCCTTCAACGCGGGCGGCGCGGTGGCGGCAGCGAGCGTGATGTACCTTGTGCTCTCGATCCTGCTCGGCGTCGTGCAACGTTATTTGAACCCGCCGCTCTGGCTCGTCACGGTCATCTTCGTGCCCGCTACCTTCGCGCTCTCATGGCTCGGCACGAAAGTCTCGACCACTTTATTGCTCGACCACAAAACGTGGGGCGTGCTGATCCTCATCTACTGCTGCGTCGCCTCGGTCGTGCCCGTCTGGGCGCTGCTTCAACCGCGCGGCTACCTCGGCGGCTTCATCCTCTACAGCGCGCTCGCGCTCGGCGTCGTCGGCGTGCTGTTCGGCGGACTCTCCGGTCGGTATCAAATTCTGCAACCGGCGTTCAAGTCTTGGGACGTGGGCGGCCTGACGGGCACGCTCTTCCCCTTCCTCTTCGTGACGATTGCGTGCGGCGCGTGCTCCGGCTTCCACGGCCTCGTCTGTTCCGGCACGACCTCCAAACAGGTCAACCGCGAATCCGACATCAAGGCGGTCGGCTACGGCGCGATGCTGGCCGAAGGGTTCGTCGCGCTGATCGCGCTCGTCACGGTGATGATCGCCGCGCCCGTTGACCTCAAAGGCAAAGCGCCGGGGACGATCTACGGCAACGGCATCGGCCAGTTCATGACGCTCATCATCGGCGCTGACAACCTCAAGTTCGCCGTCACTTTCGGCGCGATGGCCTTCTCCACCTTCGTCTTCGACACGCTCGACGTCTGCACGCGCCTCGGCCGCTACATCGTGCAGGAACTCTTCGGCTGGCGCGGCCATTTCGGCGCGCTCACCGGCACGCTCCTCACCGTCGCGCTCCCCTTCTACTTCATCATCTTCGCCCGCGAAGGCATGTGGACGGAATTCTGGACGCTCTTCGGCGCGTCCAACCAACTGCTCGCCGCACTCACCCTGCTCGCCATCACCGTCTGGCTCTATCAAGCGCGACAGCGCATCGCCTTCACGCTCTACCCCATGCTCTTCGTCCTCACCATCACGCTCTGGGCGCTCTGCAAACTCGTCTACGGAAACCTCCGTGCCTCCACCGGCTTCGACATCAAACTCATCAACGCGCTGGCCTCCGCCGCCCTCGTCATCCTCGCCACCTACCTCGCCGTCACCGCCCTCGTCAAACTGCGCGGCGAACGCAAGAGTTCCCTCGTCCCCGAAAGAGCGTGAAGGCAGTGACGAGTGACGAGTGACGAGTGACGAGTGACAAGAGAAGAAAGTAAATCGTAAATCGTGAATCGTGAATCGGGAATAGAGAAAACCGGCTTTCCTCTATTTACGATTCACGATTTACCATTCACGGCTTTTGCTCGTCACTTGTCACTCGTCACTTGTCACTGCCTTTACAGTTTGGGCAAAAATCGGCCATAATGGCCGACTTCCAGCGCGACTAGCTGACGTGTGGCAGGAAGCCGTCGAAGACAGAGCTTCCTCCCGCGGTGACTTTTGCCCGCGCGCCGGAATTTTCCGAACACTTTTTAAAACAAACAGGAGATCGTTTAGACGTGGAATCAATATTGCTCTTTGCCACAGGTGTACTGCTGCTCGCCCTCGCCTATTTTGTCATCAAATTTTTATCCACCCACGCATCGGCCGCAGGCCGTCTCGCGTCGCAGGCCGCGGGCGTCGTCGCCGTCGTCCTCGTGCTGACGGCGGCCGTGTCGGCGCAGTCGCACGCCGCCCCGCCGGAGTCGCGCGGGAGCGGGGCGTCGGCACAGGCCGTCGCGCCGCAGCACCATTCGGGCGGCGAGGCCAACCTCGTCCTGCCCGACCTCTCGCGCGTCAGTTTTCTCAACGGCGCGATTGACGGCCACACGCTCTTGCTGCTCGGCCTCATCGTCTGCGCGCTCGGCCTCCTGTTCGGCCTCGTCATCTACAAGCAGTTGAAGAACCTGCCCGTCCACAAGTCCATGCGGGAGATTTCCGAACTCATCTACCAGACCTGTCAGACTTATCTCGTCACGCAGGGCAAGTTCATCATGATCTTGGAGGCGTTCATCGCCGTCATCATCGTGTTGTACTTCGGCTTCCTCTCGCCGCCGCCCGCGAACGCGACGACGAGCACGGGCGTCCGCGTCATCGTCATCCTGCTGTTCAGTCTCGTCGGCATCGCTGGGTCTTACGGCGTGGCGTGGTTCGGCATCCGCGTCAACACCTTCGCCAACTCGCGCACGGCCTTCGCCAGCCTCGGCGGCAAGCCCTACCCGATCTACGCGATTCCGCTCCGGGCGGGCATGAGCATCGGCATGATGCTGATCTCGGTCGAACTCCTGATCATGCTCTGCATCCTCTTGTTCATCCCGGCCGACTACGCCGGCCCCTGCTTCATCGGCTTCGCCATCGGCGAAAGTTTGGGCGCGGCCGCGCTCCGCATCGCGGGCGGCATCTTCACCAAGATCGCCGACATCGGCGCTGACCTGATGAAGATCGCCTTCAAGATCAAGGAAGACGACGCGCGCAACCCCGGCGTCATCGCCGACTGTACGGGCGACAACGCGGGCGACTCGGTCGGCCCTTCGGCCGACGGCTTCGAGACCTACGGCGTGACGGGCGTCGCGCTCATCACCTTCATCCTGCTCGCCGTGCCCGACGCGACCGTGCAGGTGCAACTGCTCGTCTGGATTTTCGTCATGCGCGTGATGATGATCGTCGCCAGCGCGCTCTCCTACTTCATCAACGAAGCGGTCGCCAAGTCGCGCTACGGCAAGGCCGACCGGATGAACTTCGAGGCTCCGCTCACGTCGCTCGTCTGGATCACGTCGCTCATCTCGGTCGTGCTCACTTACGTCGTCTCGTACCTGATCGTGCCCGTCCTCGGCCCCACGGCCGACGCCAGCCTGTGGTGGAAACTGGCGACGATCATCTCCTGCGGCACGCTCGCGGGCGCGATCATTCCCGAACTCGTCAAGGTCTTCACCTCGACCGAATCCGGCCACGTCAAGGAAGTCGTCACGTCGTCGCGCGAGGGCGGCGCGTCCTTGAACATTCTGTCGGGACTCGTGGCGGGCAACTTCTCCGGCTACTGGCTCGGCATCAGCATCGTCGCTTTGATGTCCATCGCCTACTACTTCAGCCTGATGGGACTCGGCGCGCTGATGATCGCTCCCGCCGTCTTCGCCTTCGGCCTCGTCGCCTTCGGCTTCCTCGGCATGGGGCCTGTGACCATCGCCGTTGACTCCTACGGCCCCGTCACAGACAACGCGCAGTCGGTCTACGAACTCTCGCTTATCGAGACCGAGCCGAACATCATCGCGGACATCAAACGCGACTATAACGTGGACGTGAACTTCGAGCGCGCCAAGCACCTGCTCGAAGAGAACGACGGCGCGGGCAACACCTTCAAGGCGACGGCGAAACCCGTCTTGATTGGCACGGCGGTCGTCGGCGCGACGACGATGATCTTCTCGATCATCATCGCGCTCACTTCCGGGCTGACCGAAAACGTCCAGAACCTCTCGCTGCTGCACGCCCCGTTCGTGCTCGGCCTGATCACGGGCGGCGCGATCATCTACTGGTTCACAGGCGCTTCGATTCAGGCGGTGACGACGGGCGCGTATCGCGCGGTCGAGTTCATCAAGGCCAACATCCGGCTCGAAGGCGTCGAGAAGGCGTCGGCCGAAGACAGCAAGAAGGTCGTGGAAATCTGCACGAAGTACGCGCAGAAGGGCATGTTCAATATCTTCCTGACGGTCTTCTTCTCGACGCTGGCCTTCGCCTTCGTCGAGCCGTTCTTCTTCATCGGCTATCTCATGTCCATCGCCATCTTCGGCCTCTATCAGGCCATCTTCATGGCGAACGCGGGCGGCGCGTGGGACAACGCCAAGAAGATCGTCGAAGTGGAACTCAAGGCCAAGGGCACGCCGCTGCACGACGCGGCGGTCGTGGGCGACACGGTGGGCGATCCGTTCAAAGACACTTCGTCGGTCGCCTTGAACCCGGTCATCAAGTTCACGACGCTGTTCGGTCTGCTGGCGGTCGAACTGGCCGTCTCGCTCGCCAACCGCAACGGGCGGCTCGGCGAAAACGGCGCGATGGTCACGCACATCATGGCCGCAGTCTTCTTCATCATCTCGATGTTCTTCGTCTGGCGTTCCTTCTACGGCATGCGGATCGTCGCGGAACTTCCGGCGGCCGTCGGCAAGATGGGCACGGACAGGGAAGGCGTCGCCGGGGATTAACACGGAAGCGGGTCGTTCGATGCGATGCCGCTAGCGAGGTCTGGTTTAACTTCTCCGTCAATCGTTCGCTCTTTTCAGCCGTCGTTTGTTCATGCAAACGGCGGCTGAATTTCCTTCGCGCAGCGTCTCCGGCGCGCTCTCGCAGGAAGGCGCGGAAGTGTTCGCCGGGATGCCTTGATCAAATCGCTCTCGACCATTACCCTTGTGCTCGCGCCGTTGTTTATTTAACTACAGTGACAGGTGACGAGTGACGAGTGATAAGCAAAACCACTCGTCTTAAACTTGTCACTCGTCACCTGTCACTCGTCACTTGAGGTTCATATGCATACTTACGCAAAAGCAGAAACTTTGACGGGCGCGTGGCTCGCGCCTTTGGACTGGGCGAAGTCGGCCGCGCTCGTCGTGGCGTTCAGTCTGTTCGTCGCGCTCTCGGCGCAGGTCGTTATCCCGCTGCCGTTCACGCCCGTCCCCATCACGTTGCAGACGTTCGCCGTGTTGCTGACGGGCGCGCTCTTGGGATCGCGTCTCGGCGCGGCGGCGTTGATGCTCTACATCGCAGAAGGCGCGGTGGGCTTGCCGTTCTTCCGCGGCGGCAACGGCGGCTGGCTCTATCTCGCCGTCAGCCCGACGGCCGGTTATCTGCTGGCCTACCCGCTGGCCGCGTTCCTGACGGGCTGGCTCGCGGAGCGCGGCTGGGACAGGAAATTTTTGACGGCGGCGGCGGCCATCGCGCTCGGCTCGGTCGTCGTCCTGTTCGGCGGGTGGCTCGGACTCCTGCGCTTCTATTCAGCGGGACAGGCGTTCGCGCTCGGCGTCGCGCCGTTCATCATCGGCGACCTTTTGAAGATCGCGCTCGCGGCCGCTGCCCTGCCTTCCGGCTGGGCGCTGCTGAGAAGAAAGAGATGAACAGAGACAAGTAAATGGTGAATGGTAAATGGTAAATGGTGAATAGAGAAAATCCGCTTTCTTCCATTTACCATTCGCCATTTACCATTCACGGCTTTTCTTCATCCCTAGTTACCTCGTTCCGTGAAGCAAGCAAGTAAAAAAGCCGTGGCGAAAGTGAAAGCCGTCGCACCTCGCAGAGAGGCGGAGCGTCTCGCCGCGTTGCGCGCGTGCGCGATCCTCGACACGGACGCCGAAGAGATTTTCGACGACATCCCGCGCCTCGCCGCGTTCATCTGCGGCACGCCCATCGCCCTCATCACGCTGGTTGATGCGAGTCGCCAGTGGTTCAAAGCGAAGGTCGGGATCGAGGTTGACGAGACGCCGCGCGAAGGCGGCTTCTGCGCGCACGCCATCCTCAAGCCCGAACTGCTCATCGTGGCGGACACGCACCGCGACAAGCGTTTCGCCGCGCACCCGTTCGTCATCTCCGCCCCGCACATCCGTTTCTACGCGGGCGCGCCGCTCATCACTTCCGACGGCCACGCCCTCGGCGCGCTCTGCGTCATTGACAACGTTCCGCGCACACTCGACGACAAACAAAAGGAAGCGCTCGGCGTGCTCGCGCGCCAGACCGTGACGCAACTCGAACTGCGCCGCACCTCGAACACGCTGGCCGAACTGAATCAAAAGCTCGACCGCGAGATCGCCGAGCGTACGCGCGCCGAGCGCGAGCGCGAGGAACTGCTGGCGCGCGAGCAGGAGGTGCGCGCCACGGCCGAAGCCAACGAGCAGCGTTACCGCTTCCTCGCCGAGTCCATCCCGCAACAGGTCTGGACGGCGCAGCCCGACGGCGCGCTCGATTACGTCAACCGGCAGACGGTTGATTACTTCGCGCGCACCGGCGATCAGATCGTCGGCGACAACTGGCAGCAGGTCATCCACCCGGACGATCTGGAAGCGTGTCTCGCGCGCTGGCAGAGGTCGCTCGCGACGGGCGAAGTTTATGAAGTGGAGTTTCGCTTGCGGCGCGGGTCGGACGGCGACTATCGCTGGCATCTGGGGCGTGCGCTGCCCATGCGCGACGCCGACGGGCGCATCATCCGCTGGTTCGGCACGAACACGGACATTGACGATCAGAAACGCCTCTACCGTCTCGCCGAGGAAGCCAACCGCGCCAAAGACACTTTCCTTGCCACCGTCTCGCACGAACTGCGCACGCCGCTCACCTCGATGATGGGCTGGGCGGAACTACTCAAACTCGGCATGCTCGACGAGCAGCGGCAGCGCCACGCCATCGACGTGATCGAATCCAGCGCGCGCTCGCAGGCGCAACTCATCGGCGACCTCCTCGACATCTCGCGCATCATCTCCGGCAAGCTGCGTCTGGACGTGCAGCCGCTCGAACTCGCGCCCGTCATCGCGGCGGCGACGGACGTGGTGCATCCGGCGGCCGAGGCGAAGTCTATCCGGCTCGTCTCGCGCGTCTCGCCGGGCGTCGGCATGGTCTCCGGCGACCCCGACCGCATGCAGCAGATCGTCTGGAACTTGTTGTCGAACGCCGTCAAGTTCACGCCCGAAGGCGGGCGCGTCGAAGTCTCGCTCAGGCGCGCGGGCGCGCAGGCCGAGATCGTCGTCACGGACGACGGCGGGGGGATCAATCCGGATTTTCTGCCGCACGTCTTCGAGCACTTCCGGCAGGCCGACAGCACCAGCACGCGCAAGCACGGCGGCCTCGGACTCGGACTCGCCATCGTCCGCCGCCTCGTCGAACTGCACGGCGGCACGGTCGCGGCCGAAAGCGAGGGTGAGGGCACGGGCGCGACCTTCCGCATCCGCCTCCCGCTCATCCGCCGCACGCCACGCAAGGCCGGGACGGCGACCACGAAAACCTCTCGCGGTAAAAGCGCGCGCGGCAAACTCTCGCCCGCCCAAACTTAAAAATTTTTAGTTCATCGTCGCGGCAGGAGGGACGCCTTATGGAGATCATCAAAGTGCGTTCGCGCGAGCGCGAGCAGTTGGTCGAGTTCACCGAAGAGGTGCGCCGCAGGCTCGCGGCGTCGGGCGCGCGCGCGGGCGTCTGCGTGCTCTACGTGCAGCACACCACGGCGGGACTGACCGTCAACGAAAACGCCGACCCGGACGTGGCGCGCGACATGCTCCACGCCCTCCGCACCCTCATCCCGCAACACGGCATGGGCTTCCGCCACGGCGAGGAAAACTCCGACGCGCACATCAAGACGACCCTCGTCGGCACGAGCATCACCATCCCCTTCCACGACGGCGAACTCCTCCTCGGCCGCTGGCAGGGAATCTTCCTCTGCGAGTTCGACGGCGCACGCGAACGCCAAGTCATCATGCAAGTGATGAGTGACAAGTGACGAGTTAAAAGGACCTGAATCGTAAATAGGAAGGGACAGTTGTTCCTTCCTATTTACGATTCACGATTCATCATTTAAGTATCTTCAACTCGTCACTCGTCACTTGCCACTTGTCACTGTCTTACCATGCGCGCGACCAGCGCGGCCCCGTGTGTTCGTCGTCGCGCAGGCGCGCGTCAACGCCCGCGCGCAGTTCGAGCAATCGGCCGAAGAGCCAGAGCAGGTCTGAGAGGCGGTTGAGGTAGGCCACCGCCTGCGGCGCGACTTCCTCGCCCGACTCCACAAGACGCACCACGGCGCGCTCGGCGCGGCGACAGACGGTGCGCGCCACGTCGTAGGCCGCCGCCGACGCGTGCTCGCCCGGCAGAGACCAATCCGACAAGATGCCCTCCATCCCCTCGATGCGATTGACGTGCGCGGTTAACGCCTCGACCATCGCCTCCGACACATAAGGCGGCTCTTTCTGCGCGGCCGCAGGGTTCGCCACCCCGCCGCTCACCGCGAACAACTCGCGCTGAATCTCCTTCGTCAACTGGCCGACCTCCGCGTCATCGCAGATCGAACGCGCGAAGCCCATCGTCGAACCTAACTCGTCAATCGTCCCATAAGCCTCGACCCGCAGGTCGGCCTTCGACACACGCTCGCCGCCGATCAAACCCGTCTTCCCCGCGTCGCCCGCCTTCGTCGCTATGCTCATAACTTGTCCGACTATCTAAACCGTCATCCCGCGCTCGACCCTACGCGAAAGGATAAATTGAAACCAGATTACAACCTGCTTCATCGCGCCACTTGAGCCAGCCCTTCGCCGGTTTCCCTTCAAACTTCTCACAATGATCCTGCTGAACTACCTCGATCCAATTCCCGCGCATTTGCTCGACTTTGAAGCAACCTCTCCCCGTCAATTTCACTTCCTTCGCATCATCGGCCGGGCTGGCACGAAGTAGATTGACTTTCGGCTCTTTGCTTTCGACCGCAAACGATCCCCGCATTACTGTCAGCCAGTCTTTAAATTTGACGGTTTGATTTTCTTGCAGCCAGAGTGTTCTGCCCGTGTCCTCGTTGACAACTACTTCGAGCCATTCGCCGCGCCTGTTGAGTACGGATAGCTCGAAGATGTCGTAATCCACTTTACTGTGCTTCGGACGGATTCGCGAATCAGTCTCCTTACCCTCGACCCGGTAGCTCAGACTGTTTGTTGCCGGGTCATGGTAGAACCGAATTACTTGAACCGGCTGCCCGGAAGAATCCGGCTTGGCGAACAAGGGGACGACTGTCGTCACGTCAACTTTTACGACAGCCAGGCCAAGCACCCGCGAAATGTTTTCACATTCTATATGAGTGCCGGCGGTCGCCGGGGGCGTAACTGCCGACGTTACTTCGGGTGGATGCAAAGCAGAAGGGCGGTCTCCGCTCCCCGGCGCGCAAGACCAAATCAACAGTCCAAAGGTGAGGATCATCGTCGAGCGAACCATATCAACTCCTGTCGTTCGGTGAGATGGTGATTACTGCGGCGCAGTATAAACTCTATCTCGCCCGCCGATAAACAATTTCTTTCACCTCGTGATCTGAGAAGCTCTAATATCACATCGCCGCTAAACGTTGCTGTCGCCTGAGCAGCCAGAGGAAGACGGGGCCGCCCGCGAGCGCGGTGATCGCGCCGACCGGGAGTTCGCCGACGCCCAAGACCGTGCGCGCCACCGCGTCGGCCAGCATGAGGAACGCCGCGCCGAGCAGAAACGAGCACGGCAGGATCACGCGCACGTCTTCGCCGAACAAGAGGCGCACCGCGTGCGGCACGATCAAGCCGACGAACCCGATTGTGCCGCCGACCGCCACCGTCACGCCCACGATCAAAGAACTCGCCGCGTACACCAGTCGCTCGCTGCGGCGCACGTTGACGCCGAGACTCTCCGCAGTCTCTTCGTCCAGCGCGATCAAATGCAGGTCGCGCGCCATCAGCGCGAGCGTGATCCAGCCGGGCACGAGAAACAGCAGCATGCGCCAGATGAGGTCGAAGCCCACCACGTCGAGGCTGCCGATTGTCCAACGCAAAATTTGCAGCGCGCGCGAGTAGTCTGTGAAGTATTGAATGATGACGACGAAAGAGGCGGCGACGAAATTCAGGACGACGCCCGCCAAGAGCAGCGCGCCCGGCATTACGACCGCGCCCGTGCGCGCGAGCCTGTAGACGACGAGCATCGCCGCGCCCGAACCCGCGAACGCCGCGAGGAAGATGAACGGCACGCCCGCCACCTTCGCGCCGAACCCGAAGGCGATGGCGATGCTCGCGCCGAGCGCGCCGCCGCCCGACACGCCGAGCGTCAGAGGCTCTGCGAGCGGGTTGCGAAACAGCGCTTGCAAAGACGCCCCCACCATCGCCAGCGACGCCCCCACCATCCCCGCCATCAACACGCGCGGCAAACGCAGTCGGAAAAAGAGCAGCCGCGCCATCTCGTCGCCGCTGAGATCGGCGAACGCTATCGGCGCGTAGCCCGCCCACAGCGCGACCACGGTCGAGACGGCGAGCACCAACGCCAGCAGCAACAGCGCGCGCGGCAGACGCCCCGCAGACGATTTTCGATCTTTAACTTTCGATTCCTGAGTTGAAGTCAACCTAGTCTCCACCACCAACCACGGCGCGCGTCTCTCTCTCCCGTCTCTCTCGCCTCTCTCGCAAACTATTCCGACCAGACGAACGTGCGCCCGAACGCTTGGCGCGCGCGCACGTGCTCGTCTGCGTAGACTGCGGCGAGCACCTCGTCGCGCAAGACTTCGGCGGGCGTGCCCGCGGCCACGACCGCGCCGTCGCGCATCGCGAACACTTGATCGAAGGCCGGGTCGAGCAGTTGCAGATCGTGCGTCACGATGAGCGCGGTGATGCCGCGTTCGTCGCGCAGGCGGCCGAGGTGCCGGACGAGTCCCGCGCGGTGTTTCAAGTCGAGCGCGGCCGAAGGCTCGTCGAGCAGTAAGCACTCCGGCTCTTGGGCGAGCGCGCGGGCGAGCGCGACGAGTTGCCGCTCGCCGCCCGACAGTTCCGTCACGCTGCGCGCGGCCAGATGCGCGGCGTCCACGGCCGCGAGCGCGTCGCGCGCCACCGCGATGTCGCGCTCGTTCTCGAAACGAAAACGCGACGTGTAAGGGCTGCGCCCCATCAACACCACTTCGAGCGCGGTGAGCGGGAAGACGCCCGCCGACGCCTGCGGCACGTAGGCGATGCGGCGCGCACGCGCGCGTGGTTCGAGCGAGCGGAGCGGCACGCCGTCAAAAAGCACTTCGCCGCGCGACGGCCGCGCGATGCCGCCGAGCAGGCGGATGAGCGAAGACTTCCCCGAACCGTTCGCGCCGATCAGGGCGGCGAGCACCCCGCGCCTGAGCGCGAGCGACGCGCCGCGCACCACCTCCGGCAGCCCCGCCGCGTAAGCGAAAGATAACTCGCGCGCTTCGAGCAAGACGCCCGCGTCCGCCGTCGCGCTTCTCAACTGTGTCGCGTGATCCATGTCTGGTCAGCAAGTCTCAACATGAAGGTACGAAGGCATTGAAGACACGAAGTTAACTCGTCAAGTTTGCTTCGCTTCACGTCGCGTCGCATCGCGTCTTCGCGCCTTCGTGTTGCATCCTTTCTCTCACTTCCCGCCGAACGCCTGCGGGTGGATCAACTCGGCGAACTTGCGCGCCGTGTCGCCGACAAACTGCGAAGGGTGCAGCATGGATTCGTCGTTCAACCTGTAGACGCGCCCCTCGCGCACCGCGCGCACGCTGCCGAGTTCGCGCCAGACCTCCTGCGTGTCCTCCGCCAGCTTGCCCTCGCCGCTTTGCAGCATGTCGAAAATGATGTCCGGGTTCAAAGAGACGACGGCCTCTTTGCTGATCTGCCCGAAGCCGTTCGAGGCGGGCGGCGCGATTGATTCGCCGCCCGCGATCTCGATCAACTCGGCGAAGAAACTGCCGCGCGTCGCCGTGTACAAACCGCGCAGCGTGCCGGGCACGCGATCCACGATGCACAGCACGCGCAGACGCGGGAGTTCGCGCGTGCGCGCGCGCACGTCGTCGAGTTTCGCGCGCACGTCTGCGACGAGTCGGCGCGCGGCTTCTTCCCGTCCCGTCACCGCGCCGATCTGTTCTATCCCTGCGAGCGCGTCGGCCACCGTGAAACTCGGCACGGTGACGGTACGCACGCCGAGCGCGTCGAGTTTATCCTTGATGAGCGGCGCTTGCGAGGAGGTCATGATCACGAGGTCGGGCTTGAGCGTGGCGACCTGTTCCAGATTCGTGTTGCTCCACCCGCCGATCTTCGGCAGCTTGGCGACCTCCGGCGGAAACTTGTCGTAGTCCGACACGGCCACCACGCGCTCGAACGCGCCGACGCCGTAGAGCACTTCGGTCGTGCTCGGACTGAGCGAGATGATCCGCTGCGGCGACTGCGCAGACGAAGCGGGCGCATCCTTCGCGCTCTTGTTAGTCTCGACCTTAACTGCGTCGCCGCACGCGACGAAGGCCAGCGCGGCGAGCACGATGAGCGCAACACGCACAATGCGCGTCGCGCGCAACCCGTCAACTCGCCTCTGATCTCTCCGACACTTCATCCCCGCGCCCCTCCTTCTCAAAGTCATACGGGCAATGCCGACACCCGCTGCGACAGCAATAACCGCGACGCAACAGGAAGCGCGCCGTGAAGACCATCGCCGCCCCCTCCCAATAAAAATCTTCGCCTTCGACGAGCGGCGGCTTGTTCGGTTCAGCACTCATCTTCGCTAAAAACTGAATCGCTCATCTTCGCTAAAAACTGAACTGCGCGCCCGCCTTGCCCGTGCGTCCCGGCGTGCGGAAGCCGTTCTCGAAATACTCGCGCCCGAACAGATTCTCCACGTAGCCGAAGAAGCGCAAAGAGCGCGACTCGCCGAGCGGCAGCGTGTAGTTTGCGCCCGCGTCGGCTTTGCGGATGCCGTCGAAGCGATAGACGACGCTCGCGAAAGTTGACGGGTTGAAGACGGGCGCGAGGTAGTTGCTCGAAGCCGTGAGGTCGAAGTTGAACAACAGGCGGCGACCGACACGCTGCGTCGCCGTCAAGTTGAACTGGTGGTCGGGAATGGCGAAGGAGCGTAGGACGTTTCCAACGCGCGGCGTGCGCTCGTCGGCGTTCGTGTAAGTGTAAGCGGCGCGCACGTCGAGCGTGCGCGCCGGGGCGGCGTCGAAACTCAACTCGACGCCGCGCGCAAGACCGCCGCGCGTGTTGACGTAGCCGCCGAAACGCCCGAACGGATCGGGCTGCACGACGAGGCCGGTGAAGTCGAACGCGATCACTTCCTGCAAGCGCGTGTAAAAGTAGGTGGCGGAGGCGCGTGCCCGCGTGCCCGCGAAGTTTTGATCAAGCCCGGCGTCGAAGGCGACGGAGCGTTCGGGGCGCAGGCGCGGGTCGCCGAAGGCGGCGAACTGCGGCGAGCCGCCGCCGAAGGGGCGCGGGTCGTAGAAGCTGCCGAAGCGTTCGTAGAGCGAGGGCGCGCGGTAGCCGTTGCCGACGTGGGCGCGCAACTTCGTGCCCGTCGTGCGGAACGAGTAGGCGATTGAGCCGTCGCCGGTGTAAGCGTTCGCGGGCGAGTCGAAGTCGAACCCGGCGAAGGGCGACGTGGCGACGGGCGCGAGTTCCGGGCGCGAGAGGGCGAAGCGTTGCGTGCGGAAGGCGGCGGAGAGTTGCAGGCGGTCGTCGAGGAGTCGCACCTGATCCTGTATGAAGAACGCGTGGCTGCGCTCGGCCACGTCTAGGGCAGAATCGTCGGCGGGCGCGAACGAAGAGAGGGAGCGGTTGAGGAAGCGTTCGCGCTCAAACTCGTAACCGGCGGTGATGAGATTGGCGCGCCCGAGACGGAAGTCGGCGCGCGCGTTCAAGGTGTGTGCGCGCCCGTCGAAGTCGGCGCGCGTCGTGCCGAACGGCTCGAAGCCCGTGCCCGCCGGGCCGTCGTAAAACGCGCCGTCGGTCTTGTTGCCCTGATAGGAGACGGTGTAGCCGAAACTGCCGGTGACGCGTTGCGTGAACACGAGCGCGCCGGAGAAGAAGCGCGTGGCGCGCGCGGCGTCGGGGTCGTTCGTCGAGGGGATGAAGGTGGCCGCGCCGTTCGTCAACGCGGCGGCGTTCGTGCCGTTTTCAAAGCGGCGCAACTCCGTGCGCGCGAGCGGCACGGCGCGCACGATCCCTGCGGGCAGAACGGCCGCGACGGGGCGCGCGTCTTCGTTGAGTTGGATGAAAGAGTCGGCCGCGTAGAAGCGCGCGCCGAGTTGGATGGTCGGGGTCAACTGAAAGCGGACGCGCCCCTGCCCGCTCGTCGTGCGCGCCGCGTCGTCGCCGTCTATGCCGCGCGTGGCGTTCAGGTGCGAGACGCCTGCGCTGTAGACGACGCGGTTCGCAGTTGTGCCGCCCGCGAGTTGCGCGCGCCCGCGGAAGAGTCCGAGGCCGCCGCCTTCCGCGAGGAGACTGCCGCGCAACGGCGCGCCGCCCTCGTCCGTGATGATGTTGACGACGCCGCCGATGGCGTTCGTGCCGTAGAGCGACGAACCCGATCCGCGCAGCACTTCGACGCGGCTCACGTTCGTCGCGTGGAGATCGCTCAGGTAGCCGGACGCGTCGCCACGCTCCGACGCGGGGTCGCGGAAGCGCAGGCCGTCAATCAGGACGGCCGTGTCTTGATTGCGCAGGCCGCGCGTCTTGATCGTGACGAACGCGCCGGGGCCGCCGAGTTGCTGCACGCGCAGGCCGGGCACGGCGCGCAGGGCTTCCGAGAGCGCATACTCGTCGCGCTCGTCCAACTCCCCCGCGCCGATGGTCGTGACGGCCTTCGACACTTCGTCCACGGGCTGCGGCGTGTCGGCCGCGGTGACGACGACCTGCGCGCGCACGCCCGCCACCTCCAACGCGAGATCGAGCGTCGTCGCACGCCCGCGCTCGACTATGACTTTCTGCGCGACGACGGGCGCGAACCCGCGCGCGTCCGCCTCGATCAGATACTCACCGGCGGCGAGGCTCTCGAAGCGGTACGCGCCGCCCGCGTCGGCGACGGCGGTCAGACGCCGGAGTTGCGGCGCGCGCGCGTAGAGCGTCACGATTGCGCCCGCGACGCCCGCGCCCTGCGCGTCGGTCACGCGCCCGTTGATAGACGCAGTCGTTGTCGTCGTCGCTGTCGCGGATGCCTCCTGCGCGAGCGCGAACGGCGCGCACAAAGCGACGAGCGCGACGGCGTGTAAAAATTTTCGCGCGCGTAAAAGTTTATCGGTTAACGATCTTTTATTAACCGGCGAATATCTATTAAATTGTGTGTTGGTCATTTCCTCTCGCATCCTCTCTGCGGAACGGCGGAGGGCGGACACTGACGACGCGTGCGTCGTGGATTAAGAGGCCGACAAAGGAACGCGCGCGCACGACTGTGCCCGATACAAAAAAAAAGACGCGCCCTCGATCCTGCCGTGGCAGGATCGAGGGCGCGTCAAAATCGAAATCGGAACAAAACCGGGGCGGCCTCTGGGTCAAGAAAACTTGAACAGGGGCGCGTGCCGGAGTTTGAACGTCGCACGTACTTTTGAGCCAAGCCACTCGCCCTTTCCCGGAGCGTCAGCGGTCGCCTCCGTCTCTCGATGCAGGCAAGGTTTCCTGACTCCCGGCTCAGACGCGTCGCTCACGCGGCCTTCCCCGTCCCGCGTCGGGACGAGTGACCTAAAACTCCGAAGTGGCGTGCGACACAATCGCCGGTCTACAGTGGCGGGAACCGTGCGGGCTTTGCACCCGACTTCCCTTGTCGCCCGCGCAATCAGTTAGCGCGGGTCACACCTGCGACGGTCAACCGGGGCGCGCGCAGAGTTGGCCGAAGCCAGTGTTGCGCGCGCCCCTGTCGAATAGCGATACAAATTATTCGAGTGACAAAGATCAAGACGCGGGACTTGCCCGCGCGCCTCGCGCCGCGTGCTGCTGTTCATCTCCCAGTCTTTTAGATTATGCGCAGCGCGGACGAACAACCTAGCATCCCCTGCGAACAAGGTCAAGCGGGGCACGCGCCGGGGCGTGGCCGCACGCGCCGCGGACGGCGACTTTCACACGCTTCAACTCACGCGCGGAAAAATCGCTTCGACCTGCGACGCGGGCGTCGCGGCGGTCGGCGCAGCGTGCGCTTGAAAAACTCTGTCGAGCGCGCTGAGACCCGCTTCGTCAAACTCTGCGAACGCAGGCGCGCAGCAAGCGGCTGTGTCAAAGACGTGGGGCGGCGCGGCGGCGCGAACGTCGTGCGGCGTGGCAATTAACGATGCTGGCGGCTCGGTTGACGACGCGGGCGGCGCGACAGCTAACGGGTCGAGTGTTGCCGCTGCTAACGGGACGCGTGTCGTCGCTGCTAAAGGTGCGGGCGTTGCTGTTGCTGATGGGGCGTGCGTCTCTGCGGCGATGTGCGAGTGGGTGTCCGGCGCGACAGTTTCCGGCGTGCGTTTGAGATCGAGGAGAGTCAGTTGTCTGCCGCGAAAAAATTCGGGCAGTACCCAGAACCACTGGATGTAACCGCCGAAGAGAAGCGTTGACCAATCGAGCATCCATGCCACCGCTCCGCACCCGTCGCACCAGTACGTGGCGTCATGCACGACGTACACCGCCGTGACGCCGAGCGGAAACGAGGAGACGAAGATCACCACTTCGAGCCACAGCCGGAGCGGGGTGGCGTCGGCGTAAAAGTCGGGCGCAGCGGATTGCAGCAGCCGGTGCGCGGCGAGGATGAGCACGCTCGCGATGATCCAAGCCTTCTCAAGTTTCGTCTTGCACACGTAGCCCATCGGCACCCCCTCGCGCCCGAAGTGAATCAGCGCCGGCAGAAGAAGCTGTTGACGCCGCCCCGGATGTAATCGTCTGTCGTTGAAGTTAGACGCGCGCGGCGGGCATTTGTTCCCGCGTGGGAGGTTGGGGTGAAGTTGAGGGCGGGGCGTTACGGGCGTCGCCATACCGAGCCGTCGGCGTACTCGACGCGCACGACGACGACCGCTTCGCCGACGATCTCGCGCTCGCGCTTCTCCAACTTGTGGACGCTGATCGTGCTTGTCGGCGGCGAAGAGGCGAAGACGCTGAACTCCTTCTGCTTGCCGGGGGCGATCTTTTCGTCGCTGGTGAATTGGTGGCGGCCGGTCTCGGCCTTCGTGTCGGCGTCGAAGAAGACGTGATCCCAGTCGAGCGACTTGATGGCCTTCGCGCCCGTGTTCCTGAGCGAGACTTTGTACATGAAGCCATAGCGGGGCGGCTGCCGCTGGCGTCGGAGTTGTTCGAGGTTGGCCGAATCGGCCTTGGCCTCGCGCTTGATGCGATCCACTTCGGGCGCGCCGCCGCGCTTGGCGTCGTCAATCCGCTTCTCGTTGCGCGAGCGCACGCGCATCTCGTCGAAGTTCTCGACCGGCCCGCTGAACGGGTCGCGCTCCCACCCCAGACGCTCCTTGCTCCAACTGAATTTGACCACGACCAGATCGGGAGGGTTCGACTCGGCCACAACTCCCGCCGCCGTCGTCCCCGCCGACGATGACGACGACGCCGGGACGACGCCCGCCGTCTGCGCGCGGGCGTCGGACGGCATGCAGAAGAGACACGACGCAGAGATGACGAGGCACAGGCTGAGAGACTTCATACGCACCCTCCTTCTTCCGTCGAGAGGCCGCCTGGAAATGTTCGCTCGCGTGTTTTTGACTGCCCACACATTATGCCCGCGCGGTTGTCCGGTCAAGAGCCGGACGCGCGTCAAGAGTTCGCCGCCCGCGCAACCGTCGCGCAAACGGAGTTCGCCGCGCGCGAGCCGTTCAGCAAAAGGTGAAGAGGGGCGCGGGAGTGATTCCCCGCGCCCCTCTCCGGTGATGTGACGGCTGACGTTGGTCGAACGTGTCGGCCGCCGGGTAACGGTCAGGTTTAGAAGATGTACCTGACGCCGACGACGATGCGACGGTTGCCGCCGTCAGTTCCCCACTGGTTGAGGAAACCGTTGGAACTCACAATCGAGTTCGGCGTGCCGAAGTCGCGCGTGTTGGTGGCGTTGAAGAAGTCTGCGCGCAGTTGGATTTTTTGCGTCTCGCTGATGCGCGTGTTCTTCAGGATGCCGAAGTCGAGGTTGTTGATGCCGTCGGCGCGCAGGATGTTGCGCCCCGCCGAACCGACGCGACCCTTGGGCAGCCCGACAAAATTAACCTGCGCGCTGTACGGGCCGTTGTTGGGAGCGCGAACAATCACCCCCTGCGACACGCTGAACAACGTGTTGGTGAGCGTTGCGTTCAGCGGCCCCGGCGTGGGGTTGGGGTTTACCGCGAGTATCGCCGCGAGCGCAGCGTTCGCCTCCGCCTGAGCCTGCGCCCTGAGCCGCTGGTCGGCGGCGTAGAGTTCCTGTATGGACATCCGCGAGACGTCGAGTTGAGTGTAGATGTTCGTGCGCGTGGCGATGCCGACGGCGGAGCCGAGGCCGCCGAGCGTGCCCGTCGGGTCAGTCCCGTTCAAAGGCGAGAACGGCGCGCCGCTCTGGAAGTTGAGGAAGGCGTTCATCTGCCAACCGCCGAGGATGTGGCCAATGACGCCGTTCTGTTCGCGGAAGAACGGCAGTTCATAGACGGCGTTGCCCGCCAGACGCAACGGGCGGTCGTAGGAGGAGCGGCCGCGTTCGGCGGCGCGGTTGTAGGGGTCTTGAGCGAGCGCGATCTCGGAGTTCGAGTTGTTGAAAATCTCCGACATCGTGTCGATGAACGAACTGTAGGTGAAGTGGACGCCCGCGCTGAAACCGCTCGTCAGGCGTTTCTCAAGGCTCGCCTGCATCGAGT
>JAUZFQ010000009.1 GCA_030838445.1 Pyrinomonadaceae bacterium | reverse complement strand
AGCAGGGACTAAGCATGCCGCAAATTTTTCACCGCAGCACCAACACGCTCGCCAAGCTGAGCATCTTCGGCTCGATCTTCGTCCTGCTGTTCGTGACGTGGGCGGTGGCCGAGATCAACCGCTCGTCGTGGAACACGGGCGCGTTCGACGAACGCGAGCAGCCCGTCCAGTTTTCCCACAAGCACCACAACGGCGACGACGGCATTGACTGTCGCTACTGTCACACGTCCGTCGAGGTTTCGTCGAACGCGGGGCTGCCGCCGACGAAGACCTGCATGAACTGCCACTCGCAACTGTGGAGCGACAGCCCGTATCTCGAACCCGTGCGCGCCAGTTGGAAGAATAACAAACCCATCGAGTGGACGCGCGTCCACGATTTGCCCGACTACGTTTATTTCAACCACAGCATCCACGTCGCCAAGGGCGTCGGCTGCTCGTCGTGCCACGGGCGCGTGGACGAGATGCCGCTCGTCTATCAGGCGGCCTCGTTGCAGATGGAGTGGTGCTTGCAGTGCCACCGCGAGCCGGAGCGATTTCTCAGGCCGAAGTCCGAAGTCTTCAACATGGACTGGCAGCAGGAGAACGCGCTCGCCGAGAACAAGACGGCGGAACAACTGGAGCGCGGCCGGAAGTTGAAAGTTGATTACAAGGTGCGCCCGCGCGCGATCCTCGAAAGTTGTTCGACTTGCCACCGCTGATGAGACGTCCGGCGAGAGGTTGAGAAGTAGATGCACATCAAAGAGACTTTCCCCGAACTGTACAACATCCGCCGCCCCGTGAAAGGCGACGAAATCCGCGCGCGCCTCGGCGAGAAGACGGGGCGGGAATACTGGCGCAGCCTCGAAGAGTTGGCCGATTCGGGACAGTTTGAAGATTTCCTGCACGCGGAGTTTCCGCGACAGGCGGGCGAGTGGGACGACGAGGTAGGCCGCCGCACGTTCCTCAAGTTGATGGGCGCGTCGCTCGCGCTCGCTGGTCTTACGTCGTGCTCCTACCAGCCGCCCGAAACGGTCGTCCCCTTCGTGCGCCAGCCGCCCGAACTCGTCCCCGGCAAGCCGCTCTTTTTCGCCACCGCGATGCCGTTCCCCGGCGGCGCGTCTGGCCTGCTAGTGCGCAGCAACGAAGGCCGCCCGACGCACGCCGAGGGCAACCCAGACCACCCGACCAGCGGCACGCCCGAACGCCCGGAGGGGCAGCGCGTCGCCGCGACCGACGTTTACTCCATCGCCTCGATCCTGTCGCTCTATGACCCCGACCGCTCCGAGACGATCACGAACCGCGGCGAGATTCGCCCCTACACGGCCTTCCTCGGCGAACTCCGCACCAAGCTCGACGAGATGCGCGGGCGGCAGGGCACGGGGCTGCGCTTCCTGACCGAGACCGTCTTGTCGCCGACGACCGCCGCGCAGTTGAAAACGATTCTCGCGGCCTTCCCCGCGGCGAAGTGGCATCAGTACGAACCGGCCGGGACGAACAGCGCATCGCTCGGCGCGCAACTCGCCTTCGGCCAACCCGTCAACACGCTCTACCGCTTCGACCGCGCCGACCGCGTGCTGTCGCTCGATTCCGACTTTCTCTCGTCGGGTGCGGCCAACCTGCGTCACGCGCGCGACTTCGCCGCGAAGCGTCGCGTCGGCGAGGGCAAGACGGACATGAACCGTCTCTACGTGGTGGAGACGACGCCGACGAACACGGGCGCGTTCGCCGATCATCGCTTCGCGCTTAAGCCGAGCCAGATGGAGATGTTCGCACGCGCTCTGGCCGCCGCCCTCGGCGCGCCCGGCGTCTCAAACGACGGCGCGCAGTACACGAACGTCGCGCACGCGCAACACGTCTTCGCCATCGCCAAAGATTTGCAGGCGCACCGCGGCAAGTCAATCGTCGTCGCGGGCGAGCACCAGACGCCCGCCGTCCACGCGCTCGCGCACGCGATGAATCAGGCTCTAGGGAACGTCGGGCAGACAATCGTCTACACCGATCCGATTGAGGCGCAGCCCGTTGATCAAGTCGCGAGTTTGCGCGAACTCGTCGGCGACATCGAAGCGGGGCGCGTCGAGATGCTCGTCATCGTCGGCGGCAATCCCGTCTACAACGCGCCAATTGATCTCGCGCTGACGAAGGAACGGCTCGACAAGATCCGGACGCCCGACGGCAAGGACGGCCTGCGCATACATCTCAGCCTCTACGACGACGAGACTTCGGAGCTGTGCCACTGGCACATCCCCGAAACGCACTACCTCGAATCGTGGGGCGACACGCGCGCGCACGACGGCACGGTCTCTATCATCCAGCCGCTCATCGCGCCGCTCTACAAAGGCCGGAGCGTCAACGAATTTCTCGCCGCCTTTACCGACAAGCCCGAACAGTCAGGTTACGACATCGTGCGCGACTACTGGCGCACGCAGCGGCTCGAAACGCTCGTCGCCGCGCAGCCCGTCACCGCAGCGGCGCAGGCGACCGCCCCGCAAGGCGCGGTCAGCGGCAACGGCTCAGTCGGCGTCGGCAACACGCACGGCCAAGGCGCGGCAGCGGCGGGACACAACGCGGCGGGCGCGAACGCCTCCGCGTCGCCGAGTCCCGCGCCTTCGGGGTCGCCCTCCCCGACGCCTTCCGGCACGCCGAACGCGGCCGGGGCGAGAGCCGCCGCTGCGCCCGCGAACTTCGACGAGGCGTGGCGCAGGGTCGTCCACGACGGCGTTGTGCCGGGCACGGCCGCCAAGGAACGCAGCGTCACGGTCGGCAACTGGTCTGCGAATTTGTCGCCCGCGCAAGCGGCGTCGGGCGGTCAGTTCGAGATCATTTTCCGTCCCGACCCGAACGTCTACGACGGGCGTTTCGCCAACAACGGCTGGTTGCAGGAGTTGCCGAAGCCTTTGACGAAAGTGACCTGGGACAACGCCGCCTACATGAGCCTCAACACGGCGCGGCGCATGTTCGGCCTGAACGAGAACGACTACACGTTCAAGGGGCGCGAGTTCGACGCGCCGCTGGTTGACCTGCGCTATCGCGGCCAGACGGTGCGCGCGCCCGTCCTCATCGTGCCGGGTCAGCCGGACGACGTGGTGACAGTTCATCTCGGCTACGGCCGCACGCGCGCTGGACGTGTCGGCACGACCACCGAAGACAAGCCGCTCGGCTTCAACGCCTACCGCCTGCGCACGTCCGACGCGATGTGGCAGGGCGCGGGGCTGGAAGTCGCACCGACGGGCGAAGAGTATTTGCTCGCCGTCACGCAACTGCACTTCAACATGGAGGGGCGCGACATCGTGCGCTCCAACACGCTCAACGAGTACTTGTCGAACACCGGCGATTCGAGCCGCGAAGTTCACGGCGGCGCGAGCCTCGCCACGCACGAGGGCGCGGCCGAGACGGTCGGCAAGGAGACGCACAAAGAGCCGGGCGGGCACGATTCGCTCTACCCGAACTACGAGTACAACGGTTACAAGTGGGGCATGGCCGTGGACATCGCTTCGTGCGTCGGCTGCCAGTCGTGCATCATCGCGTGCCAGTCGGAGAACAACATTCCCATCGTCGGCAAGGAGCAGGTCTCGCGCAGCCGCCACATGCACTGGCTGCGCGTGGACACCTACTTCAAGGGCTTGGCGGAAAACCCCGAGGGCGCGCACTTCATGCCGATCCCTTGCATGCACTGCGAACTCGCGCCGTGCGAGCCGGTCTGCCCCGTCCACGCCACCGTCCACAGCGCGGAGGGCACGAACGACATGGTTTACAACCGCTGCGTCGGCACGCGCTACTGCTCCAACAACTGCCCGTACAAGGTGCGCCGGTTCAACTTCCTGCTCTATCAGGATTTCAACACGCCGTCCTTGAAGATGATGCGCAACCCCGACGTCACCGTGCGCTCGCGCGGCGTGATGGAGAAATGCACCTACTGCATCCAGCGCATCTCCTACGCGCGGATCGAGTCGGAGAAAGAGGCGCGGCGCGTGCGCGACGGCGAGATCGTCACGGCCTGCCAGTCGGCCTGCCCGACCGAGGCCATCGTCTTCGGCGATTTGAACGACCCGGAGAGCCGCGTCACGAAGATGCAGCACGACCAACGCAACTACAGCCTGCTCGCTGAACTCAACACGCGCCCGCGCACGACGTACCTGTCGGCGATGCGCAATCCGAACGAAGAAATTCATGGGGCGTAAAATTTCATGGCATCAAGAGTAGACGAGCCACACGACGATCTCATCCACGTTACGCCTAATCCCGTCATCGAGCCGGGGCACACCGCCGCGTCCGTGACGGACAAGATCAGCGCGCTCGTCTTGAAGCGCAAGACGCCGCTCGCGTGGTACATCGGCTTCTTCATTTCGTTCTCGTTGGCGAACGTCTTGATGTTCACCATCGCCTATCTCGTCACGACCGGCATCGGCATCTGGGGCAACAACTGGCCGGTCGGCTGGGCGTTCGACATCATCAACTTCGTCTGGTGGATCGGCATCGGCCACGCCGGGACTCTGATCTCGGCCATCCTGCTTCTGCTTCGTCAAGAGTGGCGCACTTCGATCAACCGCTTCGCCGAGGCGATGACCCTGTTCGCCGTCGCCTGCGCCGGTCTGTTCCCGCTCCTGCACACCGGCCGCCCGTGGCTCGCCTACTGGATGCTGCCCTACCCGAACACGATGAACATCTACCCGCAATTCAGAAGCCCTCTGATGTGGGACGTGTTCGCCGTCTCGACTTACGCGAGCGTCTCGGCCTTGTTCTGGTACGTCGGCCTGATCCCCGACTTCGCTACGCTCCGCGACCGCGCCAAGAGCGGCGCGTTCCGGGTCGTCTACGGCATGCTCGCGCTCGGCTGGCGCGGCAGCGCGCGCCACTGGCATCGCTACGAGACGGCTTATCTTTTGCTCGCGGGCTTGGCGACGCCGCTCGTGCTCTCCGTCCACACCATCGTCAGTTTCGACTTCGCCGTCTCGCAACTGCCCGGCTGGCACGCCACGATCTTCCCGCCCTACTTCGTCGCGGGCGCGATCTACGCGGGCTTCGCGATGGTCTTGCTGTTGACCATCCCCTTACGCAAGTTTTACGGCCTCGAAGATTTCATCACGCTGCGGCACATGCGCAACTGCGCCAAGATCATGCTCGCCACCGGCCTCATCGTCGGCTACGGCTACATGATGGAGGCGTTCATGGCGTGGTACAGCGCGAGCGAGTACGAAGGCTTCATGATCAAGAACCGCATCTGGACGGGGCCGTACTGGTGGACTTACGCGCTGCTCATCCTGACGAACATCCTGATCCCGCAGGTGCTCTGGCTGCGGCGCGCGCGCCACAACACGGTGCTGCTCTTCATCGTCGCGCTCGTGATCAGCGTCGGCATGTGGCTCGAACGTTTCGTGATCATCGTGACGAGTCTGCACCGCGACTTCCTGCCGGCGTCGTGGGCGATGTACCGCCCGACGATGTTCGACTGGTCGATGTTCGTCGGCACCATCGGACTGTTCTTCACGCTGCTCCTCCTGTTCATACGCTTCCTCCCGGCCATCTCCATCTTCGAGATGCGCACCATCCTGCCGGGAGCAGCACCAAAAGCAGCGACAAGTGACGAGTGACAAGTGACGAGATAAACGATGACGACTGGTGAGGGATAAATAACGAGAGCAGAGACAAGTTTAAAGACAGTATGTTGGATTTAACTTGTCACTTGTCACTCGTCACTCGTCACTGAGGTTGATATGAGGAAACCAACCAGACCGGCAATCTACGGCGTGATGGCCGAGTTCGATAACCCGACCGACGTGGTCGCGGCGACGCGGCGCGCGTACGAGGACGGCTACCGGCGGATTGACGCCTACTCGCCCTACCCCATCGAGGCTCTGTCGGAGGCCGTCGGGCCGCACAAGGAGCGGCTGCCGCTCATCGTTTTGATCGGCGGCATCATCGGCCTCATCGGCGGCTACGCCATGCAGTATTACGTCGCGGTGTGGAACTACCCGCTCAACGTCGGCGGGAAGCCTTTGCACAGTTGGCCGGCCTTCATCCCGATCACTTTCGAGACGACGGTGCTCGGCGCGGCGATGGCGGCCATCTTCGGCATGCTCGCTTTAAACGGGCTGCCCGAACCGTATCACCCGGTCTTCAACGTGCCGAACTTCGCGCTCGCTTCGCGCGACCGCTTCTTCCTCGTCATCGAAGCGCGCGACCCGAAGTTTGACCGCGACGCGACGACCGGCTTTCTCCGTAGTTTGGGCGCGCAAGAGGTGGCCGATGTCGAACATTAAGCACAGGGGAAATGGGGAAGGGGGAAAGGTGTGGGGGGAGACGCCCCGCGCGCGTCGCCTGTCCGGGCGCGTGTTCTTCACCCTTTGCCTTTTACCTTTCGCCCTTTACCTGTCGGGCTGTCGGCAGGATATGCAGGATCAGCCGCGCTATGAGGCGTATGAGCCGAGCAAGAGTTTCAGCGACGGGCAGGCTTCGCGCCCCTACGTCGAGGGCACGGTGGCACGCGGCTACCGCGATGTGAACACGGCCTACTTTACGGGGAAGAACGCAACGGGCGTCGGCGCGGGGGCGGCGCAACCGGCGACGGGCGGCGGCGGCCTGTCGGCCTTGACGAGCGCGGACGCGAACACGCCGAACGCGCAGGGCGCGTCAGCATCCGGCTCGCAGACGGGCGGCGATGTCAACGTGCGCGGCAACGTCGCGGGCAACTTGCCGGGCGGCGCGTCGTCCGGTCAGTCGGGGACGCCGGGGAGCGTCAACGAGTTCCCCTTCGCCATCACGGCCAAGGATTTGGATCGCGGCGAGGAGCGTTTCAACATCTACTGCTCGATGTGCCACGGGCAGACCGGCTACGGCGACGGCATGATCGTCAGGCGCGGCTTCCGTCGCCCGCCGTCGCTCCATGACGACCGGCTGCGCGCCGAGACGCTCGGCCACTTCTTCGACGTCATCACGAACGGCTGGGGCGCGATGCCCGACTACTCCGAGCAGATTCCGCCGCGCGACCGCTGGGCGATCATCGCCTACATCCGCGCGTTGCAACTGAGCCAGAACACGCCCGCCGCCGAAGTGCCGGAGAACTTACGCAACCAGCGCAAGCCGGGGCCGGGCACGCCCACCACCGAGGGCGGACACCAGGGAACCGGAGGGGAGCGCACGCCATGAGCGCCGAAGCAGCAACCGAGACCACTTACAACGCCCCTTCGTCCGTCGGCCAACTCGGCGGGCGCGCGCTCGTCGCCGGGATCATCGCGCTCGTGCTGTGCGTCGTCGGCGCGTTCGTCAACCCGGCCGGGTTCTGGCGCGCTTACCTCGTCGGCTACGTCTTCTGGACGGGCGTCTCCGTCGGCTCGCTCGCCATCATCATGCTGCACCACCTGTCGGGTGGCGGTTGGGGCGTCGTCATACGTCGGCCGCTCGAAGCCGCCGCGCGCACGCTGCCCGTGATGGCGATTCTGTTTCTGCCCATCGCCTTCGCCATCTTCACGCATCGCCTCTACCCTTGGACGCTGCCGGAAGAACAAGACGTTGAGATCATCAAGCACAAGGCGCTCTACCTGAATATCCCGTTCTTCCTCGCGCGCACGGTCTTCTACTTCGCGATGTGGTACATGCTCTCGTACTTCCTGAGCAAGTGGTCGCTCCAACAGGACGCGACGGTTGACCCGCGCGAGCGGCGGAGTTTGAAGGACAAACTGCAAAACTTGAGCGGCCCCGGAATTTTGCTCTTCGGGTTGACCGTCACGTTCGCCGCCGTGGACTGGGTGATGTCTTTAGAGCCGGAGTGGTTCTCGACGATCTACGGCTTGCTGATCATGGTCGGGTGGGGCTTGACCGCGCTCGCCTTCGCCATCGTCACGACCGTCATCCTCTCGCGTGACGAACGCCTTGAGCACGTCTACCAGCCGCGCCACTTCCACGACCACGGCAAGCTGCTGCTCGCCTTCGTGATGCTCTGGGCTTACTTTTCGTTTTCGCAGTTTTTGATCATCTGGTCGGGCAACTTGCCGGAAGAGATTCCTTGGTACATGCGCCGCCTGTTCGGCGGCTGGGGGTATGTGGCGGTCGCAATCGTCGTCTTACACTTCGCGCTGCCCTTCGTCCTGCTGCTCTCGCGCGAGCGCAAGCGTCGCGCCCGCGCGCTCGTCATCGTCGCGCTGCTCGTCCTAGTGATGCGCGTCGTCGATCTGTTCTGGACGATTGCGCCGAGCGTGCTTGCGATGCCGCGGCACGGCGGCGCGGAGGCAGCGGGCTACGGCGGCGGCATGGCCGACGTGGTGGCCTACGCGTTGAACTTCATCACGCCCATCGCCATCGGCGGCTTCTGGCTCTGGTGGTACGCGCGCGAACTCGCGTCGCGCCCGCTCTTGCCGCTCGGCGACGAGGGCTTGGAGAACGCGCTTGAGCAGGCTGACGGCCATCACTGAAATGCGTTACGGGAAAAGGGTCAGGGGTAAAGGTCAAAGGTAGGAGTCGCGGGTCGGACGAGAGCGAGGGTTGAGATGGGAATTTTCGGTCATCAAGGCAACGGCAAAGGCAAGCTGCACCTGACGGAGACGCCGGACGTGCGCCACATCACGAACCCGGACGTGATGCACGAAGAGTCGGACGTGAGCGTGCGCGGCGTCGGCACGTTCGTCGGGCTGCTGTTCCTCGGCCTGCTCATCGTGAGCGGGCTGATGCTCGGCATGTTCAAACTGCTCGACGCCTACGCCACGAGCAAAGAGGCGCAGCCCTCGCCGATGGCGCGGAGTGAAAAGGAACGCCTGCCGCCGCCCGGCGTGCCGCGCTTGCAGGGCGCGCCCGACCACCGCTCGCTCGACGACCCGAACTTCGTCTTCGAGAAGAAAGAGCCGACGCTCGAATGGAACGCTTTGCGGGACAAGTACGCATACGATCTGGACAACTATCACGACCCCGATCCGGGCACGGGCATGATGCGCGTCCCCATTGACTACGCCAAGCAGAAACTTTTGGATAAGGGTTTGCCGACGCGTCAAGCGGCGGAGACGGCCGCGCCCGGCGTGGAAGGCGGCGGCAATGGCTTCGGCATCAGCCTCCCGACCGCCGCGAGCGCGGGACGGCGTTCGGAGCAGCGCGAGAAGTGGGCGACAGCAGGTGGCGAGCAGCCCGCGGCAAACACGACGGGCGGCAGTCAACAGTCGCAGCCGCACGGCGCGGGCGAAACCAAGCATTGAGCGGTAACTAAGTATTGAGCAGTTTGATGAAAAAAGTAGTAACCGGAAATAAACTTGCGGACGGGCGCGCGTGGGGCGCGAAGAATCTCTCGCGTCGCGCGGCGGGCAAACTCGTGCGTCGCGTGGTGAGTGTTGTGAGTCGCGGGGTGAGCAATCGCGCGCGTCGCGTCGCCTGTCTTTTAGTGCTTACTGCCTGCTGTTTGCCGCTTACCGTTCTAGGGCAGTACGCGCAGCCGCCGCAGGGCGGCGTGTCGAGCAACGACGTGCCGTTCGCGCTCAAGGACATCGGCATCGAGCAACGCCTGAACGAGCAAGTCCCGCTTGATCTAACTTTCCGCGACGAGGCGGGACGAACGGTGCGGCTCGGCGACTACTTCGGCAAGCGCCCCGTCGTCGTCTCGCTCGTCTATTACAACTGCCCGAAGCTGTGCAACCTCGTCCTCAACGGTCTGGTCGGCGGGTTGAAGACGCTGCCTTACACGGTGGGCAAAGAGTTCGACGTGGTGACGGTGAGCTTCGACCCGCGCGAGTCGGCGGCCGACGCCGCCAAGAAGAAGGAAGTGACCAAGCACGACTACGGCCGCGCCGCTGACGCCGCTTCGTTCGACGCGGGCTGGCACTTCCTGACGGGCGACAAGCCGCAGATTGACGCGCTGGCGAACGCCGTCGGCTTCAAGTACGCGTTCGACACGGCGACGAACCAGTACGCGCACGCGTCCGGCGTGATGGTGGCGACGCCCGCAGGGAAACTGTCGCACTACTTCTACGGCATCGAGTACGCGCCGCGCGATCTGAAACTCGGTCTGGTCGAAGCGTCGCAGGGGAAGATCGGGAGCGCGGTGGACAAGCTGACGCTCTACTGCTTTCACTACGACCCGACGACGGGCAAGTATGGCCCGGCGATCATGAACATCATGCGCTTGACAGGCGTCGTCACCGTCGTCGGTTTGGTGGTCTTGATCATGGTCTTACAGCGTCGCCGCCGCCACGGCGAGGGTGACGGCGAAGGCGGCGGGGCGGCGGCACAGCAGCAGCAGCGGCCGGTGAGCACGGGAGAGGCAGGAGGGATCGCTTAACGAGATGCAGTTGCCAAGATTACCATTTACGCCGGAGCAGGCCTCGACCGTCTCGGGAGAGGTGGACGCGCTCTACACTTATCTGGTCGCGATTACACTCTTCTTCTCCGTGCTGGTGACGGTGCTCATCTTCTATTTCGCCGTCAAGTATCGTCGCCGCGACGCGAACGAACTGCCGCAGCCCATCGCCGGGTCGGTCAAGTTGGAGACGATGTGGACGGTCATCCCGTTCCTCATCGCCATGACGATCTTCGTCTGGGGCGCGAGCCTCTACTTCACGCTCTACCGCCCGCCGAAGGACGCCATCGAGATTTTCGTCGTCGGCAAACAGTGGATGTGGAAGTTCCAGCACACGGAGGGGCAGCGCGAGATCAACGAACTGCACGTGCCCGTCGGGGCGAAGGTGAAGTTGACGATGACGACCGAGGACGTGATCCACTCGTTCGCCGTCCCGGCCTTCCGCATCCGCTCCGACGTCGTTCCCGGCCGCTACACCTTCGCTTGGTTCGAGGCGACGAAGACCGGACGTTATCATCTCTTCTGCACGGAGTTTTGCGGGACGAACCATTCGGGCATGAACGGCTGGGTCGAGGTGATGGAGCCGACGGCCTATCAGGCGTGGCTCGCGGGCGGCGGGTCTGACTCCCCGGCCGCACAGGGCGAAAAACTTTTCCAGTCGCTCGGTTGCGCGACGTGCCACCGCACGGACACGCAGGGGCGCGGCCCCGTCCTGACGGGCGTCTTCGGCAAGCCGCAGCGCGTGCAGGGCGGGCAGGACGTAACGGTTGACGAGGCGTACATCCGCGAGTCCATCGTGAACCCGACGGCGAAGGTGGTTGAAGGCTTCCAGCCGATCATGCCTTCGTATCAGGGGCAGGTGAGCGAGGAGCAACTGCTGCAACTCATCGCCTACATCCGCTCGCTCGGCGCACCCGCCGCGGCAGGCGGCGCGACGACGACCACGAACGGGCAAGCGGGCGGCGGGGCGCAGACCACGACGACCGGCATCGCCCCCGACGCGCAACGCTCGAACCCGCTCAACTCCACTTCGCCGCGTCCGGGCGGCGCGGGTGGCGGCGGCGCGTCGCAGAGTGGCGGCAACAGCAATCAGATGCCGGGTGGCGGCAACAGCAACCGTTAAGTTGATAGAGGCAGCGAGCAGATAGTAAAGGCTAGAGACAAAGGTTAACGAAGTATGAGTTCACACGACCCGTCAAATTCGCCGTCCTCCGACCCGTCAGGCTTAGGCGCGCTAGGTTCGCGCGCGCGCTTCGGGCACGAGAACTACATCAACGCCAACTACGGCATCAAGTCGTGGCTGCTGACGAAGGATCACAAGCGCATCGCGCTGCTGTATCTGGCGTCGGTGACGGTCTTCTTCATCCTCGGCGGCATCTACGCGCTGACCATCCGGCTCGAACTCCTGACCCCGGCGGGCGACATCGTTCAGCCGATGACCTACAACAAGCTGTTCACGCAGCACGGCATCATCATGATCTTCTTCTTCCTCATCCCGTCCATCCCGGCGGTCTTGGGGAACTTCCTCGTCCCGCTGATGATCGGGGCGAAGGATTTGGCCTTTCCGAAACTCAATCTGCTCAGTTGGTATCTCTATCTCGCGGGCGCGCTCTTCACGATCTGGGCGCTCCTGAACGGCGGCATTGACACGGGCTGGACGTTCTACACGCCCTACTCGACCACCTTCTCCAACACTTACGTCGTCGCCGCGGGCTTAGGGATTTTCATCAACGGCTTCTCGTCAATCCTGACGGGCTTGAACTTCATCGTCACCATCCACACGATGCGCGCCCCCGGCATGACGTGGTTTCGCCTGCCGCTCTTCATCTGGTCGCATTACGCGACGAGCTTGATCATGGTCTTGGGCACGCCCGTCATCGCCATCACGATCCTGCTCGTGGCGATGGAGCGCATCGTCCACATCGGCATCTTCGACCCGCGGCTCGGCGGCGACCCAGTGCTCTTTCAACACTTCTTCTGGTTCTACTCGCACCCGGCCGTCTACATCATGATCCTGCCCTCGATGGGCGTCGTCTCCGAACTCATCTCGACCCACTCGCGCAAAAACGTCTTCGGCTACTCGTTCGTCGCGTTCTCGTCGCTTGCCATCGCCGTCTTCGGCTTCCTCGTGTGGGGGCATCACCTGTTCACGTCGAGCCAGTCGGTCTACGCCGGGATGATCTTCTCGTTCGTCTCGTTCGCCGTGGCGATCCCGTCGGCGGTCAAGGTGTTCAACTGGACGGCCACGCTCTACAAGGGTTCGATCTCTTACGACACGCCGATGCTCTACGCGCTCGGCTTCATCGGGCTGTTCACCATCGGCGGCCTGACCGGACTCTTCCTCGCCGCGCTCGGCCTCGACGTGCACCTGACCGACTCTTACTTCATCGTCGCACACTTCCACTACATCATGGTCGGCGGCGCGCTGATGGGCTACCTCGGCGGGCTGCACAACTGGTGGCCGAAGATCACCGGGCGCATGTACCCGGAAGGATGGGGACGTTTCAGCGCGCTCGTCATCTTCGTCGGCTTCAACCTGACGTTCTTTCCGCAGTTCCTCCTCGGCTACATGGGGATGCCGCGCCGCTACCACGCCTACGCCGAAGAGTTTCAGGTCTTGAACGTGATGAGCACGGCGGGCGCTTCCATCCTCGGCTTCGGGCTGTTGATCCCCGGCATCTACTTCATCTGGTCGATGCGCTACGGCAAGTTCGCCCCGGCGAACCCGTGGGCGGCCACCGGGCTTGAATGGCGCACGGCCTCGCCGCCGCCGACCGAAAACTTCTTCCGCACGCCGGTCGTCACATGGGAGGCTTACGAGTACCGGCCGATGGAGGAGATGGAAGTGATCGGCCCCGACAAGGAGCAAGCCGCGCAGCCCGCGCACGGCGAGGCGACGACCTGACCAGCAGCAAGAGGGAACTAAAGCAACATGGCACACGCAGAAACATTGGACGCGCACGACGCGCACCGCGGCGGCGACGCCGCGGCGACGCACCACGCCTCCGCCAACCTCGCGCACCACTTCGACAACCTCGAACAGCAGCGCGAGGCGGGCAGTCTGGGGATGTGGCTTTTCCTCGTCACCGAGATCATGTTCTTCGGCGGGCTGTTCACCGGCTACATCATCTACCGGGCGCAGCACCCGCAGGCTTTCGCCATCGCCAGCAGCACGCTCAACTGGAAACTCGGCGCGGTCAACACGGTCGTCCTCATCGTCAGCAGTTTGACGATGGCGCTCGCCGTCTACTTCGCGCAGATGGGTAGCCGCCGCATGCAGATCATCTTCCTCGTCGCGACGATGCTGCTCGGCGCGACGTTCCTCGTCGTCAAGGGGTTCGAGTACGCCGACAAGTTCGAGCACCACCATTTTCCGGGGCTGAATTTCCAGTGGAACGAGGCCGTGCCCGCGGGCGTCTCCACGCACCACATCCAGATGTTCTACTGGATTTACTTCGCCATGACCGGCCTGCACGCCCTGCACATGATCATCGGCATCGGCGCGATGCTGTTCCTGATCTTCTACGCCTATCGCGGCCGCTACACGCCGGAGTATCACGCGCCCGTGGAACTGACCGGACTCTACTGGCACTTCGTTGACATCGTGTGGATTTTCCTCTTCCCGCTGCTGTACCTGTTGGGCGCGCACCTCACACACGGCGGCGGCGGACATTGAAGGGGGGCTGAAAAGTTATGTCTGAGCACATCGTCTCGAAAAAACTTTACTTCATCATCTTCGGCGCGCTGATGGTCTTGACGGGGCTGACCGTCTGGGTCGCCAACCTCGATCTCGGCAGGCTCAACACGCCCGTCGCGCTCGCCATCGCCGTGACGAAAGCCATCCTCGTCGTGCTCTACTTCATGCACGTGCGCTACAGTTCGCGCCTGACGTGGGTGGTCGTCGCGGGCGGCTTCCTGTGGCTCATGATCATGGTCGGCCTGACCATGAGCGACTACCTGACGCGCGGCTTCCTGACTTACCCGCGCTGACTGCGCGCCGCGCCAACCTGTGTGACGAGAAGCCCGGAGGCCGCAAGCCCGCGGGCTTCTTTTTTGAACCTCGCGCCGCGCCCGAACGTTTACCGCAGCAGCGAGTCGCCGAAGGGGCGCAAGAAGAAGGACAACTTAAGTGCTGAGCGATTGTCAGGTCGCTATAAAATTCATCCCGCGTTGTGAAAACCGCGCGGGCGCGGATAGAATCAGCCGGGCGGCGCAAGGCGCAATCCCGGCACATCTTTGACGGACGGTTTGACGGACGGGCGGCGGTGACTTATGGCTGAACGATGTAGCAATTGCGGCGCGGAGTTGTTCACGGGGCAGCAGTTCTGCCGCGCGTGCGGCACGCCGACGCGGCAGTCTTCCAGCGCGGAACTCCCCACGCAGATACTCCAGCCGGGCGGGCAGGAGCAGCAACAGCAACAGCCCGCCGCCGCGCCACCGCTCGCCACCTCTCCGCTGCCGGGGCGCGACACTTCCGATCCGATCTACGGCGGCGCGGGCTACTCGCGCTACCAGCCGCCCGTGCCGCAGCGGCCGACCGCGCCCGTCGTCGCGCCGCCGCTGCCGGTCGCGCCGCGCCCGCGTTCGCGCGCGTGGATCTACGCGATCCTCGGCCTGATACTCTTCTTCGCCGGGGCGTCGTTCGTGGCCGGGCTGTTTTTTATGAACCGGCAGGCGCAGCGCGTCACGCGGGTCGTCACGCGCCCGAACGTCGCCATCCCCGGCATCCCGCCGCCGCTCCCGCCGCGCGCGCCGAGCGAAGAGGGCGCGGAAGGGTTCGGCGGGGAGTCCACCGTCACGAAAACTTACCCGCTCGCCGCGAACGGCTCGTTCTCGCTGCGCAACTTCAGCGGCGACATCACGGTCGAGGGTTGGGACGAACAGCAGGCCGAGGTGAAGATCATCCGGCACGGCGGCGACCCGGAGCGCGCCGCGTTCCACATCACGCAGGAAGAGGGCGGGCGCGGTCTCACCTTCAACTCGATGCCGGAGAAGACGGGCGGCGGCGTGCATGAAGTGGAGTACGTCGTGAAACTCCCGCGCAACCTGCGCGAGTTGGAGATCGTCTCGATCAACTCGAACGTTGACCTCGCGGGCGTCCACAGCGCGTCCATCTCGATCAACGTGCAGCGCGGCAACATCGAACTCGACGACGTGAGCGGCACGGTCAACTCGCGCACGACGAAGGGCAACACCACGGTCGTGCTGGCCGAGTCGGCGAAGAACGCGCCGCAGGTCTTCAACGCCATCAACGGCAACATCGAACTCGAACTCGCCCCCGGCACGAACGCCGAACTCAAGGCCGAGACCGTTGACGGCGACATCGAAGTTGACGAAGACCTCGGCGTCAAAGTCGAGAAGCGCATGATCGGCCAGCAGGCCGTCGGCCGACTCGGCACGGGCGGCGAGGCCATCGTCGCCAAGGTCATCAGCGGCAACATCAAGATCAAGAATTGAAATCGAGACCAAGAGTTGAAGCCCCCGCGCCCTACCGTCCCTCCCGCCTTTGCCCGCCGCGTCCGGCCGACGACGCGGCGGGCGCGCTTACGCAGTTGAACAATATCGAGTGGCGTCCGGCGACTGAATCGGTATAATCGTCCGTCGCTCGTTGAGCGCGCGAACCTCTCCCGAATCGTTCAAGTCTTTAAGTCTATCTGAGTCCGACCTCAAATCTCCGTCGAGGAATGTTGATGGTAATTTCGCTGAAGCCCGAACATCTGAAGCGTTACAAAGACATCGCCGTGCTGTTTATGAAGTACGGCCGCTCCGATCTGGTGAAGTCGAGCGGCCTCGGCCTTGCGCTCGACGAAGACTCGCCGGTGATGGCCGAGGGCGGCGTTCCGCCCGAAGCGTCCGAACTCGCCGCCGACCTCGAACGCCTCGGCCCGACCTTCATCAAGCTCGGCCAACTGCTCTCGACGCGCGCAGACATTCTGCCGCCGCCTTACCTCGAAGCCCTCGCGCGCTTGCAGGACAACGTCGGGCCGTTCTCGTTCGCCGACGTGGAGCGGATCGTCGAAGACGATCTCGGCGTGCGACTGTCTAAGGCGTTCAACCGTTTCGACTCCGTGCCGATGGCATCGGCCTCGCTCGGTCAGGTGCATCGCGCGGAGATGCGCGATGGGCGCGAGGTGGTCGTCAAAATTCAGCGGCCGGACATCCGCGAGCAGATCGCGCAGGACGTGGCCGCGCTCGAAGAACTCGCCACCTTCCTCGATTCGCACACGGAGATGGGCAAGCGTTACGACTTCGCGCAGATGCTCTCCGAGTTTCGCAAGAGCCTGCTGCGCGAACTCGACTACCGCGACGAGGCCGGACACCTCAAGGAGTTCGCCGAAAACTTGCGCGACTTCGATCTCATCATCATCCCGCGCCCCGTCGAAGACTTCACCTCGTCGCGCGTGCTGACGATGGACTACATCCACGGCAAGAAGATCACCGCGCTCCACCCCATCCGCCGCCTCGAAATCAACGGCGCGCGTCTCGCCGAACAACTCTTCCGCGCGTACCTCCAGCAGATACTCGTGGACGGCGTTTTCCACGCCGACCCGCACCCCGGCAACGTCTTCCTCACCGAAGACGAACGCATCGCGCTCTTAGATCTCGGCATGGTCTCGCGCATCATGTCGGGCTTTCAGGACAACCTGCTGCGGCTTCTCCTTGCGATCAGCGACGGGCGCGGCGAGGAGGCGGCCGACATCACGATCCGCATGGGCACGCGCAAGGAGAACTTCGAGGAAGAGGAGTTCACGCGCGACGTGTCGGACATCGTCGCGCGCCACACCGACACGAGCCTGACGAAGATTGACGCCGGGCGCGTCGTCTTGGAAATCCAACGCATCGCGGCCGAGCGCGGCTTCCGCCTCCCGCCCGAGTTCACCATGATCGCCAAAGCCTTGCTCAATCTCGATCAGGTGGTCTACACGCTCGCGCCCAACTTCGACCCGAACGACGTCATCCGCCGCTACGCCAGCGAGATCATGCAGCAGCGCATCCTCAAGTCGCTCGCGCCCGGCAACTTGATGACGAACCTGCTCGACGTGAAGGACTTTCTCGAACGTCTCCCCAGCCGCGTCAACAAGATTCTGGACGCCGTGGGGAACAACGAGTTGGAGTTGAAGGTTGACGCGATTGACGAGAAGAAGTTGATGGAGGGCTTGCAGAAGGTCGCCAACCGCATCACGGTCGGCCTCGTCATCGCCTCCATGATCGTCGGCGCGTCGCTCCTGATGCGCGTCGAGACGCATTTCAAACTCTTCGGCTATCCCGGCCTCGCCATCATCTTCTTCCTCGCCGCCGCCGCCGCCGCCGTCTGGCTTCTCGTCATCATCCTCTACTACGACGAAACCGCCGAAAAGTAATGCGGACTCCTCAATTGCGGAATGCGGATTTCGGATTGAACGGGTACAAAAAATGCGGAATGCGGATTAGAAGACGGTTGATCTTCTAA
>JAUZFQ010000005.1 GCA_030838445.1 Pyrinomonadaceae bacterium | reverse complement strand
GAGGGGCAGTTGGTGAGGGCGTTGGTCCAGGCGGCCACGCCGGCCGGTTCGCCCTGACGGTTGAGGAAGTCCACGTAGTGCATGCCGACGAAGAACGAGGCCGTGTCTACGGGGTTCGCCGCGTTCGCGTTCGTGTCGTCGCTAATGATGGAGACGGTCGCTGTGTTGCCGAAGCCGAACCCCACGCCGGGAGTGGGATTACTCAACATCAAATGGATTAATTCCGCGCCTTCCACGTAAGCATCGTTAGTAATGAAGATGCGGAAGGTCTTGCTCGTTTCACCTGCGGCGAAGCGGAGGGTGCCGAGCGTGGTGGTGTAGTCGCAACGTTCGGAGGCCGTGCCGTTGTTGACGTCGCAACCGACCGTGACTTGATCGGCTATGGTTTCGTAATCCACTGTCGTGAGCACGCTTGTGTTGCCCGTGCGGTTGACGGTGATGAGCACGCTGCCCGCGTCTTCATTCACAACGTAAGAGGGCGAACTAAACTCCACCGTCTGGTCTGGCGGCGTCGGAGTCGGCGTTGGCGTTGGAGTTGGTGTAGGGGTTGGAGTCGGCGTCGGGGTTGGAGTCGGCGTCGGGGTCGGAGTCGGCGTCGGAGTTGGTGTCGGCGTGGCGCATGCGTTTGGCGGGAGCGCGTCGTTGAATTTGGTGACGAAGGCGTCCTGACCGCCGCCGTTCGCGGCCTGGATGGGATTGACCGTGGGGAAATCGGTCGAGGTGGTGGAGCCGGTCATGTAAGCGTTGTTTGACGGGTCGAGCGCGATGCCTTCGCCGCTGTCGCTTCCGCTGCCGCCGATATACGTGGAATAGATTAACTCGGTAGCCTCCGGGTTGAGTTTCGTGATGAAGAGGTCTTGGCCGCCGTTGCGCGCGCATTGGTTGGCGTTGCGCGTGGGAAAGGTGTTCAACGAGCCGGTGCTTCCGCCGAGATACACGTTGTTGGACGCATCAATCGCGATTCCGAAGGCGATCTCGCCGCCGCCGCCGCCGAGATAGGTTGAATAGGCGAACACGGAACCGGTAGGGTTGATCTTGGCGACGAAAGCGTCCTGACCGCCGCCGTTCGCGGTCTGGAAGGCGTTGGCCGTCGGGAAATTGGTGGACACGGTGAATCCGGCGACGTATGTGTGGCCGGACGCGTCGGCCTTGATGCCTTCGCCGCTGTCCTGCTCGCCGCCGCCGAGGTAAGTCGAGTAGACGAACGCCGAACCGTCCGCGTTGATCTTGGCGACGAAAGCGTCGGTGCCGCCGCCGCCATACGTGGCTTGAATGGCGTTAGCCAGCGGGAAGTCAGTCGAGGAGTTGGTTTCTCCGGTGACGTAAGTGTTTCCCGAAGAATCAGCCGCGATACCCCTGCCGCTCTCCCCGCCAATGCCGGAGATGGCAGCATCGCCATTGCCGCCGAGATAAGTCGAGTAGACGAACGCGTCGCCCGCCGCGTTGATCTTCGTCACGAAGGCGTCGGTGGAGCCGCCCTTGAACGTGCCTTGAATGGCGTTGACCAGCGGGAAGTTGTCTGAGAAGGTGCTGCCGGTGACGTAGGCGTTGCCGGACGGATCAACCGCGATAGCCTCGCCAAACTCTGCGCTATTAGCGCCGTCACTGAAGCCTGCGCCGCCAAGAAAAGTCGAGTAAACGAGCGCGGAGCCTTCGGGGTTGAGCTTCGTCACGAAAGCGTCCTGAGTGCCGCCGATTGAAGCTTGCACGGCGTTGGCGATGGGAAAGTTGGTTGAGTCGGTGAAGCCTGCGATGTAAGCGTTGCCCGACGAATCCACAGCGATGCCTCTGGCTTCCTCGCCGCCCGTTCCGCCGAGGTAAGTCGAATAGACGAACGCGTTGCCCGCCGCGTTGATCTTGGTGACGAAGACATCCCTGTTGCCGAAAAACCCCTCCGTTCCGTTAAACGCCGACTGAAAGGCGTTGGCCGTCGGGAAATTAGTCGAGGTGGTATAGCCCGTGATGCAGGCGTTGCCGGACGGGTCAACGGCGATGGCTCTGGCGAGGTCGGTGTTGTTGCCGCCAATATAGGTTGAGTAAACGAGGACAGGATCAATGACGAGCGGGAGCGCGGCATCATACTCGCCAACTGAGAAGCCGACGCGCCCGTCAGGCTGCAACGCGTAGCCGCCCTCGACCTCACGCCGCGCGCCCGCCACCTCCTGATAAAGCACAGGCTTCAATTGTCGCAACACTTCACCGCCCACGTTCAGCAGCAGGTCGCCGTTCTCCCCGACTTCAACTTTGTCCGTGCCTTCAAACTCAAGACGCACGGCGCTCGCGTCGCGTCCGGGCGCGACGACAAAGTCGTATTCCAACTGACGCTGGTTGCCGTAATAGATCACGTCAATGCCCGGATACACGTCCTGGTAGCGGACGCGCCCGTAGGTCGGAACGCCCGCGTGCCATTTGGCCGGGTCGTTGCCGATGAAATAGTTGACCTTCCCAGACAACTCGCCCGCGCCTTCGACCGGCGCGCCCGCATCCGCGCCGCTCAGTTTCATGCGCAGCACCGCAGCCTTCGGCGCAGGCTCCGACTCTGACGCCTTGCCGCGCGCGCTGGGAGCATCGCCCCGCCCCGTCTGCACCGCACGATCAGTCGTCAACCCCTTGCCGCCTTCTTCCTGCTTCCGGCCTCTTCCGTCTCCACGCCGTGACATGACGAAGACGGCTTCTTCCGGTTTGAGAAACAGCGTGTAGCCCGCGCCGCGCGCGAGGAAGTTGACAGACGCATCGGACTGCCCACGGTTGGCTTCAAAGCTCAACTCTATCTGGCCGTAAGCCTCGCGCGCACGTTCTGTGTCGCGCGGCGTCGTCGCCTGTGTTGACGTTGACGCCGGTAAGGCCGTCGAAAACTTGTCTGCGGTGTCCGACCCTTGCGGCGTGCTTCGCCTGTTCGCGGGCGCGAGCAAGGCGACGAGCAGGCTCAGGGCGCACAGCAGCGAGAGTGGGACGAGTGTGTTGAAGAGGCGTTGGCGAGTGAAGATGCGAGTATAGTTCGGGGCAGATTTCATGGTGTCCTCGTTTTTCAATTTTGGCGCGCGTGTGGAGCGACGCGCTTAGACGTTGATCGTTGGCGGGTCTGCGCGGTGTGCGCGTTAGCAGTCGGCGGTTCAGGTTGGATCAGGTTAACGCCCCTGCTTTTTCACCCACGGCTCGGACTAGGCGGAGCATATTCCACGATTCGCGCTCTTTAAGCAAGAAAATCTTTTCAATGCGACTTCACCTGCCTAAGCGGGAACCGGCCTCGAACCCCGGCACGGCAGCCCATAATTTTGCAGACACAAAATTTTTCCTCGTTAAAATCGCCGCCCCCTGCGGAAGGATTACGTTAAATCACACCACGCCGCATGACGCGCACGCCCGCGCGCCAATTTTCGTTGATGTCGAAGCGGTACATCTCGATCTCCGGGGTGATGCAGCCTGCGAGCGCGCTGAACGAGCGATGAAAACGCAGCAACGGGGCGACGAGGTAGACGAGCGGTGCGTCCGCTGAAATCTCGGCGTCGCCAAACAGGCGCGCCCGTTGGATGTGACCGGCGCGTTGGTAAGTAGAGATTCGTCGCCAGTAGTCCGCGCCCTGGAGGGGAAGCGCGAGGTCTTCTGAAACTTTCAGTTCGATGACGACGAGCCGACCGTCGCGGCGGAGCGCGAGCAGGTCAACGGGACGCGCGCCCGCGTTGTGTGGAATGGCGGCGGTGCGAAACTGTGCGTAGAGCGGGGCGAGGCGCAGGCCGGGGTCGAGCCGCGTGATGTCGCGCCGGAGCAGAGACTCAAGCCACGCTTCGGGCGCAGACGCGTAGAGAGCGTGGCGATGATCTGCGGAATCGGCGCGGCGGTGCGCGCGTAGTTCGTCAATGAGTTTTGCGAGTTGCGGCCAGGTGCTCGCGTCGAGCAGGACGCGTGGCGCGTTGCCTGCGCCGAACCAGACGCGCTCGCGTCGCATCAGGCTACGCACGCGCGCGAAGGCCAGCCCGTGAAACCTGAGCGTCTCGCCGTGTCGCGCGCGGACGACATCAATCGCCTCCGGCGCGAGCGCAAGGATGCGCGCCGCAGTTTCCGTCAACTCCACGCGCGGCGGTCGGCGGTAGCGCGTCGCTGCGGCGGCGAGCGTCTGTTCGAGTTCAGGCAGCGCGACGGGCGACAACTTTTGCCAGCCCTCGTCCGTCTCGTACAACTCGATCTCGCGACGCATCTCTGCACGCAGCAATGCCAGACGTTCGGCGGTCGCGTCACGCATTTCCGGCGCGACAAGGAGCCACAACTTTCGCGCGCCGCGCACGGATTTTTCCGCAGACCGCATCCACCAGAGCAAGGCCGACGCGAGGAAGGCGTCCGCTTCATGCGCGCCGAGCGCGACGACTGCGCCCGTCGCGGCGATTCGTTCGCGCCCGCCGCGCGAGAGGAGCACGCGCGCATACCTGCCCGGCTCCGCGCGCCGCACGCCCGCGCTCAAACCTGCGCGTTCTATTTTCGCGTTCCCGGCGGCAGCGGAGACGAGCGCGGCTAACTTTTCGCAGGCCGCGCGTCGCGCCGCCGACAGTTGAGCGACGCCCTCCGCGACGGACGCGCGCGGGACGAGTTCCAACAACGCGCGCACCGCGCCCATACGCCGCGACGCGTTCAGGCGCAGACGCTCGCCCGTCCATTCCCAACCCGCCACGCGCCAGACGCGCGACACGCCGCGCTCCGTCCGGTAAGAGAAAAGCAGCGCATCGTGCGCCTGCGCGATCTCCCACTCGCCTCTGCCGAGCGACACCTGCACGCCCTCGCGCGTCTCCGCGCAAAACCACTCGCCGCGCGCATCGAGTATCGCCGCGATGCGTCCCCGCGCCTCTTCCCTTTCGTCCGGATTCGTGATGACTTTCATTAACAAAGATTGACTCATGCGTCGAACGTCAAGTTATCGGCCAGAACCAAAGGCGCAAAGTTAGACGTAGAGGGTTCGAGTGGGTGAGAGGCGTTTTGGAGTCTACTTACCGAACAAGTTATCATCTTGTCGCATGTCGGAGAATCTTAATTCAGAGAGTGTGGCAATGAAAGATATTTATCTGGTTGGAGCGGTGCGGACGCCCATCGGTCGCTTCGGCGGCGCGCTGGCAGATGTGATGGCGGCGGAGTTGGGCGCGACGGCGGCGCGGGAATCTTTGCGACGCGCCGGTCTTGCGCCGGACGCGATTCAGCAAGTTATCTGGGGCGCGGCGCGGCAGGCGGGGACGGGGCCGAACCTCGCACGCCAGATCGGTTATCGCGCGGGCGCGCCCGACGCGGTGCCCGCCTTCACCGTCAATCAAGCCTGCGGGTCGGGCTTGAAAGCGATCATCCTCGCGGCGCAGGAGATCATGCTCGGACGCGCACGCGCCGTGCTTGCGGGCGGCGTGGAGAACATGTCGCGCGTGCCCTACTTCGCGGAAGGCGCGCGCTGGGGCTTGAAGATGGGCAACGTCGAACTCGTTGACGGCATGTATCGAGACGGCTTCCTCGATCCGCTCTCCGGCCTCATCATGGGCGAGACCGCCGAAAACCTCGCGCGCCAGTACGAGATCACGCGCGACGAACAGGACGCCTTCGCCCTCCGCTCGCAACAACGCGCCGCCGCCGCCATTGACTCCGGACGCTTCGACGCGGAACTCACGCCCGTCGAGTTCAAAGGCCGTCGCGGTGAAACGCTCACGCTCACGCGCGACGAGCACCCGCGCGCCGCGACGACGCTTGAGAGTCTAAAAAAACTTCCGCCCGTCTTCGATAAAAAGTCCGGCACGGTCACGGCTGGCAACTCGTCCGGCATCACGGACGGCGCGGCTGCCGTCTGCGTCCTCGGCGCAGAAGCGTTGAAGGAGACGAACGGCGTCGAGCCGCTGGCGCGCATCGTTGATTATGAGATCGCCGGAGTCGCTCCCGAAGTGATGGGCATCGGTCCCGTGCCCGCCGTCCGCGCCCTGCTCGCCCGGCAAAACTTGACGCTCGCGGACATCGAACTCGTCGAACTTAACGAAGCCTTCGCCGCTCAGGTCATCGCCTGCGACCGCGAACTCCACTTTGACGCCGCGCGCCTCAACGTCAACGGCGGCGCGATTGCCCTCGGCCACCCCATCGGCTGCACGGGCGTCCGCATCACCACGACGCTCCTGCACGAAATGAAGAAACGCCAGGCGCGCTTCGGCCTCGCCACGCTCTGCGTCAGCGGCGGCCTCGGCCTCGCCCTGCTCGTCGAGCGCGTTTGAAAGTGCGTCCGACGCGGCGGTGCGTCAAGACCGACGAAAGCAGCATCTCATGCCGCACGAACCGCCCTTTGCCGCTTTGTGATGGAGTTAGCCCGAACCTGTCGGCTTTACCTGTCGGCTTTTCACGCCCTTTGCGTGGTTAGGCCGCATCGTTCGGCACAAGAGGCGTTAGAGTTCCGGATGTTGAGCGTAACCGAAGATAGTGAAAAGGGCGTGGTTGTAATTGACGGCCGTGAGATCAACGGTCATATAGATGAACGCGTGTGCCGGAGGTGCGAGCGTGCCCGAATTTACTACGATGATTATGATGCTTACTTCTGCGCCTTCTGTAATACGTGGCTTGAATCTAAGTGTAGTGATCGAACCTGTGAGTATTGCCGGAGCAGACCAGAGAAACCTGTCGTTAAATCGAGTTGAGATGGCGTGCATGGGCTGCCGGTTCTTAGTAAAAGTTTAGGTGAAGAGATTAATGGGAACTGTTAAATACATCGCATTGCTACGCAGCATAAACATCGGCGGGCATCAGGTGAAGATGGAACGGCTGCGCGAATTATTTCGAGAATTGGGCTTTAGCAGCGTTCGCAGCTATATCCAGACGGGCAATCTCTTTTTCGAGACGACGGATAGTGACCGCGCCGCACTGACACGCAAAATCGAGCAACATCTTTACAAAGCTTTGGGCTACGAAGTGCCGACCTTTCTGCGAACAATCGCAGAGGTTGAAAATGCGTTGCGACTCGACCCGTTCAAACATCTCGAAGCGACGACCGACACGCGATTTCTCATCACCTTTATCCCGCAACCGTTGCCCGACGATTTCAAGTTGCCGTTTGTCTCGCCCAAAAACGATTTCGAGATATTGCAGGCCACATCGGGCGAAGTGTTTATCTTGATGCGCCTTGTTAATGGCAGACCGGGCAACCCGGCAGCGTTCATCGAAAAAACCTGTAAGGTGAAAACGACAACACGTTTCTTCGGCACGACGGCCAAGATGTTGCAGGCGGCAAAAGACGGTTGAGCAGTTTCCCTCAGCCGCCGCCCCACAAGTCGCCGGAGGCGACGGCGAATAGCGTGGCTTTCACCAGCAGTACCCGAAAAGAATGCGGCAATAATTTGACGAAAACATATTCCATCCAATGCCGTATCCAACCCGGTCAACTGGACGCACAATTAGCAAGTCATTTATCTTTAAAGTGACTTGCGACTCCGGTTGCGATTCTTAATTTTTCAAGGGAGAGTTTTTTAGTGAAGTTACTACGTTTTAAATTTGTTGCCGCGTTCGCGGTCTTGATGATTCTCTTCGGCGGGATGGACGCACGCGCGCAGTTGGGCGGCCTCGGCGGCCTCGGAGACAGGTTGAAGAAGAAGACGCCGAATTTGCTCGGGGACAAGCAGCCGATTACGACCAGTTTGCCGGATGCGAAGTGGGGCGACGCGTCGAAGGACGGTTTTGCGCCGCGCGAGGCGAAACGTTCGTTAATGACCTTGCAGCGCACGCCGAACGGGGGCTTCGTCTTGCAGCCCGGCTACTACGAGATGCAGACGCAGAGCTATTGTCTGAAGGCGGGGACGCACGGCCCCGGCGGCGGCGATGGCTATCTCTACGCGCCGCCGAAAGGGCCTGCGGAAGACGCCGTGATGACCATCGTGCGCAACTCCGTGAACCGTCCCGAAATACAGCAGCAAAAAATCCAGCAGCTTCTCTGGGCGATCATCGCCCGCGCGAAGTTTGAAGACTTGCAGGGCGAAATCAAGGCCGTCGCCTCGCAACTATTGACGCCGCGCCAACTCGCCTCGCTCAACCGCAGCGCGCTCGACGTGCTCTCCGGCAACGCGCTCACCGACGCTCTCGGCGGCGTTCCCGAACCGCTTCGCCAGATCGCGCAGGCCGAGGCGCAACTGCGCCAGATGCTCACGACGCCGGGCGCGTCGTTTGCCGAGATGGAGCGCGTCGCGGTGTTGTCAGGCAACGCCCCGCTCGGCTCCGGCAGTCAGGACGTGCCGAGCGGTCGCTGGTCTCTGCACCCGGACGGCTACTACGTGCGCTACATTCCGAGCGGTTACAGTTCGACGCGTGTGGAAATCTGGGTTCCGCAGGGCAGCCCTTCGGCGGGCAAGGAGTACGACCCGGCCACGCACATCGCCGTCCCCGGCAACACCGCCAGACAAAGGCTCATCCAATCGGGACGCGCGCAGCAACGATAAACCGCGCGCTCATCTGGACAGGACTAAAACCTTCACCGCAGATAAAAGAAGGGATGAGGGATGAGGGATGAGGGATGAATAAGATTTGTGCTTATTCATCCCTCATCCCTTCTTTCGCGCCTGCGGCGAGTCTTGCTTTTAGTTATCAACCGCCATTCTGTATAGATAACTTACGCCGAAGGTCGGCCAGCGACGTTGAAACGCATTTCGGGTCTATAATTCGCAAACGTGTCCGGTGACTCCAACATGCTTCGTCCACGTCCCCTGCTCGTCGCGGCGGTCGTGCTGCTGGCGGCGCACGGCCTGCTGTGGTGGTGGGCTTTTAACTTCGAGCCGTCGGTCTATCCCTGGCCGCAAGACGTTCGTTCGCGGTTCGAGTACTGGGACGCGTGGCACTACAACGCGATCATCAAAGAAGGCTACGCGGGCATCCGTTGGGCTTTCTATCCGCTCTATCCTTTGCTCGTCAAAGCGCTGGCCGCCGTCACGGGGCTGCGTGCGCGGCCGGAAATTGTCGGCACGATCTTTTCCACGCTCACGTTCGGCGCGTTCTGCCTGTGGCAGGCGCGTCTGGCCGAATCAACTGACGCGCGTCTGCGCCATCTCCGACCGGAGACGATCTGGGGCTGGCTCTTTTTTCTCTGCTCTCCCGCCTCCTGGGTTTTTCATTCGCACCACACGGAATCGCTCTTCCTGCTGCTCTCCTTCAGCGCGTTTTTCATGGCGCGGGGCGGCCGTTGGAAGACCGCCGCCGCGCTCGCGGGCGTCTGTGCGCTGACGCGGAATCAAGGGATGTTTCTCGCCGTGGCCGTCGCCTGCGAGAGCGCGCGAAGTTGGAAGAGTTGGCGGCAAAAACTTCTCGTCTTCGGCGCGAGCGGCCTCATCTCGCTGCTCTTTTTCGCCCTCTACCCGGCCTATCAATACTGGCAGACGGGCGACGCGCTCAAGTTCGTCTACATTCAAAAGGAGTGGGGCGTGGTGCTCACTTTTTACAACTACATAGGCACGTTCTGGTACGTCAATCCGTGGCAGCACGCCGACTGGAAAGGCTACCTGCACGAGGCGTTCTTCTTCGTGATGAACGGGACGGCCATCGGCCTGTTGGTCAGACGCGAGTTTCCGCTCGCGCTCTACGTGCTGCTCTCGCTGTGGGCGCCGCTCTACTCCGGCCATTTTCAAAACACGTACCGCTACGGCGCGGTGCTCTTCCCCGCCCTCTTTCTGCTAGGCGACGCCGTGCGCCGCCTGCCCCTCCCCCTGCGCTATCTGCTCTTCGGCTGCTTCCTGTGGATGAACCTGCTTTACACATACTATTACGCGGTGGGACACTGGGCTTACTAACGCGTCAAATTTCTGACAAACTCAAGAGCCGCGCAGGAGACGCACGAGAGCGAGGCGGCGTTTATCTTGTAGCGTTTTCCCGTGCGGGCGCGTCTTAAACGTGTGCGCCGGGGTGTGCGGGAGGTTTGAGCCAACGGCGGCGCGGCGTGCGGCATCCGAGTGTGGAAGTTCACACTCTCTCGACAATTTAAATTTTCACGGACGAGCCGCCTATGCCTCGTCCGCATTCGACAAGGACGGAAAGGTCTGTTTTTTATGAAGAAATATTTTTACGTTTTGACTCTCGCGTTCGCCGTCGCCTCGGCAGCCGCGACACCTTTGCATGGACAGACACGTGCGCGCGCCGGTCGCGCCGCCAGCCCGGCGGCCGCTAGAGCGCAGGCGACGAGCGCGGCAGCAGGCTTGCTCGCGTCGCTTCCAACTTCGGACGCCGTGATGTCCGTTGACGTGCGGCGGCTGCTCAGCGATGCCCTGCCGCGCGCTTACAACAACAATCCGGCGGAACTCGCGCGCATCAACTCGGAGATAGACAAGTTCAAGGCCGACACCGGACTCGATGCGCGCCAGATGGAGCGGCTCGTCGTCGGCGTCAGTTACAAGCAGACGCCTGCGGGCAAAACGCTCGTGGAAACGGTCGCCATCGCGCGCGGCAATTTCCGAAACGCTTCGTTCGCCCCGGCGAACCGCACGGCGCAGGAGCAGAAGTATGCGGGCAAGACGATTCAGGTCTTCAGTGTGGATAAGCAGGTGAAGCTCGTCGGGCTGTTCAATTTGCGCGTGACGGATTTGGCCGTCGCCATGCTCGACGCAAACACGGTTGCCGTCGGCAAACTCGAACGCGTGCAGGCGGCGATTGACGCGCAGGCGGGGCGCGGGCGCGTCGCGCCGGAGATCACCGCGCTTGCGACGCGCGACGCCAACGCCCTCATCGGCGCGGGCGGCAACATCCCCGCGTCGCTGACGCAGAATCTCGACATGGGCAACATCTCAAGGAGCATCGCCGCGGTGCGCCAGTTTTACAGCACGCTCGGCACGACGGCGAACGGCTTCAACATGCTGACGGCCTTACGCACGGACAGCGCGAGCGCGGCGCAATCCCTGAGTTCGATGATCGCCGGTTTGAAGCAACTCGCGCCCTTCGCCCTCGGGCAGATGCCCGCCGCGCGCCAGCGGCCGCTGCGGAATCTGGTGGAGAACACGAAGGTCAACACCGAAGGCAACGAAGTGCTCATCACGCTCGAACTCGCGCAGGTTGACGTGGCCGCTTTGATTGACGCGTTCTAAGTTTGCTGCGGAAGGATGACTAAACAGTCAGACTCACCGCAGAGACGCGAATCAAGGGATGAAGGATGAGGGATGAGGGATGAATAAGCATTGTTCTTATTCATCCCTCATCCCTCATCCTTCATCCCTTCTTTTCTCTGCGGTGAAGGGTTTTAAACTCCTACCGAATCACTGCCCGCCCGGAAACCCGCCACCGAGCGGCGGCGCGGCGGCTGCGTCGTCTTCGGCCGAGCGCGCCAGCACGTCTTCGTAGATTTTCACTTTGCCTTCGCGGTCGAGCCGTGCGCGCGTCGAAGTGATGTAGTCGGCGTAGACATCGTCGCGTCGGGTCGCGAGCAAGGTCTGCGTGAGTTGGTCGCGCTGCCTGGCAAACTGTGCGAGGTCGGCTTCGGTGCGTTTCGTCGAGGCGAGGACGACCCACGACTCACCGAGTTTCACGGGCGACTTCGAAACTTCGCCTTCCTTCAAGTTGTAGATCGCGTCGTCGGCCGCCGCGCTCGTGCCCGCGCCTTCGAGCGGCGAGCCGAGTTTGTAATCCTCCGAAGTCTTCACTTCGAGTCCCAACTTTTCGGCGGCGGCTTTGAGGTCGGCCGCGCTGCCGTTGTTGTTCGCCAGTTCGCGCGCCGTCTGTTCGAGTTGCGCCTGCGCGCGCGCCAGTTTGGCTCGCTTCGTGACCTCGTCTTTCACTTCCGCGAAATCCGGGATGCGCGGCTCGCGACGCTCGACCAGCATCGGCACGGCGAAACCGTTCTTGACGCCCACGCGGCTGCCCACGTCGTTCGCGTTCTCCAGCGGAGCGATGGCCTCTTCAAACTGCGGCGAGCTGCCGATGTCCGGCACGTCGTCGCCCGGTTTGACGAACGGCGTCTCCTTGACCATCTCGCCCGCGCTCATGTTCGCTTCGGCTGCGAGTTCCTGCGCCACCTTCTGAAAATCTTTCGTCTCCTTCAGACGCTGCTCGGCGCGCTCGGCAAGTTGGCCTGCGGCCTTGTAGGCGCGCGTGTTGCGCTGCGAGACGAGCAACTCGCGCTTGGCCTCTTCAAACGTTTTCGGGACGGACGCGCCGCGACGGAAGATGTAGTAAGCCCCGGCGGTGAAAACCGGGTCGGAGACTTGTCCCTCCTGCATGTCGAGCGTTGACTGCAAGATGTCGTTTTTGCGGTTCGGGTCGCGGCGCACGGGCGCGGGCAGCCAGCCGCCCTTCGTCGCCGTCGCGGGGTCTTCCGAATTGCCCTTCGCCGCTTCGGCAAACTTCTCTTCGCTCGTGTTGGCGATGGTCGAGTCCGCCCCGCCGCGCACGTCCTGCGCGATTTTGGTGGCCTTCGCCAGCACTTGCTGGTCGAGGTCTTTGTTCGCCACCTTCAAAACTATCTGCTGCACGCGCACACCGGCCTGTTTCTGATCCGGTTTCAAAGCGTCGTAGGCGGCGCGCAATTCCGTGTCGGGGATATTCAACTTCTCCCCGGCCTGCGCCTGATTGATGAAGAGATAGCGAATCTTCTTTTGCGGCACCAGGTAGCGAAAGTTGGTCTTGTTCTCTTCGTAATATTTTTGCAGTTCTTCGTCGGAAGGTTGCAGGCGCGCGGCGAGTTTGTCGGCGGCGACCGTGACGTAAGTGATATTGAAGACGCTGTTCCTGCGTTTGAAGTCGTCGCGCACCTCGTCTTCCGAGACGCTGACGCCGGCCGTCACGAAGGCGCGCAATTTCTTCTCCGCGATCTCTTCGCGCAACTTCTCCTCGTACCGCTCGGCGCTGCCATAAGCCTGACTGACCCGCGCCTTATACTTATCCTTGCCGATGAACTTCCCGCTCTCGTCAACGAAACGCGTGTGGACGAGTTGGTTCACTTCCGCGTCGGATGCGCTGAGCGAGAGGCGCGCGGCCTCCTGCGCGACGATCTTGCCGTTCACGAGCCGGTTGAGCATGACCTTGTCGGTGAGTCCGACCTGCGCGAGGCTGAACTGCCCGCCGAACGCCTGCTGCTGCTGCTCCTTCTCCCGGTAGAGGTCTGCCACCGTGACTTCGTCGCGGTTCACGCGCGCGAGCACTTCCGTGTTCGTCGCGGGGTTGGCGTTCACCTGATTGCGCCCCGGCGCGTAGAACAGCACGAGACTGAGTCCCATCAAGCTGGCGAACGTAATAATCAACCATTTGCGCGTCCGCTCCAGGCGGCTAAACTGTTTCAGCATCTTCGATCCTTCCCGAAATCAATGACGATTTTTGATGAATTGCAAAAGAAAATATAGTAGCGAGCGGGAATTTCAGAGTTTATCGTTCTGAAATCTCAAGCGGACGCGTGTGCGCGGTCAAACCTCACAGCCGACTTTCACCCCGTCCCTCGAATCCCCGATTGTAACGGACACCGCCGCGCCCTCGCAACCACGCAGGATAGAGGTCAGAGGATAGAGGTCAGAGGTTAGTTATGAATTTTTACTGGCCCCTAACCTCTGACCTCTGACCTCTTGCGCGGAGCGCAACTGGTGCTATATGTTTACGCGCATGGAATATTCAATCTGGGCGTGGGCGGGTTTTGCACTCTTTATACTTTTCATGTTGGCTTTGGATTTGGGTGTGCTCAATCGCAAAGCCCATGTGCCCTCTTATCGCGAGGCGACGATCTGGAGCATCGTCTGGGTGACGCTGGCCTTAATTTTCGCCGGGGGCGTCTTCTGGAAACTGGGGTCGCTCACGGGCAAAGAATTCCTCGCCGGTTATCTGATCGAACTGTCGCTCTCGGTGGATAACCTGTTCGTCTTCCTGCTCATCTTCTCTTACTTCAAAGTTCCGTCGAAATACCAGCATCGCGTGCTCTTCTGGGGCGTGCTCGGCGCGCTCATCATGCGCATCCTGATGATCGGCATCGGCGCGGCCTTGATCGACCGTTTCCACTGGATCATCTACATCTTCGGCGCGTTCCTCATCTACACCGGCATCAAGATGATGCTCCAGAAAGAGACGGAAGCGTTGCCGGAAGACAACCCCATCGTCAAAGTCGTGACGCGCTTCATCCCCATCACGCGCCACTACGAAGGCGAAAATTTCTTCACGACCGTCAACGGGAAACGCACGGGCACGCTTCTGTTGCTCGTGCTCGTCATCGTCGAAGTGACCGACCTCGTCTTCGCGGTGGACTCCATCCCCGCCATCTTCGGCATCACGACCAACACGTTCATCGTCTACACTTCAAATGTCTTCGCCATTCTCGGACTGCGCTCGCTCTACTTTTTGCTGGCGGGCGTGGTGGAAAAATTCCACTATCTGAAGATCGGTCTAGCCATCGTGCTCACCTTCGTCGGCGTGAAGATGCTCGGTGAAGGGTTCGTCCATCGGTGGCTCGACAAGGAATCCGTCATCGGCATCTCGCTCGGAGTGGTCGCGCTGGTGCTCATCAGTTCGGTCATCGCCTCGCTCATCTGGCCGCAGCGCGCCGAAACGAACGTGGAAGTCCAACTGCCCGAAGGCTTCAATTCGCCCTTCGACGACGACCAGGGACGACTCGGAGCCGACGAACCGCAATCCTGAGACTCGCCGCGAAAGCGGAAAACTCCGCCAAAAAACGCTAATTCCCGCCCGCGCGCGCCCGTCAAGAAATCTTCTTGATGCGGCGCGCGCCGCTGTGTTAAGTTGCTTGTGAGGCCGAATTTCAGATTCCGCCCGCCCCGACTGCCCCGCGCGTGAAGACTTGCAACGATTGGCCGCAAGCATCCGCTCTAGAAACTCAACTAAAATTTCTCCTCACCGTTTCGCTGTCGTACAGCTTCCGGAAGCTATGTCTACCAAATCCAGCCGCTTCGATGTCGAATGGTGGATCGTTTCGAAGCGCGTGATCTATTCACTCGTCGCGTTGCTCTGTCTCGTCGTCGTCGCATCGGGCGTCGGCCTCTATTCGTGGCTCTACGGCAACCCGTTCAAGAGCGGCGCGACCGAGATACACGCACCCGCCGGGGCGCGCTTCGTCTCCTTCGACGGCGACGTGCGCGTCGTGCGCGCGCAGACGCGCGAGTCCCTCCTCGCGCGCAGCGACACGCAACTCTACCCCGGCGACATCGTGCAGACTCAGGCCGACGGGCGCGCGCGCATCCAACTCGCAGACGGCTCGAACCTGATCGTGCGCCCGAACAGCGTCGTCACCATCCGCGACAACACGAGCATGGAAGGCGGGCAGCGCCCGCAAGTCCGCGTCGCCGTCGCGCGCGGGCAGATCAACGTCCGCACCGAGCAGCAACCGCAAGGCGGCAGCAACATCGTCGAAACGCCTTTGACGAAAAACAACCTCGCCGGAGCGACCGGCGCGAGTTTCGACGTGCGCGAAGACAACACGGAAGGCATCCGCGTCAGCGACGGTCAACTCGAAACCACAACGCGCGGCGGCGTGAAGACCACCGTGCAGGGCAACGAGTACATCGCGTTCAATCAACAGGGCAACATCAAGAGCCGCGAGAGCCTGCTCGCCATTCCGCAACTTCTGTCGCCTCACGATCTCGCAAAAATCTCCGCCACCGACAAAGGCGCAACCAGCGTGACGCTGCGCTGGGTGCGACCGCAGACGGGCACGCCGCGACACTATCGCGTCGAAGTCGCCACGTCTCCGTTCTTCGTTCAGGCCGGGAAAGTGACCGAGCGCGATCAACTTGAGGCGACGCAGTTCGGCGTGAGCGACCTGCGCGCAGGGATATATTTCTGGCGCGTGCGCGCCGTGGCCGCCTCCGGTCAGATCAGCGAATGGACGGAGCCGCAGAAGTTCACCGTCGTCGTCGCGGGACAAGGCTCGGCGGAGCACATCACGGTGACGGGCGTCGCGTTCGAATTTATCGGCGGCAACATCTACGTGGCGCGCGGGCGCACTCAACCGGGCAACACCATCCGCATCAACGGACGCGAAACTCTGGCCGCCGCCGACGGCTCGTTTCAACTCCAAATCTCCGTGCCCAAAGCCGCGCGCGAAATCATCATCGAAGCCGAAGACTCGCAAGGCACACGCCGCGACACGCGCCTTGACTTCAAGAACAGTGACGAGTGACGCGTGACAGGTGACAAGTTAAAGCAGAAACCTTGTTTTTAAACTTAGCTTTGATCCTGCCTTCAAACTCGTTACTCGTCGCGCACACGAAAGCCACAGACGACGGCAACGCTTTTAACCTGTTCTTGCTTTAACTCGTCACCCGTCACTCGTTACTGTTTTATCGTTCTTTCTCGTCACTCGTCACTTGTCACTCGTCACTGTCTTCTTATGTTGGTCATTCTGTTAAAAGTTGAGCATGGGCAACCGGGGCGCGCTTTGTTGGAGGCGTTGCGCGAGGCGGGCGTGTGTGCGACGACGGAGATGGCCGCGATGGTCGGGTCGGCGCGGACGGGCGAGGGCGGGATCGAAGAGTCGCCGCTCGCTTTGATCTGCGAGATCGCGGAGGACGCAAATATCGCGGAAGTGCATGCGACGATCACGGAGGCTGCCGCCGCGTGGCCGGAAGCCTCAATCGTCGCCTGCCGCCGTTTTGAAGCGGACGAGCCGCAACCCGAACTCTACCGCCTCGACACGCACGCGCTCCTGCGGCTCGGCTTCCATGCCGTCGCAGACAGCCCGGCGCAGTTGCCCGCGCTTTTGCGCGACCTCGAAGAAGTCGGCAATAGTCTGCCCGAGTCGGCCACGCATTCCGAAGTCTTAGACTCGACGTTGACGCCCGCGAGCATGTTGCTGCCCGACAATTTGAGCGTCGCGCGACTGCGTGCGGCCTTCGAAGCCGTCGCCTCGCTCCATTTCGTGAGCGACCAGAAGAGCGCGGCGCAGACGGCGCTCGCCGGACTCGCCCCGCTCGTCCACGCAGACCGTTGGACCATCTATCTCGCGGAGATTGAACGCGGCCAACAGGAAGCGCGCTTCGAGCCGCTCGCCGTGCGCGGTCTGACCGAGAGCGAACGCGCCCTGCCCGAAGGCGACTGGCGACGCGCGCTCCACAGCGATTCCTTGATGCTCCTGACCGGCACCGAGTCGCGCGCCGCGCGCAACGCGTTTGCCACGAACGAGACGCACCGTGAGACGGAAGGCGAGCGGCGCGTGCTGGCCGTCCCGCTTATCAATGGCGAGCGCGTCGTCGGGATACTGGAAGCGGTGCGCGAGGGCGCGGCGGCGCGCGGTTTCGCACAGACCGAAGCGGCGTTGCTCTCCGCGCTCGCGCTGCCGCTCTCGGCCGCGCTCGCCAACTCCGTCCGCATCGCTGAAGCGGAGAAACTCTCGCAGACGGACGATCTCACCAAGCTCCACAACGCGCGATACCTCCGCCAGTTCCTCATCGCTGAAGTCAAACGCGCGCGCCGCTACGGCTCAACCGTCAACGTGCTCTTCTTCGACCTCGACGACTTCAAAGAGATCAACGACCGCTACGGGCATCTCGTCGGCTCGCACGTCCTGATGGAGATGGCGACCGTGATCCTGACCGGCGTGCGCGACACGGACGTGGTGGCACGCTACGGCGGCGACGAGTTCGTCGTCATCCTGCCGGAGACGAATCTGGACATGGCCGCGCGCGTCGCTGAACGCATGCGCGAGAAGATTGCCGAACACGTCTTCAACGGCGGGCGAAGTTTGCGCCTGCGCATGACGGCCAGTTTCGGCGTCGCAGCCTTCCCCGAACACTCACAATCCCCGCAACAGTTGATCGCAGACGCAGACGCCGCCATGTACGAAGCCAAAGCCGCACACAAAAACTGCGTCCGCTTCGCCTCCCAGCGCGAATCAAGATAAATAAGTTCCAGGTTTCAGGTTCCAGGTTCCAGGTCTCAAGTCCGAAGTCAAACGTGGTTTTGCGACTTGGAACCTGAAACCTGGAGCTTGGAACTTATTAAAATCCGCGATTTGAGCCTCTTGGCTTTAGTATTTGGGCTTTTTCGTTGTATCTTGTTGAGTTGGTAGGGCGTCGCGAGGCGTGAGCCTCGCAGGGTGCTGTGAGAAGTCGGACTTACGTGTCGTTATTTCATGTAATCCTCTAACTTTGCCGAAGCCGCGCTCCGAACGTTCATTTCTGACGCAACACATTCATGCTTGGATTGAAAAATTAATGGCCTTTAAATCACTCTTTAGTCTATTTTCCAGCGATCTGGCGATAGACCTCGGCACTGCCAACACGCTCGTCTATGCCAAAGGGCGCGGCATCGTCGTGTCCGAGCCGTCAATCGTCGCCATCAACAAGTCCACCAATCAGCCGCTCGCCGTGGGCAAGGAGGCCAAAGAGATGTTGGGGCGCACGCCCGGCAACATCGTCGCCATCCGCCCGATGAAGGACGGCGTGATCGCCAACTTCGAGGTGACGGAGAAGATGCTCCAACACTTCATCCGCAAGGCGCACAACGGCAAGTCGTGGGTCTCACCGCGCGTCGTCATCGGCATACCAAGTGAGATCACGCAGGTCGAACGCCGCGCCGTCGAAGACTCCGCCTATCGCGCGAAGGCTTCGGAAGTGTATCTCGTGGAAGAAGCGATGGCGGCGGCCATCGGCGCGGGACTGCCGATCACAGAGCCGCACGGCAACATGATCGTGGACATCGGCGGCGGCACGACCGACATCGCCGTCATCTCGCTTTCAGGCATCGTCTACTCGCGCGCCGTACGCGTCGCCGGTAACGAGATGGACGAGGCGATCACGAGTTTCATCAAACGCAAATACAATTTGCTGATCGGCGAACGCACGGCCGAGATGATCAAGATTCAACTCGGCTCGGCCTTCCCCTTAGACGAGCAACTCTCGATGGACGTGCGCGGGCGCAACCTCATCGAAGGCATCCCCAAAACGATTACCATCACGGACGACGAAGTGCGCGAGGCTCTGGCCGATTCGATCTCGACCATCGTCAACGCCGTGCGCGTCGCCTTGGAGCGCACGCCGCCGGAGTTGTCGGCCGACATCGTGGAACGCGGCATCGTCTTAACGGGCGGCGGCGCGCTCTTGAAGAATCTGGACAAGCGGCTCTCCATCGAGACCGGCCTTCCCGTCTCGGTTTCCGAAGACCCGCTCTCGTCCGTCGTGCTCGGCGCGGGCAAGATGCTCTCGGACTTCAACCTCCTCAAGCGCGTGAAGTGGGACAACACCCTGACGGGCGGAAACTAAAAGCCGTGAATCGTACATCGTAAATCGTGAATAGAAACTTCCGGCTTTAGTCTATTTACGATTTACGATTCACTATTTACCAGCCATGGCTGTGACGCGAACGCAGAAAGAGATCAGGCAGCGCGCGCCGCTGTGGTTGCTGGCGTTGCTCGGCGTGAATCTGGTGTTGATGTCCGTGTCGGCGCGCGACCCGTCGGGCGGTAAACCACTGATTCAGGTGTGGGCGCAGGCCGTGGCCTCGCCGGTGCAGAGCCTCTTTTCGGGCGCGACGGGCGCGGGGTCGGGCTTCTTCCAACACCTCGGCAGCCTCAACCGCGCCGCCTCCGAAAACGAAGACCTCAAACGCCGACTCGCCTTGACCGAGACCGAACTGCGCGAGGCGCGCATGGCGCGCGACGAGAACGAACGGCTCAAAGGACTCCTCGACCTCAAGGAAAAGAGCGGCTACCAGACCGTCACGGCGCGCGTCATCGCACGCGACCCGTCCGAGTGGTTCGACTCCGTGATGATCAATCGCGGCAGTTCGTCAGGCATCGAGAAGGACATGCCGGTCGTGACGCACGAGGGCATCGTCGGGCGTGTCATCGGCGTCAGCCCCGTCACGTCGCAGGTGCTTTTGATCACGGACGAACGCGCGGCAGCGGGCGCGGTCGTCGGTCAACTCGGCACGTCGCAGGCGATGGGTTCGGTGCGCGGCTTCGGCAGCAACGGCCTGCTCGACATGCGTTACGTCTCCGGGCTGGAAGCGATCAAACAGGGCGACCTCGTGGTGACGACGGGACAGGACAGCATCTACCCGGCGGGCTTGAGCGTCGGGCAGGTGGTGGAGTTCAAGCAGGGGTCGGCCACTTCCCCGCACGAGATCAAAGTGAAGCCGAGCGCGCGCCTGAATTCACTCGGTGAGGTGGCGGTGCTGCTCTACCACCCGCCGCCACGCACCCCGCCGCCCGCTCCGACCGCCGCGGCCGCAACGTCGAACACTGGGAAAGCAGTGACGAGTGACAAGTGACAAGTGACAAGTTAAAACAGTAAATCGTGAGTAGAAAATCGTGAATAGAAACGCTTTCCTCTATTCACGATTCACGATTCACGATTCACGGCTTTCTTGTCTTTGCTCTCGTCACCTGTCACTCGTCACTCATCACTGTTTTTATGAAACTGAAGATCGCCGTTTGTGTCGCGCTCGCCGTGTTGTTGCAGACGAACCTGCGCCTCGTCTGGCCGCCGCTCGTTCACCTCGATCTGCCGCTCATCGTCGTCACCTACTTCGCGCTCCGGCGCGACGTGGTGCAGGCGCTCATCGTCGGCTTCGTGGCCGGTGTCGCCACAGACTTTTTCAGCAAGGGGCTGCTCGGCGCGAACGGTTTTTCCAAGACGCTCATCGCCTACCTGATCGCCGCGCTCGTGACGCGCGTGATGCTCGACAACCCGCTGGCGCGGATTCCCGTCTTAGCTGGTGCGGTCGCGCTCGACGCCGTCGTCATCGTCTTACTCCACCGCCTGCTCGGCCAGCCGTCGCTCGTCGCCTTCGCCGAGACGGCGGCCTACAAGATGATCGCGACGACCGTCGCCGGGACGTTCATCTTTTACATGTTCGACATTTTTTTCAGCGACCGCGCGCGCCAGCGTCGCCAGTTCGCCTTCCGCCGCCGCGCCGCGCGCCGCAGTCTGGTCAGCAGAAGATAGCGCGAGGGTAAATGGTGAATAGTGAATGGTAAATGGGTTACACTATTCACCGCGCCGGGTTAGTCGTCCCGGCGACCTGTCATCCACCATTCACCATTTACCATTGACCGTTCACCAGTTATGAAATTCCACGACGAATCGCAAAATTTGCGCCTGCGGCTGCGGATCATTCAGGTGATTGTCTTCGCGCTGCTGGCCGTGTTGGGCGTCAGGCTCTACTTCCTGCAAGTCGTCAATGGCGCGTACTACGCCGAGCGCGCGGAGAACCAGCGCGTGCGCTTGCTGCCCATCCCCGCGCAGCGCGGCACGATCTTCGACCGCAACGGCCGCATCCTCGTTGACTCGCGCCCGATCTACAACGTCATTCTCTCGCGCGAGGAGATGCAGGGCAAAGACTTCTCCACGCTCGTCGCGCCGCTCTCGGAAGGACTCTTTATAGACCCCGAACTCTTGCGCGACCGCTTCGCCGAACTCAAGTCGCAGCCCGCCTTCGAGTCCATCATTATCAAGCAGAACGCGACGATGGCCGACATCCAGTGGGTCGAGGCGCGGCAGGGGTTCGACCACCCGGAACTGCGCATCGAGCAGCAGCCGCAACGCCGCTACCCGGAGAACGGCGTGCTCGCGCACGTCCTCGGCTACGTCGCCGAGGTGAACCCGAAGCAGTTGGAGCGCGAAGAGTACAAGGTGAAGGGTCTCAAGCCCGGCGATATCATCGGGCAGGAGGGCTTGGAAGCCACCTACGATAACTACCTGCGCGGGCGCGACGGCTATCGCAAAGTGATCGTTGACAGTCGCGGGCGCATTCAGGACGAGATCGAGAAAGTGTCGCCGCAGCCCGGTCAGGACATCGTGACGACGATTGACCTCGACTTGCAGGAGACGGCCGAGGAGCAACTCCGCAACTCGCCTTCGGGGCGCGGCGTGATCATCTCGGTTGACCCGCGCAACGGCGAGATTCTCGCCATGGCCTCCGCCCCGACCTTCGACCCGAACCTCTTCTCGCAGCGCATCGCCACCAAAGCGGGACGCGCCGAATACGCCGCGCTCATCAAAGACCCGAGACGCCCGCTCTACAACCGCGCCATCCGCGGCCGCTACCCGCCGGGTTCGACGTGGAAGATTCCGATGGCTGTGGCCGGTCTGGAACAGGGCGCGATCACGACGGAGCACTCCGGCCTCGTCTGCGGCGGCGGCATCACGGTCGGCAACAAGTTCACGCGCTGCATGGGGCATCACGGCACGCCGGAGTTGCGCACGGCGATCAAGCATTCGTGCGACGGCTATTTTTATCGTCTCGGCTTGAAGATGAAACTCGAAGGCATCATGCAGATGGTCGAGAGTTTCGATCTCAACAAGCGCACGGGCGTTGACCTGCCGCACGAGTTGATCAGTTGGACGCCCTCGCGCGAGTTCAAGAAGAAGTTTCAGCCGAAGGCCGCCGACTGGGGCGACATTGACACGGTGTTCGCCTCCTTTGGTCAGGTCTACGAGAACATGACGCCGCTCTCGATGCTGCGCACGATTGCGGGCATCAGCGTCGGCGGCCAACTCTACGTGCCGCACCTGCTCCGAGAGGTGCACGCCATCCCGGCAATAGGCGAGCCGGGCAAGTTCGACTACCGACCCGAACGCGAGGCGCGCACCTTTGTGCCGCTCGATCCGTCGCGTCCCAACCCGAAGGTCGTGCCCATCACGCCGGAGCATCACCGGATGGTGGTCGATGGGATGTGGCAGGTGGTGAACGCGGGCGGCACGGGCGGCGCGATGCAGATGGCGGGCTTCGACGTGGCGGGCAAGACCGGGACGGCGCAGGTCGTCTCGCTCGGCAAGGACACGGGCGAGAACAAAGACCACTCTTGGTTCGTCGCTTATGCGCCCGCTTACAAACCCGAAATCGCCAGTATCGCGCTCATCGAAAACGTCGGCTTCGGCGGCAAGTTCGCCGCCCCCGCGACGAAGGCCGTCTACGAGGTCTACTACCGCAAGACCCGTCCCGACGCAGCGCCGCAGGATGTCGCGGAAATTAAAACTCCGAAGTCGCAGGTCGGCCATCAGTAACCGCCGCAGTTAAAGCTGAAACTGACTGATGCCGACCTTCGAACTCTAACCTCTGACCTCTAACCACTGACCTCTGTTTTGCTATGGTCGCAATTTTAGAAAAAGGCCGCTTCCGCGATTTCGACTGGCTGCTGACGCTGCTCGCCACGGGCATCGTCTTCTTCGGCACATGGCAGATTCACAACGCGCAGCCGCTTGAGAACTACTGGAAGAAACAACTCATCGGGCTGGCGATCTCGCTCGTCGCTCTTTTCGCCGTCGCCTTCACGGACTACCGCAAGCTCGTCCATTTCGCGCCCGCCTTCTACCTGTTCGGCCTCGTGCTGCTCGTCCTCGTGCTGATTCCCGGCATCGGCCTCAGGATCAACGGGCAGCAGTGCTGGATCAGGATGCCGGTCGTCGGGCAGTTTCAGCCCTCGGAGTTCGTCAAGATTCCGACCGTGCTGATGCTGGCCTACTATTACGGCAAACAACGCGGGAACGCACTGGGTTGGATGGAGATCGCCGTCGGCGTCGGCATACTTGCCTTGCCCGCCGGTCTGATTCTGCTCGAACCGGACGCGGGACAGGTCATCACCTACGTGCCGCTGCTCGCCGTCGTACTCTTCCTGTCGTCGGTGCGGATGTGGGTCGTCCTCGCCTCGCTCGCCCTGAGCGTGGTGCTGATTCCGGCGGCCTACGTCGTCGGCGTCAAGACCGGCAAGATCAAGAACTACCAGCAGCAACGCATTCAGGCGATCATCGACCCCGAAAAGGCCGACCGCAAGGGCTACGGCTACCAGACGTATCAATCCATCCTCTCCGTCGGCAAAGGCGGCGTGGCGGGCACGGGCGGCGGCTCGACCGAATACTCGCAGAGCCGTCTGAAATTCCTCCCCGAACCCCACTCCGATTTCATCTTCGCCGTGACGGCCGAGCGCACGGGCTTCGTCGGCTCGATCCTGTTGCTCGTCGCCTACGCGGTACTTTTGTCACGCCTCCTGATGGGCGCGCGCCGCGCGCCCGACCGCGCCGGGATGCTCGTCATCATGGCGATTGTCGGCGGCCTCGCCTTCCAGATTTTCATCAACGTCGGCATGGCGCTCGGCCTCCTGCCAGTGATCGGCGTGCCGCTCCCGATGATGAGCGCGGGACTCTCCTCCGTCCTCGCCACCTTCATCGCCATCGGCTTCGCCGTCAGCGTCCAACTCCGCCGCTTCGTCAACTGACACTTCCGGCGGCCGGACAAGTGACCGAACACAGAGAGGGGCGACGTGCCATCTGCACGTCGCCCCTCGAACTTTCTTCGACCTCTCGGATGTCGCACGCCGCGAAACTTTCGCGGCTTACCACTCCTTACTCTCCGACTCCTTACGCTACGACTTCTTGCCTTTCGGCGCGGGCTTGGCGGCGGGCTTCGCGGTCTCCTTCGTCGCAGGCTTCGCGGGCGCGGGCTTCACGTCCTTCGGCGCGACGGTGGGCGTCGCCAAGGGGGGCGTCCCGCCCGCGGGCGCGATCCAGAGTTCGACCGTCGGCTGCTCGCGGTAGCCGCCGACGCCGGAGAGCGTGCGCGCGCCGTCCATCTTCCGCGTGTTCATCGTGTAGTCGGTCGCATTGTCGGCGGCCTTCTGCGCGTCTTCGGGTTGGCTCGTGCGGCCGCCGTAGGAGATGACGTAGCCCTGCGCGGTCGGGTCTTGTTGGAGCGCGTTGACGAACCTGTCGAGCTGCGACTTATTCGCGCTCAGGTCGCGCGTGACGTACTCGGCGAACTTGACCGTCGGCGCGCTCTTCTTGGCGACGCTGGTCGTGCACGAACTGGAGGTGCTGCACTGGCGTTGGAAGCCGCCCACGTCCACGGTCGCCGTCACGGTCTGCCCGCCGATGCCCGTCGTGTCCACCTGAATCGAGGAAGTGCCCTGCCCCGAACTGATCGTTCCGGCCGAGACCGTCCAGTTGAAGGTCGGCGTCACGTTCGGGTCGCCGCCGCTCACGTTCGCCGTGAAGGTCAAACCGCTTTCGAGTCCATCGGCGGCCGTGTCCGGGCAAGACACCGTGACCGTGGGGCACTGTTGTATTACCGAAGCCGACGCGGCAAGTTCGACTGCCGGGGCAGCGGGGGCGTTCGCGCCCGTGCCGGGGGAGATCAGCGTCAGCGCACCGGCCACGAGCAGCAGGGGCGCGGCCAGACGACCGTAGTTGAGTTTCATATGTATGCTCTCCTGAGAGTTGAATTTTTGACTAATTTGACACTGGCGTGCGTGCCGGGACGGGCGCGGGAGATGTAGCAGGGAAAAACTTGGCGCGTCGTGCCGCATTGAACTTCGCGAAACATTATCGCCAAAATCTGCCGCAGGTCAAACGGCTCGACACGCCCGCGCGCGTCTTTACTCGCGTTTCCCCAGATCGTCGGTTATACTCCGTGTGCCTCGTCCTAGCCGGATGTACCGGCGCGGTGCAGACGCGTTTTGAGTCGCGTTGCGATTCGATGACGCACCCCGCAGAGACGAGACGATTTTTTTTACAGCGTCGCGGACAACGGTTCCGCGATTGTTGATGAGATGTTTGAAGCCGTTGACGGCCGCGTGGGGCGCGCATGAATTCGCGCGCGCCCGACACGAGAGGCCGTCTGCTGTGGCTGGCGAGAGTCGAGAAACGTCAGGCCGGAGGGGGACACCGCGGTGTCCGCGCCGCGCGATTTATGCGCGCGCCGAATCAATCGCCCGCCCGCCGACGCGCGTCTGCAAACTCTCACACGACGCGCGCGAGAACGGCTCGACGGGGTTTTCAAGGTGAACAGTTCAAATCGCTTTTCCGCCGGGGCGGAAGTGGCGCACGTGACGGCCGGGCACGTCCTGCCGTGGCAGCGTGAGGCGCGCTTTCGTTCGGCCATCGTAGAACAGTTTGTGTTGAGCACACGTCCTGCCGCCGACTTCGCAATCCCAACTCATCTCATCGTCCACACGCGCGCGCGCCTCGTCGGCGTCGTCGCCGCTTCCGTCGCGAGGTATTGAACAACCTGCGCCCGACACTCAACAATTTTCGCGCGCGCGCCCACAAGTCGCCCGCACTACGTCCACACCACGACCGCCGCCCGTCGCCGCCGCCTAACGGCAGCAGACGCGCCGCCGGGTCGCACCAGGAGTCAAAAATTTTCTCATGTCGAAAGAATTAATCGTCAGCGTCAACGGGCGCGAAAAGAAGATCGCCATCATCGAGAACGGCAAGGTCACGGAGTTTTACATCGAGCGCGGCGAGGACGGGCAAGGGATCGTCGGCAACATTTACAAGGGGCGCGTGATGCGCGTGCTGCCCGGCATGCAGTCGGCCTTCGTTGACATCGGCCTTGAGCGCGACGCCTTCCTCTACGTCTCCGATTTCTTCGACGAGGAGGAAGAGTTCGAGCGCATCGTCGTGGACAAGAAGAAGACGGAGGGCGCGGACGATGCGGCCGCCGCGCGCGCCGCCGCCGAGAAGATCGAACGCTCGCGCCTCGAACGCGAACGCCAGATGGAGTCGGCGCAGGAACGCGCGCAGCCGACCGTCGGCGACGAAGAAGAAGAGGACGACGAAGAGACCGAAGGCGCGACACCGCAGCAGCAACAACAGCCCGTCGCGGCGCAGGCCACGGACGAGCGCGCGACCGCCGCGAGCGCACAGAGCAACGAGGACGAAGGCGCGTCGGAGACCGGGCGACGCGGACGCGGGCGCGACCGCAAACGTCGCGGTGGCGGTGGCGGGCGCGATAGTTCCGAGCGCGAGAGTTCGGGGCGCGAGATCGGCGCGGCGGCCTCGGCCGGTGGCAGTGGTGGCAGTAGCAGTGCGCCGACAACGAGTTTCTCCGAAGACGTGCAGGCGCGTCTCTCGGCGCGCGAAGAGTTCGACACGCCGTTCGTCGCGGCCGACAATTCGTTCGAGCGCGTGGTTGACGACGAGGCCGCAGCGACCAACGGCGAGATGTTCAAAGACGCGCGCTTGCAGGAGCGACTCACGGATCAGATTCACGCCATCGAGTTCGACATGGAGACGACCGAGGAGGCCGAAGTCGGCTCGCTCCTCTCCTCTCAAAACATCTCCGGCGGTTCGTTCCAACGCATCGCCGACGACGACGAACCCGAAGCCCCGCGCGCCGTCGAAGCCGTCCAGACGGCGGTCGCCGCGTCGGTGTCTGCTTTCATAGACGAGGCCGGGGACGACTCCGTGCTCTCCGTGACGCAGGCGCAATCCTTCGAGCGCGTGAGCGACGACGGTGAAGCCACCGGGGGCGCAACACCGTCAGGCACGGACGACGAAGCGGCAACTCCCGCACGCGGCAAAGCGAGCAGCAAGTCGCGTCGCGGCGGCAGCAGCAAGGGCAAGAAGACCGCCGCCACGGGCGACGAGACGACCGGCGATGCTTCCACCGACGCCTCAACGGCGACGACCGAAGAGGCCGCGCCGAAGAAGGGCGGACGTGCGCGCGCGACGAAGGAAGCCGCGTCGAAGAAGTCGTCAACTAAAGGCAAGGCGACGGCGGCGACGAAGGGCGGCTCGACGCGTCGCGGCAAGAGTAAATCCGGCGAGGCAGCGGGCGACGCGACCGCCGAGGGCAATGCCCCGGACGACGCGGCCGCCGCAGACCTGGCGGGCGATCAGGCGTTGCCGGACGGCGCGGCGAGCGTCAAGTCGCGTCGAGTGCGCGATGAGTTCGCACGTCGCGGCGGGCGTCGTCGTAATCGTCGCCCCGGCGGCAAGCCCGGCGAGGAAGGCGCGGAAGAAGATCGCTCGAACGGTCAGGCCGAAGAAGTAACCGGGTCGGCCGAGGCGGTCGAGATTGAAGCCGTGGAGTCGGGAGCAGAGATCGAAGAGTATCAGATAGCACCGCCAGAACCGCAGGAGGAGACACGAGCCGCGACGCGCTCTGAATCGCGCCCTGAGTCGCGCCCTGAGCCGAACCGCGAGTCGCGCCCTGAGCCGAGAGGCAGGCAGGCGCGCGGCGGCGAGCGAAGTGATCGCGGCGAACGTGGCGGACGTAGTGGCGGGCGCGGCGGCTCTGACCGCGGCGAGCGCACGGACGCTCCGCGCGGCGACGGCAGAAGTGAAGGCGGCAGCGCAGTCCGCAGTGACGGCGGCAGCAGCGAGGGCGTTGCGGGGCGCAGCGGCGGCGGCGGTGGCCGCAGTAGTGGCGGCGGCGGTCGAGACCGGCGCGAGCGTCACACGCCGCTCATCACAGACCTCTTGCGCGAAGGCCAGGAGATTCTCGTCCAGATCGCGAAAGAGCCGATTGCGGCGAAGGGCGCGCGCATCACGTCGCACATCGCCCTGCCGGGTCGCTTCCTCGTCTACATGCCGACGGTGGAACACGTCGGCGTCTCGCGCAAGATCGAATCGGACAGCGAGCGCGTGCGCCTGCGCAAGCTCATCAAAGACATCCGCGAGACTGAGGAAGTGCCTTCGGGCGGCTTCATCGTCCGCACCGCGGGCATCGGCATCAGCGAGCAAGACCTGCGCGACGACGCGCGCTATCTCGTCCGCACGTGGCTCGACATCCGCCGCACCGCCGAGAAGCAGAAAGCGCCCACGCTCACGCACAAAGACCTCGACCTCGTGCAGCGCATCCTGCGCGATCAACTCTCGGACGACTTCGCGGCCATCCGCGTTGACTCCGAAGAGGAGTACGAGCAGATCGTCGAGTTCATCAACCGCATCCAGCCGCGACTCGTCAAGCGCGTCAAACTCTACACGCGCGAAGAGCCGATCCTCGAAGCCTTCGGCGTGCAGGCCGAGATTGACAAGGCGATCAAGCCGCGCGTGTGGTTGAAGTCGGGCGGCTATCTCGTCATCAACCAGACGGAGGCACTCGTCGCCATTGACGTCAACACGGGCAAGTTCGTCGGGCGCGGTGGCACGCGTCTCGAAGACACGATCACGCGCACGAACCTTGAGGCGGCCGAAGAGATCGCGCGCCAGATCAGATTGCGCGACCTCGGCGGCATCATCGTCCTCGACCTCATCGACATGGAGGACAGGCGCAACCGCAACCGCGTGATGGGCGCGCTGCAAGACGCTCTGCGCGACGACAAGTCGCCGACGAAGGTGCTCTCGTTCAACGATTTCGGTCTCGTCATCATGACCCGCAAGCGCGTCAAGCAGTCGCTCGAACGCACGCTCTGTAGCCCTTGCGCCTACTGTCAGGGCGCGGGGCTGGTCAAGTCGGCGCAGACTGTCTGCTACGAAATTCTAGACGAAGCGCGCCGCCTCTCGCGCGGCATGAACGGCGATAAGATCAAGCAGACGACTTTGCGCATCAACCCCGAAGTCGCGCGCGCGCTGCGCTCGACCGAGAACGACGTGCTCGCCGAGATCGAAGACTACCTCGGCGCGGTGGACATCACGAGCGACGAGCGCGTCCATCAGGAGCAGTTCGACTTCGCTTTCGTGTAAACGCAGAGAGGTCGGAGGGCAGAGGTTAGCAAAGAAGGCTTTTGTTTTAACTGGCCTCTGACCTCCAACCTCCGACCTTTTCTTTTATGACTGTGAAGCAAAAATTCTGGAAGGGACTCTTCTTCGCGAGCGGGGCGGCGGGGGTGGCCGCGCTGGCTGCGGTCAACTCGTCAATCGCGCGCGGCGTCACGGCGGCCGAACCCGAAGAGAGTTCGCTCGGCGGCGAGACGCGCGCGTTCGCATCCGCGCACGGCAACGTCTCTTACCGCGTGGGCGGCGCGGAGGGGCGCGAACCGCTCGTCTTCCTGCACGACATCGGCGCGGGCGCGTCCTCCTTCATGTGGCGCAAAAATTTCGACGCGCTCGCCACAGACTTTCGCGTCTACGCACCCGACCTGCTCGGCTTCGGACTCTCGGACAAACCCGCGCACGCGCCCTACTCCGCAGACCTCTACGTCGCGCTCGTCAAGGATTTTTTGGCGGGAGAGTTGCGGCGACAAACGCCCGCGCATCTCGTCGCCGGTGGTCTCAGCGCGGCCTTCGCCGTGCGCGTCGCCGACGAACATCCCGCGCTCGTCCGCTCGCTCACGCTCATCGCCCCCACGGGCGCGGGCGCGTTCGACTCGCGTCCCGATCTGCCCGGCGCGGCCTTCTACGGCCTCCTCCATTCACCCGTCCTCGGCGAGTCGTTCTACAACGCCATGACGAGCGAACGCAGCCTCCGCGACTACGCGCGCAAGCGACTCTTTTACGACCGTCGCTTCGCCACCGAGAGACTCATCGCGCACTACTACGCGGCGAGCCACCAGCCCGGCGCGCAACACGCCGTCGCCGCCTTTCTCTCCGGCTATCTCAACGCCGACACGCGCGAAGCCTTCGCGCGCCTCGCGCAGCCCGTCACGCTCGTCTGGGGTGCGGACGATCTCACCACGCCCGCCGCGCAGGCCGACGCGCTCTGCCGCCTCAACCCGCGCGCCCGCCTCGAACTCTTCGAGCGCTGCCGCATGACGCCGCAGACCGAGCACGCCGAACGATTCAACGACCTGCTCCGCGCGACGCTCCTCGCGCGCTCCGCCGCCGCTTAAGCTCACAAGTTTTACGTCGCCCGTTCACCCGGCGCGATGTTATGCTCGCCTTCAAGTAAAGTTTCCCGTATCGCCCGGTTGAGATCGCACGAAGCACATGCCGAAACGCTCAGGCGCGTTGACAGTCCTGTACGCAGCGACGCTCTTTGCCAGCGCGTCGCTGCTGTTCTGGGTGCAGCCGATGTTGGCGAAGATGCTGCTGCCGCTGCTCGGCGGCACGCCCGCCGTGTGGAACACCTGCATGCTCTTTTTTCAGGCGATGCTGCTCGCGGGCTACGCCTACGCGCTTGTCCTCTCCAAATGGCTGACGCTCCGCCAACAGGTCGCAGTCCACGCGCTCCTGCTCGTCGTGACCGCACTCACCTTCCCCATCCTCATCTCGGAGGCGACCGTCCGCTCCGTGCCGCGCGAAGGCAACCCGTCGCTCTGGCTGCTGTGGAGTTTGTTGACGACCGTGGGCTTGCCCTTCTTTGCCGTCTCCACCAACAGCCCGCTCCTGCAAAAGTGGTTTGCAGAGACGCGGCAAGAGTCTTCGCGCGACCCGTACTTTCTCTACGCCGCGAGTAACGCTGGCAGCCTCCTCGCGCTCTTGAGCTACCCGCTCATCGTCGAACCGCGCCTCACGCTCGGCGCGCAGAGCCGCCTCTGGTCGCTCGGCTACGCGCTGCTCCTCGTGCTGCTCGCCGCCTGCGCGTTCACATTGCTGCGCCGTCAGTCGAAGCAAGTTGAGACTGAACCGCACCCCGCTTCGCTTGACGTGACTGAGCCAACCGCCGACGAGACAAGATTAGAAACAGACGCGAAAGTCAGCGATGCGGAAGCGACCGGCGGCGCGGTGAAGGGTGAAGTCGAGGCTAACGATAAAGTCGAAGTTGAGGCCGAGACTCTTTCGTGGCGGCGTCGCCTGCGCTGGGTCGCGCTCGCCTTCGTGCCGTCGAGTCTGATGCTCGGCGTCACGACCTACTTCTCGACCGACATCGCCTCGCTCCCGCTGCTCTGGGTCGTCCCGCTCTCGCTCTATTTGATGACGCTCGTCTTCGCTTTCGCCCGACGACAAATCTTCAAGCCGCACACGACGGCGCGCGTCCTGCCGGGCGTCGCGCTCGTCTTCGCGCTCGTCTACCTGTCGGGCGCGACGCAGCCCGTTTGGCTGCTCATCTTCTCGCACCTCTTCTTCTTCGTCGTCGCGGCGATGGCTTGCCACGCCCTGCTGGCCGCGGATCGCCCCGCCGTCCGACACCTCGCGGAGTTCTACTTGCTGATGTCCGTCGGCGGCGTCCTCGGCGGCCTCTTCAACGCGCTCGTCGCGCCCACGCTCTTCAACACGACGCTCGAATACCCGCTCGTCATCGTGCTGGCCTGCCTGCTCCTGCCCCGCCCCGCCGCCGATGCCGGACAACTAGACACGCCGCGCGAGCGTTGGCTCGACGTGGGCGTCCCGGCGGGCGTCGCACTGTTAACACTCATCATCGCACTCGCCGTCAACCGCTTCGTGTTCGACTGGGTGCAAGGTCTCGCGCTCGTCGTGGGCGTGCCGCTCATCGTCAGTTACCTCTTCCGGCGTCGCCCCGTGCGTTTCGCGCTCGCGCTCGGCGCGGTCATGCTCGGCAGCGGCTTTCACGCAGACCTCAACCGCCGCACGCTCCTCGCCGAGCGCAACTTCTTCGGCACGCTGCGCGTCACAGAGGACGTGGGCGACGACCAACAGCAGCACTGGCTCTATCACGGCACGACCATCCACGGGCGGCAATCGCTCGCGCTCGACCGCCACTGCGAACCGCTCTCCTATTATCACCGCGAGGGGCCACTCGGTCAGGTCTTCAAAAGTTTCGACGCGCAACCGGCCAACGGCAACGTCGCCATCGTCGGCCTCGGCACGGGCGCGACCGCCGCCTACACGCGCGCCGGTCAGAACTGGACGTTCTACGAGATCAACCCCGCCGTCGTCCGCATCGCACGCGACCCCGCTTACTTCACCTACCTGACTTACTGCGCCAACGCGCCCGTCGCCGTCGCGCTCGGCGACGCGCGCCTGCAACTGCACAACGCGCCGCCCGCGCACTACGGCCTCATCGTCCTCGACGCCTTTAGTTCCGACGCCATCCCCCTCCACCTGATGACCGTCGAAGCCCTCGACCTCTACCTCTCCAAACTCGCGGCGGGCGGTCTTCTCGTCTTCCACATCTCCAACCGCAGCCTCGACCTCCACCCGGTCGTCGCCGACTTAGCCCACGCGCGCAACCTGCGCGCCCTCGGTTTCGACGACACCGCGCGCAACCAACCGGGCGGCAAAGAACCCTCGCAATGGGTGGTCTTGGCACGCCGCCCCGACGACTTACAAACGCTCGCCGCAGACACGCGCTGGCAACCGCTCGAAGGCCGCCCCGGCCGCCCCGTCTGGAGCGACGACTTCTCAAACATCGTCAGCATCTTCAAATGGCGTTGATGCTATTCCGTGTCGGCTTATTACTTCGCAGCATTATTCAACGCTCGCGAATACGGCGGTAGGTAATGTAGTTATCCTGTGTCTGCAACAAAAGCACGTCACTTGAGAATGTTATACTGAGGCCATCAGTATGCTTAATAGTTGGACTTTCTTTGGGAGCAAGATTATGCAACAGTTCAGTATCGTCTATGTCTTATCGAATCCGGCTATGCCGGGTATTGTGAAGATTGGACGAACATCACACGACGATGCGAATACCCGTATTGCTCAACTATATACGACTGGCGTACCCGTTCCATTTACGATTGAGTTTGCGGGACGTGTGCCAAATTCAGAAGAAGTAGAGAAGGCTCTACACAGCGCATTTGCTCCCTATCGCGTAAACCCCAAGAGGGAATTTTTCCGTATTGACCCTGAACAGGCTATTGCAATACTGAAGTTACTTCATACAGAGGATGCCACAATAGAAATCTTGAAGCAGCCTAACGCACTCGACCAACAATCCGTTGCGGCTGCCGAGCATTTAAAATCACGGCGACCTAATTTGAATTTTGAGGTAATGGGTATTCCAATAGGTGCTAGTCTCCGGTCTATCCATGATGAGACAGCAGTAGAGGTTATTTCAGCTAAGAGGGTAAAAATAGGTGATGAAGAGATGTCACTAACCGCGGCGACGCGTCGTGTACTCGGGATAGAGCATGACATTGCTCCGAGTCCCCATTGGACATATCAAGGGCGTCCATTGAAGGAAATATACGATGAAACCTATGGCAACCTCGAGTGATTAGCACTTAACGCTAAAGCCCAACAGTCAAGTTGGAGATGTCTTCGCTATCGCTCGCATTTGCGGCATCAAACCTAATTCTCAGTTTAGTCGGCGAAGGCGACGCTCAGTTCGCGCAGGGTGGCGGAGTCGCTCGCGTCGGCGGTGTTTGATTCGTCGCGGTTGATGTGGTTGTAGAGGATGTCGCGTTGCTGCGGGGTGAACCCGGCGGTGCGGATGAGGTAGCGAAGCATGCGTTCGTCGGCTTCGTTGTGCGCGCCCGCGGCGGAGACGACGTTCTCCTCGATCATGATCGATCCCATGTCGTCCGCGCCGAAGCGTAAGACGACCTGACCGAGCCGCAAGCCTTGCGTCAGCCAAGACGACTGAATGTGTTCGATGTTATCGAGGAAGAGGCGCGAGACGGCGACCATCTTCAAATAATCAACGCCCGTCGGCTCGTCCTTGATGCGCCGTCCGAGCGCGGTGTTCTCGCGCTGGAACGTCCACGGGATGAAGGCCGTAAATCCGCCGGTCTCGTCTTGCAGCGCGCGGATGCGTTCGAGGTGCCGGACGCGGTGTTCCAAACGATCACCAATGCCGAACATCATCGTCGCCGTCGAACGCAAGCCCGTGCGATGCGTGGCGCGCATCACGTCGAGCCACTCGTCGGTCGTGCATTTGGTGGAGACGCGCTTGCGCACTTCGTCGTCAAGAATCTCGCCGCCGCCGCCGGGCAATGATGACAGCCCTGCGTCTTTCAAGCGCGTCATGATCTCTTCATACGAGAGGCCGCTGATGAGGTGGATGTTGTGAATCTCCGGCGGCGAAAAGCTGTGCAACTGCATGCGCGGGTACTTCGCATGCAGCGTGCGGAGCAAATCTTCGTACCACTCGATGCCGAAGTCGGGGTGCAGCCCGCCCTGCATCAGGATGCCCGTGCCGCCGAGCGCGATGGTCTCGTCAATCTTCTCGCAAATTTCTTCGACGGTGCGGACGTAGGTGTCAGGCTTGCCCGGTCGCCGGTAGAAGGCGCAGAAGGTGCAGACGACGTTGCAGACGTTCGTGTAATTGATGTTGCGATCAATGATGTAGGTGACGACGCCCGACGGGTGCTTTCGCTTGCGCACTTCGTCGGCGGCGACGCCGATGCGCGCGATGTCGTCGGACTCTAAGAGCGCGGCGCAATCTGCGGCGGTCAAACGATGTCCGGCGAGCGCGCGGTCGAGTATCGGTTGGATGTCGTTCATGGCGTTCGATGGCAATTATAAAAACTTACGGCGCGTCTGTTTCGACTTCATTATTTCAACTCATTATACGCCACGCGGCGCACTTTGTTTGACCGTCGGCTGACGCGGTTTGACTGTCGACTTGCGCGGCTTGACCGTCGGCCGACGCGATTCGAGCGCGGGCTTTCTACTCGCCGAGCATCCGCAAAGGCCGCGCGCCCGGCGTGAGTTTGTGCTTGTGCGCGAGTTGGAAAAACAGTTCGAGTCCGGCGCGCATCTCTTCGTTCAGGTCGAAGCAGATGTTCTGCGTGAGGTAGGCGCGCAGTTCCGCGCGCGGCAAGCCTAGTTCGCGCTCGTACTCGGCGACGATCTCTTCCAGCCGCGCCAACCCCTCGTCGCGCGCGCCCGCGAAATCCACGCGCCGCACGGCCTCCGCCGCCGACTCGTGCGCCATCCACATCGCGAACACGAACCCCAAGCCAGTGAACTCGCGCCACAGCACGGCCAGATCGTAGACGCACAAATTGCCGCGCGCGAAAGTCATCGCCGGGTCGCCGATGATGAGCGCGGCGTCGTGTTCCGCGAGCATCGCTTTCACGTCCGGCGACGCGGGCGCGGTCTGCACGTCGCGCCCCACGAACTCGCGGAAGATGATCTGCGCGAGCGCGGCCGAAGTGCGCGACGACTCGTCGAGCGCGAGCGTCCGCACGTCTCGCAGATCGTCGCACGCCGTCACCAGCACGACGCTGCGCACGGCGCGCCGCGCGCCCACACACACGCCGGGTACGACGGACACTTCCGGCAGGCGTTGATACTCGATGACCGGGACGAGCGCGGCCTCGACCAATCCGCGCGCCAGCATGTCGCCGCAACGCGCCGGGGCTGCGTCCGTCAACAGCGCCACCTCCTGCGCCCGCGCTCCGCGCGCGAAGCTCCAGATGAGCGGTGCCGAGTTCAAATAACTCGAAGCCGCTACGCGCGGCGGCGCATCCTGTTGTTTGGTTAACTCCGAAATAATTCTCACACTCCCGTCGGATCAATCTTCACGCGGCCGCCCTCAACCGTGCGAGACCAAATGCTAACGCACGGCAATCAACGCCGCAAGAAGTCGCGCGTGATTGAACCTGCACCGCGTTGACAGCTCTCGAAAGCTGCCATTAACATGACGACGCAGTGATGAGTGATAAGTAATGAGTGATGAGTAAAAAGACGAGATCGCTTTTACTCACCACTCATCACTCTTCACCCATCACTCATCACTTCCTATGCCTATCTACGACATCAGCGTCGCCATTTCGCCGGACACGACGCCGACTTATCCGGGCGACCCCGCCATCGAGATCGTCTCGTGGGCGGCCTTGGCGCGCGGCGACGCCGCCAACGTGACGTTCCTCCACATGGGCGCGCACACGGCCACGCACGTTGATGCCCCGGCGCACTTCATCGAGCACGCGCCGCAAGTTTCCGCACTGCCGCTCGAAGTGCTGATCGGCGAGGCGCGCGTGGTCGAGTTGAGCGACGAGGTGCGGGAGATTGACGCAGGTTGCGTCGCCGCGCACGTCCCCGCAGGCACGGCGCGCGTGCTCTTTAAAACGCGCAACTCGAACTTCTGGCACGACGACGGCAAAACGTTCCGCGAAGACTTCACGCACCTCACGCCCGGCGGCGCGCTCGCGCTCAAGGAACGCGGCGTGCGGCTCGTCGGCATTGATTATCTGTCGGTCGAAAAGTTCAAGTCGGAAACTTTCGAGACGCACACGACGCTGCTAGCGGCGGGCGTCGTCGTCGTCGAAGGGCTGGACTTGCGCGGGGTGGCGGCGGGCGTCTACGAACTGATCTGCCTGCCCCTGAAAATCGCGGCCGGGAGCGGCGACGGCGCGCCCGCCCGCGCCGTCCTGCGCACGTATGATTGAACAACACGGGAGTCGCCCGAGTAGTTTCCTCAGCGCGGAAGGAGCGTCGGATGGACGTAGTAAATCTCAACGATAAGTTCAGCCTTTTTCAAGAACACTGGCAGCCGAAGATCGCGGGCGAGGTGAATGACGCCTACATCAAGCTCGTCAAGTTCAAAGGCGAGTTCCTCTGGCACAAGCACGACGCGGAGGACGAGTTGTTTCTCGTCGTCAAAGGAAACATGACGATCAAATTGCGCGACCGCGACCTCCGGCTCGCGGAGGGCGAGTTCGCGATCATCCCACGCGGTGTCGAGCACATGCCGGTGGCCGAAGAGGAAGTTCACGTCATGCTGATCGAGCCGAAGACGACGCTCAACACCGGCGACCGGCAGACGGAGCGCACCGTCCCCGAACTCGAACGCATCTAAACGCGCGATGAACTCACCCGACGAGAAACGAAAAGCCTTCGCCGCCGAGCGCGCACAATTCGCGCGTCTGCCCGTCCCGCGACTCATCGAATTGTTGTCGAGCGAACAACTGCGCACGCGCTTTCTCGCCGAGATGTGCCTGCGCGACGCAACCGACACCTGACTCAGTTTCCAGCCTGCGGCTCCGCAGGCCGAACGCGCACGCGCGATTGAAGAGTGGCGCGCGTGGTGGCGCGAACACAGCCGGACGGGTAGAAAAAGATGGACACGAAATCAAAACAAAGCGACGCCGGACGCGACCTGAGCAGTCCGGCAAATGCTCCGGCAAACGATCCGCCCGCCGAGGGCACGCCCGGCTACAACGAACGCGTGTTCGCAATCGTCCGCCGCATCCCCGCGGGTCACGTGATGACCTACGGCCAGCTCGCGGAAATCCTCGGCGAAGGCTACACGGCGCGCACCGTCGGCTTCGTGATGAACAAGGCCGACGAGTCTGTCCCGTGGCATCGCGTCATCAATGCGCAGGGCGCGTGTTCGACGGGACGCATCACGCTCCCCGTGAATAAGCAGCAACGACTGCTCGAAGCCGAGGGCGTCGAGTTCAACGCGCGCGAACGCTGCGACCTCGGCCGCTACCGCTGGACGCCGGAGGAGGCGCGCGATGGTGACGCGGCCGACAGTCGAGACGCACAGCCGTCACTCTTCGGCGATTAACAGTCCCTATTGCGGCGATTGACAGTTCTTACTTCAGCGATTGACGTTCTCACGTTACGCTTCCCCGACGGGGCATCAACTTATGAACAGCGACTCTCTCCAAACGCGCGCGCCTTACGAGATCAGCGAGCGCAACTATTCGGTTTCGCCGCACATGGTGACGACCGCGTTCGAGCTTCCCGGCTTTCGCGTCATGCGCAACCTAGGGATCGTGCGCGGCATCGTCGTGCGCTCGCGCAACCTCTTCGTCAACATCGGCGCGGTCTTCAATTCGATGGTCGGCGGCAACATCACCGCGTGGACGAACCTCTGCGAGCAGACGCGCCGCGAGGCGTTCGAGATCATGGTGCAGCATGCCACCGAACTCGGCGCGAACGCCATCATCGGCGCGCGCTACGACGCCACCGAGTTGGGGAGCGGCATCACGGAAGTCCTGGCCTACGGCACGGCGGTCGTCGTCGAATCAAGCGACCCGGCGGGACTCTACAACTCTTGAGCGAAACTCAACTGACGCCCGAACGTCTGAACCGCCTGCGCGAGAGCCTCACGGGCGTCGCCTACGCGCATCTGCTCGGCATCACTCTTGAAGACGCCGTGCGCGGCTCGGCCACCCTCTCCATGAGCGCGCGCCCGGAGTTGGAACGCTTCGGCGGCATCATGCACGGCGGCGCGCTCGCCTCGCTGGCCGACACGGCCTCGGCCTTCGCCGTCCTCTCCACGCTCGAACCCGAAGAGCAGACCGTCACAGTTGATCTCACGCTCCACTACCTGCGCCCCGTCACGGGAGGCAAATTGACCGCCCGCGCACGCGTTGTCCGCGCCGGACGCCGCGTCGCCACCGTCTCCGTCGAGATTTTCAACGAATCCGGCGCAATCGTCGTGACCGCCCTGACAACCTACCTCAAGGTCAGTTAAACCCTTTACTTCTGTAAATAATCTCACCCGGCGCGGAACGGCGGAGGGCGCTTTCGGCGGCCAAAATGTGTCTTGTAAATATTCATAGACAAAACATGTTAATTCATGCAAAATATGTTTTGTCTAGGCCGCGTCCAATGCGGCCGTCAGGGTTTCATATCCGCAGCTCCTCTTGAACAAGCCTCATCAGGTCTGTCCGGTCACTTAAAGTCCAATGCTTTCTCTTTACCAAGCGATACTTTCCCAACACTCACGGCAATTGACCCCGGTGCGTTGCGCGGATCAGACCATCGCGCAACTGCATCGGTATTTCGAGGACGTGGTGTTGGAGAACAATCTGGCGGCGCTGGTGGTGGAAAGCTTGCCGTTGCAGGTGGAGCGTTCGCCGCGTTCGGCCGAGCGCGTCTTGAAAGTCGGGCGGGCGGCTCGTCACGCCTTCTTCTTCCTCGCGCCCGAAGACGCCTACAACGAGATGCAGTTTCTCGGCGAGGTGCGCGACTCGATGCTGCTCTCGCGCGCGCAGGGCGGGAACAACGAGCACTTCGTGATCATCGCCGACGCGCGCTTCTCCGCCCTGCTCGTCTCGTTGAGCGGGCAGACCGAGGACGGCTCGGAGACCATCACCGAGAGCGAAGTCATCTGGACGTTCGAGCCGGACATCGTTTACTCCGCTCTGGAATACCTGATGGCGCGCGTCACGGCCGAACGCTTCGAGCAGACCGAAGCCTTCTCGCAGGCCGTCCGCACCTGCATGCCGAAGGCCACTTCGCTGCAACTGACCGTCTCCGTCACGACCAAGCTCGCGCGCCTCCTGCAAGAGCAGGCCGCGCGCGAGGTCGCCATCAACCGCATCGCGTCGGCCATCAGAAGTTCGCTCTCGCTGCCGAGCGTCTTGCAGACGACCGTTGACGAAGTCGGGCGCGCGCTCGGCGTGCAACTGAGCGGCCTCCACGTCGAAGGCGAAAACGATCAACCGCCGGTGATGAAGTGCTACTTCCGCGACGGCGACCCGACCGAAGAAGCCCACGAAGCCCTCGTCAACGATCTCTACGCCTACCACACCCAACTCGCGCGCCGCCTCAAACATTACGTGCTCGACGAGCAGCGCGGGACGACCGCGCAGACCGAAGACGAGACGCGCCCGCTGGCCGTCGTGCCGCTGCTCTATCAGGCACGCTCGATGGGCGTGCTCTTAGTGTGCTCGGACGACCCGCACCGCATCTGGCAGGAGAACGAACTCCTGTTGCTGCGCACCGTGGCCGATCAGGTGGCGGTCGCCGTCAACCACGCGCGCCTGTTCACGCAGATGCAGCAGTTGGCTCTGACCGACGGCTTGACGGGTTGCGTCAACCGCCGCTCCTTCGAGATGCAACTCGAACGCGACCTGCGGCTGGCGACGCGCATGCGCCAACCCGTCTCGCTCATCATGCTCGACATAGACCACTTCAAACGCGTCAACGACACCTACGGCCACGACGCGGGCGACGCCGCCCTGCGCTTCCTCGCCGACGTGTTGCGCGACGAACTGCGCGGCGTGGACACGGCCGCACGCTACGGCGGCGAAGAGTTTGCGGTCATCCTCCCGCAGGCCGGACTCGACGGCGCGCTCATCGTCGCCGAACGCCTGCGCTCGCGTCTGGAGACGACGGAAGTGCCCGGCATCGGCCACATCACCGGCTCGTTCGGCCTCGCCACTTTCCCGCTGCACGCCAACTCGCGCGACCAACTCGTCGGCGCGGCCGACCGCGCGCTCTACGAGGCCAAGCACGCCGGGCGCAATCGCATCTGCACGCCGCCGAGCGAGCAGACCGAAGTCAGCGACGAGATGTACGGCGCGCCCGTTGACGTGTCGGCGCACGCCGAAGGCGACGCAGCAGGTCTCAACTCGCACGCCGTCTGACCACAAGGCAAAGGTAAAGGGGAAGGGGTAAAGGAGGAGACGATTCTTCCTTTACCCCTTCCCCTTTTGCCTCGTCCCCTCGCCCGCGCCGTCACACTTTCGCCACCCGCCCGCGCTATCATGCGGAGACTCGCGCCGCACGTCCCGACGTTTGGCTTTGGGGAGAAAGTCGCGCATCATAGGCGCGGCGGATGCGCCCCGCAGCCGGATCAAACTCTGCGGGCGTCCGAGCCGGTTTCCCAGTTATGGACGATCTGAAAAAATTCAGCCTCTATTTTCGCCCGTATAAAAAAGAGCTTGTCACGGGCATCTTCTGCATCGTGGCCTCGGTGGTCGTCGGGCTGTTCATCCCCATGCTCGTCGGCCGCACGGTGGACGGGCTGCGCGCAGACGTGACGTGGGCGAAACTGACGCGCTACGCGCTGACCATTCTCGCCGTCAGTCTCGTCAGCGGCACGTTCCTCTTTTTACAGCGGCGCATCCTGATCGGCATGTCGCGCCACGTCGAGTTCGACTTGCGACAGGACTTTTACCGGCACCTGCAACAACTCCCGCTCTCCTTCTTTCAGGCCAACCGCACGGGCGACCTGATGGCGCGCGCGACGAACGATCTCGCCGCCGTGCGCCAACTCGCCGGGCCGATGATCATGTACACGTTGCAAACCGTGCTGGTCGTCGTGCTCATCCTGCCCTTGATGCTGCGCATCAGCGTGCGCCTGACGCTCTTGCTCTTCGTGACGATGCCGCTCGTCTCGCTGACCGTGAAATTCTTCGGCCAGCAGGTGCATTCGCGCTTTGAGAAGATTCAGGATTTCTTCGCGCAGATTTCCGCGCGCGCGCAGGAAAACTTTACGGGCGTGCGCGTGGTGCGCGCCTACGCGCAGGAGGACGCCGAGATCGCGGTCTTCAAAAAACTGAACCGCGAATACGCCGACCGCAACCTCGGCCTCGTCCGCATTGACGCGGTGATGCGCCCGCTGATGCAGTTTTTGATCGGGCTGGGCTTCGTCCTCATCCTCTGGTACGGCGGCGTGCTGGCCGTCCGTGGCCAGATCACGGTCGGGCAGTTCACGGAATTTAATCTCTACCTGACGCGTCTCATCTGGCCGCTCATCGCGCTCGGCTACGTCGTCAACCTCTACCAGCGCGGCACGGCGAGTCTCAAGCGCATGAACGCCATCTTCGCGATCAAGCCGAACATCGCCGACGAGGAGGGCGCGCGCCCGCGGCCGCAGATCAAGGGGCGCATCGAGTTTCGCAACCTGACGTTTGGCTACAGCGAACACCTGCCGCCGGTGCTGCGCGACATCAATCTCGTCATCGAGGCGGGGCAGACCGTCGCCTTCGTCGGGCGCACGGGCACGGGTAAGTCAACGCTGATGAACCTGCTGCCGCGCATGATGGACGCGCCGCGCGGCACGGTCTTGATTGACGACCTGCCGCTCGCCGACTATCCGCTCGCGCAGTTGCGTTCGAGCATCGGCTATGTCCCGCAGGAGACTTTTTTGTTCAGCGAATCGCTCGCCGAAAACATCGCGTTCGGGGTGGAGCGCGCCGAGCGCGCCGAGGTCGAATGGGCGGCCGAGATCGCGGGCTTGAGCGAGGACATCCGCGGCTTCCCCGACGGGTTCGACACGCTCGTCGGCGAGCGCGGCATCACGCTCTCCGGCGGCCAGAAGCAGCGCACGGCGATTGCGCGCGCCGTCATGCGCCAGCCGCGCATCCTGATTCTCGACGACGCGCTCTCCAGCGTGGACACTTACACCGAGGAGAAAATTCTCGCGCAACTGCGCGGCGTGATGCGCGAGCGGACGAGTCTCATCGTCTCGCATCGCGTCTCCACCGTGCGCGACGCAGACCTCATCTGCGTGCTCGACGAAGGCCGCATCATCGAACGCGGCACGCACGACGAACTACTGGAGCGCGGCGGCGAATACGCCGCACTCTACGAGCGGCAACTTTTGGAAGAGGAACTCGCGGCGAGTTGAACCGGGCGCACGCCCGTCTAACAACATGGACACGGATGGCGTTAACAGCCGGGGTGAAGGACGATGAATGAAAGTCCGTTTCGAGCTACGCCCGAAGCGCGGCGGCGCGGGCTGCTGCTCATCTGGGGCGCGCAACTCATGTCGCTCGCGCTCCTGTTCGGTCTGACGTACGTCGTCAGGCGGGGTTTAACTCCGAATGACAATCACACGCTGGCGTGGATGCTCGGCGCGGTCGGCTTCATGACTTTCGTCGCCTCGTTTCTCGTCAAGCGAAAGTTGCTGGCGCAGGCCGCCGACAAGCGACGCCCCGATCTCGGCACGACCGCCTACGTGCTCGCCTTCGCCATGTGCGAACTGACGGGCATCCTCGGCTTCGTCGCTTACGTCATCACGGGGCTGTCATACGCGCTCCACTCGTTCATCATCGCGGCGGCGGGCTTGCTGCTCCACTTCCCCGTGCGCGGCGCGCTCGACGGGAGCGAGGCCGACAACGACAACGCGGGCGCAAACTTTAACCAGACCACTTTATAGACACCGGATTTTTTAAGCATGGCGACAGCGGTTCAACAATTTCACGAAGAAGAGGCCCTCGGCAAAACTTACGACTCGCAGATCGCGCGCCGCCTCTTGAGTTATCTGAAGCCCTACCTGCGCCTCCTCGTCCCCGCGCTCGTGTTGACGCTCGCCCTGAACGGCCTGCGCGTGCTGCAACCGAAGTTCACGCAGTACGCAATTGACTGGTACATCATGCCGTGCCAGCAGGGCGGCGCGGCGACGTGCCAACCGGGCGGCCTGATGTGGCTCGCGCTCGCGATGCTTGCCGTGCTGCTTTTGACGTTCCTTTTCTCTTACGCGGCCGCGGTGCTCTTGAACACCGTCGGGCAGCACGTGATGTACGACCTGCGCGCGGAGCTTTACGAGAAGCTGCAACGACAGGAAGTTGCCTACTTCGACCGCAGCCCCGTCGGGCGCATCATGACGCGCCTGACTTCCGACGTTGACGCTTTGAACGAACTGTTCACCTCCGGCGTCACCGACGTGCTCGGCGATCTCGTCACGATCTTCATCATCGTCGGCATCATGCTCGCGATGGACTGGCGGCTCACGCTCGTCACGCTCGTCACCGTCCCGCTCCTGTTTGCCGCGACCTCCTGGTTTCGCAAGCACGCGCGGCGCGGCTACGACATGGTGCGCACGCGCCTCGCGCGCATCAACTCGTTTTTGCAGGAGCACGTATCGGGCGCGCAGACCGTCCAGATTTTCAACCGCGAGGCGAAGTCCGAGCGCAAGTTTCACGAACTCAACGACGACTACCGCTCCGCTAACGTCGAGACGATCTTTTACTACGCGGTCTTCTTCCCGCTCGTTGATCTCATCGGCGCAGTCGGTATCGCGCTCATCGTCTGGTACGGTGGTTACCGCGTGATGGGCACGACGCCCGGCGCGCCGCAACTCCTGACGCTCGGCGCGCTCGTCGCTTTCATCCAATACTCGCAGGCGCTCTTTCAACCGATCCGCGACATCTCGGACAAGTACAACGTCCTGCAAGCCGCGATGGTCGCCTCGCATCGTCTCTTCAAGACGCTCGACCTGCCCATCGCCATCACAACGCCCGCCGAACCCAAGCGCGCGGGGCGCGCGCGCGGCCGCATCGAATTCGAGAACGTCTGGTTCGCCTACAAGGACGAAGACTGGGTGTTGAAAGACGTGTCGTTCGCCGTCGAGCCGGGGCAATCGGTCGCGCTCGTCGGGCACACGGGTTCGGGCAAGACGACGATCACGAACCTGCTGATGCGCTTCTACGACGTGCAGCGCGGGCGCGTCCTGTTGGACGGCGTGGACGTGCGCGAGTGGGACTTGAAACAGTTGCGCGAAAATTTCGCGGTCGTGTTGCAGGACGTGTTTCTGTTCAGCGGCACGGTCGAGGGCAACATCCGGCTCGGCCGCGAGGAGATGCCGGACGAGCGGATCGTCTGGGCGGCGGGCGAGGTGCATGCCGACGAGTTCATCGAGAAGTTGCCGGAGGGCTTCAAGTCGGAGGTGCGCGAGCGCGGCGCGGGGTTGTCGGTCGGGCAGAAGCAGTTGATCAGTTTCGCGCGTGCGCTGGCCTTCGACCCCGCGCTCCTGATTCTCGACGAGGCGACGAGTTCGATTGACACCGAGACCGAGCAACTCATTCAACAGGCCATCGAGCGCGTGATGCGCGACCGCACGGCGATCCTCGTCGCGCACCGGCTCTCCACCATCCAGCGCGCCGACCGCATCATCGTCCTCCACCACGGCGAAATCCGCGAGCAGGGTTCGCATCAGGAATTGCTCACCCTGCGCGGCCTCTACTGGCGACTCTACAAACTCCAGTACGCCGACAAGTCGCGCGACGAGGCCGTCCCCGACTTGCCGCTGCGCGACTCGATGCAGTACGGCGATTGAGTCGCGTAGAAACTGAAAGGCGGGCGACGACTCGGAAACTTTGTGCTCCGAATCGTCGCCCGCCGTCGTGTCCGTGCTTTAACTTTTAGGCTTCGGCGTGACCTTTGGCGGCGGCGAGGGCATGTGAAACTGCACATCATCAACCGGGACGTTGGGCTTGATCTCGGTGAACTTGCGCGTGGAACTAAAGAACGTGTCTATCTCTGAGATGCGGATGGTGAACGGCAGTTTGACGCCGCCCACGTCGCGGTAGTCTTCGTAGTCAATCTGTTGCGGAACGGGGACAAGGACGGTCGGCGTCAAAGTCGTTTGCCGGAGCAGCAGCCCGGTCTCGGCGTCGAAGGCGTATCTCGTGACCACGCCGTCGGCACTCGTCGCGCGCAGCACCCACGCGTCGCGCTCGCCGATCTTTGTCCGGCCGTTGAAGTCGAGCGCGGGGAACGGCTCTCTGATTTTGACGGGCGCGTAGAGGAGCGCGCTGTTGCGGAAGGCCGCGAGTTCGTCGGCGGTGGCCTCGCGCACGCCGCGCGCGTTCTCGATCCACCCACCTTGCGCGCCGTTGAGCGACTGCGTGATCCTGCCCTGCTGCGGAACGCTGGCGACGAGTGAGAACTTGTCCGCGCCCTTCAACGTGATTTCGACCGGCCAGTTGCGGTTCTGCGACGCCTCGCGCGTGCCCTTCATCACCACTGTCTGAATCTTCGCGACGGCCGCGCGCCCGCCCACCGCTTCCACGTAACGTTGCAATATCTGATCAGGCGTCGGGCGCGGCGGTCGCGCGGCGGCGGGCGTGGCAGAGGGCGTGGCCGAAGGCGCGGCCGGATGATCTTCGTGCCCGGAGACGGTCACGGGCAGCGGCGGCAGTCGCGGCCCGCCGGTCGTGCCGCGGTGGCAGGTGTAGCAGGTGACGCCGTAGCCGCCGAGCGCGTCGAGGTTGTTCTTGTTGATGTCGAGCGTCATGCGCATCATCTGTCGCCCGATGCGCTTGTGCTCCTTCTCGTCGCTCTCCCACACCCACACGTCCGCGCCGCCCGCCGGGTCTTTCTGTTTGACGTGGCAGAAGTCGCACTTGACGCCGAGCGACACCGAGACGAGGTTCATCACCGGGAACAACTGCGACTCCGGCAGCCCCTTGAGCACCTGTATGTTCTTGCGCGTCTGTTCCACGGGCTTGTCGCCCTGCGCCTGTTGCGTGCCCGCCACGGCGCGGCGCGTCCAGTTCGACAGCGGAAGAGACACACCGAAGGCCGCCGCGAGGCACAGGCCGCGCAGGATATTTTTTAAGGTCATATGTAGGAGAGTTCCTTTACCAACGAGCAGAGAACGACGACGCGGGACGGGCGAACTTTGGTTGTTAACTACAGGCGAACTTCTGTTGTTAACTACAGGCCAACTTCTATTTTTAACCCTTGCTGCGCGCCACGACGGAGGCCGCGCGCTCCGACCGCGAACTTCGACGTTTAACTCTTGCTCTCTTCCGTTTGCGCGGGCATGACAGGCTTCGGCGTCGGCTTCGCGCGGGCTTTGATGGGCGTCAGGGATTCCATTGATTGATAAATCTGGAGGTACATCTGCGTCTCGCGCGGGATGAGCGTGCGCCACGACGCGCCGCCGCGACGGATGTACGAGGCGAGTTTCGCCGGGTTGGAGTTGTAACCGGCGGCGATCAAATCGGCGGGCGTGGCGATGCCGGTCGCGAGTGCGTCGGCGATGGTCTCGTTGAGAAGCAGGTCGCTCCACGTGTCGCGGATGTAGAGCAGCATCGCTTCGAGGGCGTTGCCGTGGTTGCGCATGCCGAGGACGAAATCGGGATTGAGGCCGACGGCCGGGTAACGCTGCCGGAGCATCTGGTAAGTCCAGGGGATCATCTGCACCATGCCGCCCGCTCCGGCCGTGCTCACCGAGTAGCGATAGGTGTCGAGTTCGTTCAGCGCGTAGAGCGCGTAGACCTCGTTGTAAACGGCGAGGCGCGACTCCTTGCGAAAGCGGTCGTGGTCAACGTGTTCGACGAGGCAGAGACGCTCGGCCATGTCCAACACTTCGGGCGTCATGTGATGCCCCTTGTCCTTAAGTCGCTTGGCGGCCAGATCAACCATCGTGCGGACGTAGTGCTGCCCGTTCTTGATGAGTTCGGGCGTGAGCAGCGCGGGGTGCGCGGAGGTGTAATAGGCCGTCTCGCGATAGCGGCCGAACTTCTCAATCGGGTATTCGATGAGCAGCGGCGCGAGTTGCCGCCCCGTCAGATCGGAGATGGTGACGGCGGTGTTGACGAAATTCGAGCGCACGACGCGCACGCGCAGGAAGCCGCCGAGCGAAGAGGCGACCGTCATCTCCGTGTCTTTTTTAAGAAATACTTCCTTCGCCAGCGTCAGCAGGTGAATCTGCGACGTGTCGTGATCGAGCGCGGCGAGCGTGACGAAATTCAGATTGGGCGACTGCCCCAGAGCCGTCGGCGTGATGCGCGTCTTCAAGACGCGTTGCGATTCGAGGATGCGCGCGCGCACCTTCTCCGGGCTGATCGGCGTCGCGGGCTTCAACGCGATGACAGGCACGACGACGGGCGTCGCCACACCCGGCACGGCGGCGTCGGGCTGCGGCGCGGGGGTCACAACGTTCGGCGCACCCGGCGAAACTCCCGCGGGCGTCTGCTGTGACGGAACTTTGACGGGCGCGGCAACATTCGGCGCGGGCTGTTGCTGCGACTGCTGTCGCGCAGTTTGACGCTGCGTCTCCTGCTGCGGCAACGGCGCGCTCGCAACGCTGCGCGGGCGCGTGAACTGCGCCGGGGTCGGGGATTCCTTCTGCGCATTCGCGGGGACGAATGCGCACACCAAGAGCAATGTGACGGCAACTGTTTTCATGCTTCTGTCAAATCCTTCGGGCGTAGGCGGTTCGGCGTCTCGCTGGCGGGAGCCAGACTTCTCTAAGATTCACTTGAGAGGCACACGGTTGTCAAATGAGTTTCAAGTTTCAGGTTTCAAGTTTCAAGTCTGAGCGTTCTTAGTCTTTAACCTGAAACTTGAAACCTGAAACTTGAAACTCCCTGATTAGAGGCTGCCGGACATCGAGGCGGCGACGGAGGCGGCGAGATCGCGGAGCGCGCCCGGCCTGTGCCTGAGCCGGAAGCGCGCGGCGAGCAACTGCCCCGCGCTCACGCCGAGGCTCGTGTCGAGTTCCCACAACTCTTCGGCGAGGGCGTCGGCCGAAACGCGCTCGAAGACGGGTTGCAGTGCGGCGGCCACCGCGTCCATGCCTTCGACGAGGATGAGTTCGAGTTCGCGCCCGCCCTGCGTGCGCCGCCGCGCGTGTTCGCGCAGACGCGCGCGGGCGTCCTCCTGTATCTTGCCCGTCGCGACGAGGACGAGGTGCGCACTCTCGATCTTGGCGTGCTCGTCGAGCGCGCGTCGCGCCTGCGCCGTCGTCCAGTCGCCGTCGTGCAAGAGGAAGAGGAAGGCTTCGCCGCAGACGTTCGCCATCAAGCGCACCTCGCCGTCGCCCCCCGTGGGACGCGCGACGATCTGCCTGTCGGGGACGCCGAGACTGGAAATGACGGAGCGCAGGTGCGTGGCGAGCCACGCGCCGTCTTGCAGCAGCGTCGCGGTCAGAGAGGTCGGCACGGTCACTTCTTCGGCGCGCTCGTCGGCGATGGCCGCGCCGCATTCGTTGCAGACGGCGTTGCTGCCGCTCAGTACGGAGAAGGCGTCGGGCGACGGCAGGCGAAACAGCGCGCGCCCGTCTTTGCGGCAACTGACCAGAATCTCGCGCTTCAACAAACCCACTTCCGCGAGCCGGTTGAGCAGCGCATCGGGCACGCCCTCGCTGCCTGTGTTGAGCGTCGCCGCGCGCCCCTCTCTGTGCGCCTCGCTCAGGCGGCGCAAGTACCCGCGCGCCTGCGTGTCTTCGAGCATGCCCGAACTACGCAGCCACCCCTCGATCATCTCGCCGCGCGCGCCCGCGGGCGTCGCGGTCGCGTCCGCCGCGAAGCGTTGAAAACTGTCGGAGACGCGCGCCGCGCGTTGCTCCCATGCCGCTGTGACCGCAGTGGCCGTTGCGCCCTTCGCAAGTGTCGAAGCACCCTCGCCGTCCGCCGCGCCGAGTCCTCCGCTATTACTACTCAAGCGCGCCGCGCCGAGCGACTCGCGCACGCTGCGACAAAAGGCGTCGAGTTTTTCGAGCGGGTCGGCCGTCCCGCTCTCGTAGACGATCCCTGCGCGTACGCCTTCGCCCGGCTCGTCACCGAACAACAGGAAGTGCGCGTAGTCTTCCACGCAGAAGAGATCGCCGCGCACGTAAGGGGCTTCCGCCTCCGCGTCCGCGCGCGTCGCGAGCGCGCCTTCCAAAGCGCGCGCGTGCTCCGCGCCCGCGAGTGCCGTCTCGTACAGGTGCAGCCGCGCCGAACGTATCAAGGGCACGAAGCCCTGCTCCTGCAAACTCTCCAGCAGCGACGTGCGCGTCCGGCCGTCAACCGCGTAATCAAGACTCTTGCTTTCGATGAATAACATAGTAACGCGCCCTCTCTCGCGCCGCCGCATGCTATCACGAACGCGCAAAAAATTACCCACCTTCTTCCGCTTCAAACACGTAAATTGTTCTCCTGTCGGATTTTCGGCGCATGGTCTCTACACACATCGTTCAAGTTGAACCAATTCGCGCGTCAGTTTGTGGTTAGTTTCGGGTCAGCGGACGATTAGCGACCATGGCCTGTCACGAAACAGTCACATTGCCTCTTGTTTCAATCATGTTGCGACTGTAAGATGTTCTGGCTGCACAAAATGCAGCGAAATTCCTTCTACCCCTAGAAGTTTCCAAACCGCAATTGTGGATTTTGTATAAGGAGCATAAAGCCCCCGTTCTATGTCTGTTAAAACCCCGTTCTCCCGTGCGCTCGCCGCCTGTTTCGCCCTCTGCCTCTTCGCCTTCGGCGCGGTTGCGCAAACCGATTCCACGCGCCCGCGTCAGGTCGCACAAGCCACACAGCCCGACGGTTCGCACCGCTTGGAGACGGACGTGTTCGTCATCTCAGAGGCCACGCCCGCGAGCGTCAGCAGATACGAAACCGAACTCGTCAAGCCGCGCCTCATCGCGCCGCGCCTGTTTGAGTTCAACCAGATGATGATGGCGGCGATTGACACGCGCCTCGGCTCGCCCTACGTCTACGGCACCGAGGGGCCGCGCGTATTCGACTGTTCAGGTTTCGTGTGGAGCGTCTTTCAGTCGGCGGGCGTGAACTTCGAGCGCGGCACCGCGCGCCACTTCTGGGCGAACTTCAACCCCGTCAGCGAGGACGAGAAGTACAAATTCGGCACGCTCGTCTTCTTCAACAATCTCAAGCACGTCGGCATCGTCGCCGACGAGAACGGCTTCTATCACGCTTCGACCAGCCAGGGCGTTACCTACTCGACCTTCAGCGGCTACTGGGGCAGCCGCATCACGGGCTTCCGCCGCGTCCCCCTCCCCGCCCTGACGCTGGCTGACTAAGTTTAAGGTTGCTCCTTAAAAACGACAGGCCGACGATCCGGTTAATCCCGAATCGCCGGCCTGTTAAATTTTACGCGCCGCCGCCCGCTAACGAACAACGCGCGCAAGACTCGGGCTGACGCCCGCTTACTTCACGACGGTGCCGAGGAAGCCCGCGCGATGCTCGTCCTTCTCGCGCCGCTCCCACACGGCGATGATCTTCTCAATCGCCACGTAGCAGAGCGTCCCCTCCGTATCCTTCAAGTGCAGCACGCCGCCCTCGACCCGCACCACCTCGCCGTGCAGACTCGACACGCCGCCGCAAAACACGTCCAACTCCTGCCCCACCATCTTCGCCAGAAAATCCTGCATCGCTCCTCCATCCGGTGAATGGTAAATAGTGAATGGTGAATGGATAAAACCTGTTCTTCCCATTTACCATTTACGATTCGCCATTCACCTCTTCTTCTGTTTCCACTCCCAAATCTTCTCGCTGCCGTGTTCGTCCGTGACCACTTTCTTCTCCACCTCGCGGAAGGTGATTTGAAAGAGGGGGAGGACGGTTTCGTCTTCCTGCTGTTCCCGCTCGAATTTCAGCACGTCGTAGTAGACGCAGCGCGGGCGATCCGGATACGTGCGGCAGACTTCGGGGCGCGCGTGATAGATCGTGCAGCCGCGCGTCTCGTGGTCGAGAAACTGGCACGCCTCGCCGAGAATCGGATCGGGCGTGCGCTTGAGCACGCGCTCCTTCCCGTCCCACATCTTCGTGTAACGCTTCGCGGCCTTCTCCGGCGTTACGCCGAAGTGCTTCGCCAGACGGTTCAGGTCGCGCTTCGTCACCTGAATACGTTCGTACAGCCCGCAGCAGTAAGCCGGGCACTTGGAACAATCGAAAAAGACGCGCTTCTGCTCGTCAGTAATTTGCTTCCCCATGCTCACACCTTTGAAAGTGACAAGTTAGAAAGGCAAGTTGTGTTAACTCGTCACTTGTCACTCGTCACTTGTCACCGTCTTTCAGATTTCTCATACTCGGACAACAGCAAATTCATCAACTCGCCGCGGCGTTCGTACAGACGCTTGAGTTCGCGCGGCTCGTGGCGCGCCAGCGCGTAGGCTGTGATGAGCGGCAGCGCGACGGTCGAGTCAACATAACATACAACGGCGTCGGGCAAACGATCCGGATCAACCTTTCCCCAAGAGACGGCTTCGCCGGGCGTCGCGCCGGAGAGTCCGCCCGTGTCGGGGCGCGCGTCCGTGATCTGTAGGAAGAAGTCGTGGCCGCGCTCGTCAATGCCGAGCACCTCTTGAATCTGCGGCTCGGTTTGCAGCATGAAGTTTTTGGGCGAGCCGCCGCCGAGGATGAAGACCGCGCTTTTGCCGCCGTGCTTGCGCCCGCGGTCGCCCTTGCCGTGGATCGCGCCGCGCTTGGCCGCGAGCACGATTGCTGCCGTCTCGTTCACGTCGAGCGACGGATCGAAGGCGAGTTTGTTTCCCTGCAAAGCCTTCGCCGCCACGTTCATGCCGATTGAGGAATCGCCCGGCGAAGAGGTGTAGACGGGCACGCCGAACTCGTAAGCCGCCGCGAGCAGCGACTTATACTCAAGTCCGAGTTTGCGTTCGCGCTCGCGCACGTAGCGACCGCAGAGGTAATGAAACTCCGCCGTGGACATCGGCCGCTGAAACTCCTCGCCCTCAATGACGCGGCGGAAGAACTCGTCCGTGTCGAGCAGCACCGAGTAGTCGAAGAAGATGTCGTAGATTCTCACGACCTCTTCGTCGCGCAGCGTGATGTCGGATGTGCTCGTGTTGCCCTGATGCAGCGAGAGGCCGATGCCGAAGTGCGTATCGTGGTAGAGGTTCGCGCCCGTCGTGATGATCCAGTCAATGAAGCCCGCGCGCATCAGTGGGATGAGTGCGGAGATGCCGAGACCGGCGGGCGTCAGCGCGCCTGTGATCGAGACGCCCACCGTCACGTCCGGCTCAAGCATCTTCTGCGTGAACAACTGGCACGCCTCGCGCAGACGCGCCGCGTTGTAGGCCAGAAACGTCTCGTCAACCAAGTCCGCGAGCGCGATGCCGCCCGTGATGGGCTGCGGGTCAATGCGCCGCCCGCGCAGGAATTTACTCTTCTTTTTCGCCATGCCGACAATATAAAGGATGAAAGCGAAAAAGCAAGGGATGGGGCGGCGGGCATAGGAATGATGGGAACTGCCAGTAGTCCGTGGTCAGTTGTTCAAGACAGTTTTAAGCAACTTGTGCGATAGCCACATGCAACTGACAACTGACCACGGACTACTGGCAGTTCCCTTCATCTCTCCCCTCACTCCGTCTCGGCGGCTTTCGCTTCCGCGCGGCGCAGCCGGAGGCGGGCGATGCGCCGCTCGTCGGCTTCGAGCACCTCCACGTCGAGGCCGCGACAGGTGAGTCGCTCACCCGCGCGCGGGACGTAGCCGAGTTCGCTGATGACGAGGCCGGCGATGGTCGTCGCGTCGTCATCTTCGATCTCAAAATCGAAGAGCCGCTCGATCTTGTCCACCTCGGTCGAGCCGAGCACGTCGTAATAGCCGTCGCTCGCCTCGATGATCTCGACCACCTCTTCGCGCTCCGTGTCCTCGTCCTCGATCTCGCCGACGATCTCTTCCAAAATGTCTTCGACCGTCACCAGCCCGGCCACGCCGCCGTACTCGTCAATCACCATCGCGAGTTGCGCGTGCTGCTTCTGCATCTCTTCGAGCAACTCGGCGACGGGCTTCGTCGCGGGCACGAACAGCGTGGGGCGGATGAGCGTCTGGATCGAACCGTCCTCGCTGCCCTCGGCCCAGCATTGCAGCAGGTCGCGGACGTAGATGATGCCCTCGATGTCGTCAACTTGATCTCGATAGACTGGCAGGCGCGAATACTTCGACTCCAGCACGCAATCGCGCGCCTCGCGCACCGTCGCCGTCACGGCCAGTGCGACGATCTCCGTGCGCGGCGTCATCACCTCGCTCACGCGTGTGTCGCCGAACTCGATGATCGAGTGGATGAGTTCGCCCTCCTCCTCTTCGAGGATGCCCTCCTCCTCGCCCACGTCAATCAACGCCTGCAAGTCGTCGCCGTTGTCGTCCTCCTCTTCGGCCACGCCCGCCTCCGTCAAATGTTCGTTGCGGCGCGGGCGGTCGAAGGACTTGTGCCACGCGAAGGCGACGAGCGATAGCGGGCGGTAGAACGGGCGCAGGATCGGCAACAGCCTGACGAGCGTCGCCTCCGGGTTACGCGCCGCGACGAGGCGCGGGATCAACTGCCGCGCCAACGCCGTCAGCCCGACGCCCACGATGATCGCGATTGAGAGGAAAGCGGCGTGCGAATACGCGCCCGGCTCGCGCGAGTTCTCGATCAACTGCGACGTGACCGAGGCGACGAGCACGGAGATGGCGACGACCAGAATCAGGATAGTGACGGTGAGCGTGAAACGAAAGCGCGAGCGGTTTTCCAGAATCTCCGTGAGGAACGACGTGGCGGCGGTCGGCTCTTCATCATCCGCCTCCCCGATCAGGCGGCGTAAGCCCACGTCGCTCAACTCGCCGAACGCCATGTCAATCAACGAGACAAACGTCAGCGCGATCAACAGCACGCCAGTGATTCCTATCTCAATTTCCATAGCTATCTTGTAAATGGTAAATGGCGAATAGTAAATGGATTCGCTTCATCATCCATTCACCGTTTACCATTCACCAATTATATTCCAAGCCGTCGGCGCAGGCGCAGTTCCAACGCGTTCATCTCCCCGTCGTCCCGCTCGTGGTCGTAGCCACACAGGTGCAGCAGCCCATGCAAAATCAACTGCTCCACTTCCCGCTCAAAACTCAACCCGTGCTCCGCCGCCTGCCGCGCCGCCCGCTCCACCGAAATCACCACATCCCCCAACGTCGCCCCCGCCGCACGCTCAAACTCATCCTGCCCCGCCGGAAACGACAACACATCCGTCGTCCCACGCTTCCCACGCCAACGCCGGTTCAACTCCCCCATCGCCCGGTCCGACACGAACGCCACCGTCACGCCCGCCCCATTCGACGGCACAACTTTCACCGCCTTCGCCGCAAACGTCTCCCAACGCCCACAATCCACCGACATCTTCCGCTGGCGATTAACAACTTCAATCATAAAGCCACGAATCGTGAATCGCGAATTGTGAATAGAGTAAAACTGCTTCTATCTATTCACGATTTACGATTCACGATTTACCAATCACAACCCGCTCTTGCTCGCGTGGTTTTCGTAAGCGCGGATGATCATTTGGACGAGGCGGTGGCGGACGACATCTTTGTCGGTGAAGTAGACGAACTCGATGCCTTCGACGCCGGAGAGGACGCGTTCGGCTTCGACGAGGCCGCTGCGGCGTCCGGTGGGGAGATCGATCTGCGTTACGTCGCCGGTGATGACGGCCTTCGAGCCGAAGCCGATGCGGGTGAGGAACATCTTCATCTGCTCGCCCGTGGTGTTCTGCGCTTCGTCGAGGATGATGAAGGCGTCGGCGAGCGTGCGGCCGCGCATGAAGGCGAGGGGGGCGACTTCGATGACGCGCTTCTCAAGGAGTTTTGTGACGCGCTCGGCGTCGATGAGGTCGAAGAGGGCGTCGTAGAGGGGGCGCAGGTAGGGGTCAACTTTGTCCTGCAAGTCGCCGGGGAGGAAGCCCAGTTTCTCGCCCGCTTCGACGGCGGGACGCGCGAGGACGATGCGGCTGACCTGCTTCTGCATGAGCGCCTGCACGGCCATCGCGACGGCCAGATAAGTTTTGCCCGTGCCCGCCACGCCGACGCCGAAGACGACATCCTTGTTCTGGATGGCCTCGATGTAGTGGCGCTGGTTGGCCGATTTGGGCGCGACCTGTTTTTTGCCGGCCGGGTTGAAACGCGCCTTGGTGAAGTAGTCGCGCAGGGAGTAGGCGCGGTCTTCGGCGATCTGGGCGAAGGCCTCGCGCAGTTCTTTGTCGGTGAAGGTCTTGCCTTCGGAAAAGAGCGCGGTGAAGTCTTCGAGGATGCGTTCGACGGTGGCGACGTCTTTCGGGTCGCCGTCAATCGTCAAGTCCTGTCCGCGCGCGTCAACGCGCACGTCAAGGAGCGTTTCCAGATATTTGATGTTCTGGTCGTGGACGCCAAAAAGCGTTTCGATTCCTCGCGGCGGTAGTTCGATCTTCTTCAAAGTGAGCGTGCTATCTCCTTCGCGTGGGCGGTGTATCGTGCCACAGGGGTAGGGATGGGGGCGCGGGTGAGCAATTTTGGTTCTGCATGTTGCTGGGAAAACGCTACTACATGCCCCAAAATGTGTCAATGAAGCCGGGCGACTGCACGCGATCAGCCCCGGCGTCGCGCCTTGACACAGCCCGCCCGTGTACCTATACTTTGCCCTTTGCACTCACGGTCGAATCGTCGTCTGTGGCGGCGCGAACGAAATAGAAGATCAATTATCGAGAGTTACCGACGGAGTTTCAGAAGATGCCTAATCACAAATCAGCCGAGAAGCGCATGCGCCAGAACGAGCGTCGCAAGGGAATCAACCGCAGCAACCGCACGCGCCTGCGCACCGAGATCAAGAAACTGCGCTCCGCGCTGACCGGCGAGGACGCGAGCGCGCTCCAGACCGTGCTGTCGCAGACGATTTCCACCATCGATAAGTCCGTGCAAAAGGGCGTCCTGCACCGGAACGCCGCCGCACGCTACAAGTCGCGCCTGACGGCGCGCGTCAACGAAGCAGGCGCGAAGTAGTAGTAAAAAGTTTTTACGCAACTTGAGGGCAGCGGGGCGGATCGAATCAGTTCGATCCGCCCCGCTGCTTTTGCTTTGGGCGAAAGACGAGAAATGGAGGTCAGCGATGAATGGCGAAAGCGGCGACGGGAAGCGTTACCGGAGCGACGTAGAGATCGAAGAGTTGGTCGAGAGGTTCGAGTCGTGCACTGTGCCGACCGCGGAGTTCGACCACGGCGCTCATCTGGCGGTCGCCCTCTGGTATCTCTCCGCGTTGCCCTACGCGGCGGCGACCGAACGCATGCGCGACGGGCTGCACCGCTACACCACGCACAACAACGCGCAGTCGCATTACAACGAAACACTGACGCTCTTCTGGCTCAAACTCGTCCGGCACTTTCTCGCACACGCGGACGCCGACCGCTCTCTCGCCGAACGCGCCAACGAACTGATTGCGACTTATCACAGTTCGCAACTCGCCTTCGAGTATTACAGCCGCGCGCTGGTGCAAACGCCGGAAGCTAAAACGTCTTGGGTCGAGCCGGATTTGAAGCCGTTGGATTTCTGACGGGTGGAACGCGCGCGGCGACCGACGCGTGTTAGGCGGAGAGTTCGCAGATGAGCAGTTCGAGTTGGAGGCGCGGCGTGCCGAGGGAGGTTTTGATGGCGAGGTCGGCCGAGGCGATGCGTGAGATGCGGCGCGCGAGATCGGCCGGGTCGGTGCGGCGTGCGGTGGCGAGAAAGTCTTCGCGCTTGTGGAAGGGCATGGGGACGAGCCGGAAGACTTCCTCTTTAGGCCGCCCCGCCGTCATCAACTCTTTGGCGAGCGCGAGCCGGTGGTAGTTGCTCGCGATCAGACCGAGGAGCATGACGGGTTCCGCGTCGTCGTCGAGCAGGCGGCGCAGAGTTCTGAGCGCGCCCTTGCGATCTTTCGCGATCAGGTGATCGGTCAACTCGAAGTTCGACAACTCGCGAGAGCGGCCGACGAGCGCGTCCACCAACTCCATCGTGACGCGACCCGAAGGCAGCGCGGCGGTCGCCAGCTTGTCCAACTCGTTCGCGAGGCGACGAACGCTCGTCCCCACCAGCGCGACGATCTGCCGGACGGTGCGCTCGTCCGCGTCGGCCTTCAACTTCTTCAAATGGTCGCGCGTCCACGCGGCCAGTTCGCCGTCCGGGAGCGGCGCGAACTCGACGCTCACGCAGGCGTCCATCAGCGTCTTCGACAGCTTGCGCCGCTTGTCGAGATCGTCTGCGACGAAGACGACGACGGAACTCTCGGCGGGTCGCGCGAGGTAGCGCACGAGCGCGCCCTCGTCCGCCTCGTTCAACTTGCCGAAGTTCGTGATGCGGACGACGCGGCGCGCGGCCATCATCGGGAGTTGCTCGGCGGCGGCAATCGCCTGCTGCACGTCCGCGCCCGCGAGGTTGAAAGTCGCCTCGTTGAACTCGCGCAAGCCCGCGTCGCGCAGGGCTTCGTCCGCGATGCGCCGCGCCGCCGCGTCGCGCAGGTAATCTTCCGCGCCGAACAAAAGGTAGAGCGGCGCGATGCGCTTCGCCTTCAACTCGCCCCACAATTTTTCGCGCGACAGCACGCTCATTTCTTCTTCTCTTCGTTGACGCCGAAGCCGTGGACGAGGGTTGAGACGAGCGACTCGGCGAAGTTGCGCGCGATGCGCTGCATGGCCGGGTCTTCCTCGTTGAAGAAAGTGCGCGGGTCGCTCGTGAACTCGAACTCGCCGCGGTAGATGTAATTCTGGTTGTCGTAGAGCACGCGGTTCTGCACCTGATCGCGCACCGTCACCGCGCCGACGACCGTCACCTCGAAGACGCGCGAGCGGCCGCGTTCGTCGAGCAGCACGCCGGAGAAGGTGAAGCTGCGGATGACGCCGTCCACCACGGCGTCCGCGCCTTCGGGTTCGCTCTGCACGCGCAGGCCGTGGCCGCGCCGGATGATCTCGTTCGAGACGGCCTCCGTAAAACGCGACTCGATCTTGTAGCGCAACGCCTGATTCTGGAAGGGCGGCACGGCCACCGTGCGCACGTGCGTCGGCAGCCCGCTCTTCGTCACGGGCTTGTAGCATTCCGTGAAGCCCGACGCGCACAGCAACAAAATCAGCAGCGACGCCCCGCGCCCCGCCCTCTTCGCACACATCATTTTCGACACTTCCCCTCTCTTCCCGCACCATACGATAAGACAGTGACGAGTGACTAGCAAGAGCCGTGAATCGTCAATCGTGAATCGTCAATCGAAGAAGAATCTCCCGTCTTACTCAATTCACGATTGACGATTCACGATTTACTTTCTTCTCTTGTCACTTGTCACCCGTCACTTGTCACTGCTCTGATGGCATCCGCGATGCGCGCGGTTTCGACGGCGGCGCGCACGTCGTGGACGCGGATGATGTGCGCGCCGCCGAGGATGGCCGCCGTCACAGAGGCCATCGTGCCGTGCAGGCGTCGTTCGGGGGGCGCGTCGCCGAGCAGTCGCCCGATGAATGACTTGCGCGACGTGCCGACGAGCAGCGGCGAGTCTGTGAACTCGGCGGCCAGCGCGCCGAGTTTGGCGAGCAACTCAAGGTTCTGCTGCTGGCTCTTGCCGAAGCCGATGCCGGGGTCAATCGCGATCTGCGCGCGGGCGACGCCGCGTTGTTCTGCAAGGGCGATGCTGCGGCGCAGGCCGTCCATCACCTCCGGCAGAATGTCCGCGACGAGCGGCAGCGTGTGGAGCGTCGCGGGCGTGCCGCGCGAGTGCATGAGGACGAGTCCCGCGCCAGCGCGCGCAACAACGTCTGCGACGCGCTCGTCGAAACGGAGCGCGGAGATGTCGTTGATGATCTCAGCCCCGGCGTCGAGCGCGGCGCGCGCCACTTCCGCCTTCGTCGTGTCAACGGAGATGACGACTTCCGGCAGTTCGGCGCGGAGCCGTTCGACGACGGGCACAATGCGCCGCAACTCTTCCTCCGCCGGGACGCTTGCGCCGCCCGGCCGCGTTGATTCGCCGCCGACGTCTATGATGTCCGCGCCGTCGGCGAGCATCTCGGCGGCGTGTGCGGCGGCGCTTTCGAGGTCGAAGAAGCGGCCGCCGTCGCTGAAGCTATCGGGCGTCACGTTCAAGACGCCCATGACGAGCGTGCGCCCGCCGACGGCGAGCGTGCGGCGGGCGAGTTTCCATTCGCTGACTTGTGACATCGGGCAAGTGTACGGCGACGCGCGCGTCGCCTCAAGGGTAGCGACGCGAGCAGCGTTTCAAAGGGGGCGACGCGCGGGCGCGGCGGCTTAGGCAAAGAAAAAAGGGGAAGAGGTTTTACCCTCTTCCCCTTTAACCTTTACCCCTTCGCCTTCCTTAAGCCGTGGCCGGGCCGGTGATGGGCGGCAGGATCGGCTTGAGCGGCGTGGTCGAAGGCTCTTTCAGTTGCGGACGCTCTTGATCGTCTTTTGACGCGGGCGGTTGCTCTTCGTCGAGCGGGAGTCCCGCCACGATGCGGCGTATCTGCACGCCGTCGAGCGATTCGCGTTCGAGCAGCGTCTCCGAGAGGCGAATCATGGTCTCGCGGTTCTCGGTGATGATGCTGCGCGCGCGCTCATACTGATCGTTGATGATCTTCCTCACTTCCTGATCGATCTTGATGGCCGTGTCTTCCGAGAAGTCGCGGTGCTGCGAAATCTCGCGGCCGAGGAAAATCTGCTCCTCCTTCTTGCCGAAGGTGAGCGGCCCCAGGCCGGACATGCCGTACTCGCAGACCATCGCGCGGGCGAGTTCCGTCGCGCGCTCGATGTCGTTCGACGCGCCCGTCGTGATGTCGTTCAGGAAAATCTCTTCCGCGAGCCGCCCGCCCATCATGATCGCGATCTGGCCGAGCAGGTACTCACGCGTCGCGCTGTAGCGGTCGCCTTCCGGCAACTGCTGCGTGAG
>JAUZFQ010000282.1 GCA_030838445.1 Pyrinomonadaceae bacterium | reverse complement strand
CTATTTTATTAAAGTATTACCTCATCTGTCGGCGCGGCGACTCTTCATGCTACACTTACACTGGGAGACTTTAAACTGTGCATAGAACGATGCTTAATAAAGTAGGTATTTGCTACGTTCAGACATAAAGCTCATCAAATTAGCATCCCAGGAATCTCTTATGGCGTTTAAAGAATCACCCTTCTGCAAAGCTTCTCTCAAGCTCGCCGTTCCTGCGATAACGTCGAAAGGATTTTTGTCGTAGACGTATTCATAAGGCGGCTGTTTCCATAAAAATTGATCGCGGTACAGGTCATGCGCCACTTTAACCGTCGCGACGCCCGTGATGACCGGCTCAAACTGTTCGCGATCCGTGACGTGTATCTGGACGCCGCCGCAGGCGCTACCGGCGTGCTTTTGGAAGGTCGGTTGAAATGAGCACGCACGAAAATGCACCCCCGGCAAATCTAAGGAATCCAGTTCGCGGCGGAACGCGGCCGGGTCTATGTAAGGCGCGCCAATTAACTCGAAAGGCTTGGTCGTTCCCCGCCCTTCCGACATTTGCGTCCCTTCCAGATGGACTGTCCCCGGAAAGACCGTCGCGCTGTCGAGCGTGGGAATATTCGGCGAGGGCAAGACCCACACGGCGTCCGTCTGGTCGAACCAGAGTTCACGCGTCCAGCCGTCCATCAAAACCAGTTCCAACTCGCAGTTAATGCCCCAACGCTCTCTGAACATTTTCGCCAGTTCGCAGACCGTCATCCCATGACGCGTCGGCAGCGGAAACTGTCCTACGAATGAAGCGTATTCGGGTTCTAAGATGTTCCCGGCTACTTTTTCGCCGCCAATCGGGTTCGGCCGGTCGCACACCACCACACGCTTCCCGTATTTCTGAGCCGCGCGCATGCAATTCGCCAGTGTATAGACGAAGGTGTAAATGCGACAACCCACGTCCTGCATGTCGAAGACGAAGGCGTCTATCTCTTCCAGCATCGCTTCGGTCGGCTCGCGCGTCTCGCTGTAGAGCGAGTAGACGGGCAGCCCTGTCTCGGCGTCGAACGTATGCGGCGACTCGATCATGTTGTCCTGTGCTTCGCCCCGGATGCCGTGCTGCGGCCCGAACAGAGCGGTCAACTTGAAATCGTCCTGTGCGCGGCAGAGGTCTGCGGAGTGGCGCAACTCGTGATCAACCGACGCTTGATTGCAGATCAGCCCGACGCGTGCGCCGCGCAGCAAGTCGCCACGTTTCGAGAGTAGTTCTTCGATGCCCAATTTGATCTTTCGTTTTTCGCCTAGACCCAAGACAGTTCCCCTCTCTAACACAAGTTACGCGATGCGTTCAGACGCCTCGACCTCAAATTAACCGCACAAAACTGAGCCTCCATTGACGTTCAACACCTCGCCAGTGATGTGCCGCGCCCACTCGCTGCACAGAAAGAGCACCGGCAGCGCCACGTCGTCGGGCGTAGCGATCCTCCCCAATGGTATCGTCGCCTCGACGCTCTTCCGAAAACTCTCGTCTGTAAACGTTTCTGCGGTCATCTCGGTTTCGACCCAGCCGGGAGCGACCGCGTTGACCGTCACGCCGTGCCGTGCCAACTCGACCGCCAACGATTTGGTGAAAGCGATCTGCCCACCCTTCGACGCCGCATAATTAGAGACGTACGCTTCGCCCCTCTGCCCCGCCGTCGAACTGATAATAACGATGCGCCCCCATCCCTGACGTTTCAAAATCGGCACCGCCGCACGGCAGGTCGTCCAGGTACCCTTCAGGTTCACGTCAATGACGCGATCCCAGAGTTCTTCCGACACCTCTTCGACGGCCGCCCCCTCCCAGATTCCGGCATTGCACACCAGTATATCCAGTCTCCCGAATCTCTCGACAGTCGCGTTAATCAACCCCTCGGCTCCGGACATATCTCGGACATCACAACGTACAGCCAGAGCTTCCCTCTGATATTGGCTTGCGATATATGCAACAGTCTCAGCCGCCGCGGTTTCGTCACTCTGATAACTTAAAGCCACACGTGCGCCCGCTTCCGCCAGACGCTCCGCCACCGCCCGCCCAATTCCCCTCGACCCGCCGGTGATTAAAGCCACCCGACCGGCCAAACTCAAACCCGCTGCTATTGCCTGACTCATTTATTAATTTCTATTAATTCCAAAAAAGAAGAGAGCTAGGCCGCTGTCGTTATCGGACGCGTGGCATTTTAGGTTGTCTTTGATTCAAGTAATAATTGATCGTTGCGTTGCCCGGTAAAACGCTGCGCGGCTTCGATGAATGATTTGAACAAATTTTCAGAAAACTCATCTTGCTCCCATTCGATTTCGGGATGCCATTGGACGCCCAGTGCCCACCGGCCGGTTCGCTGATCCTCAAGCGCTTCGATTAAACCGTCTGCCGTCCAGGCCGTCGCCCGGAGGCCGTCACCGACGGTCTCGATGGCTTGATGATGATGGCTGTTGACGAGCGCGCTCTCGCCGCCGGCGAGTCCGGCCAGCGCACTCTCTGCCAGCAGGCGCACGCGGTGCGAGCGGCGACCCCTCGGCGCGCCCTGCTCGTGCCGGATGGCGTCTGGCAATTCGCTCTCGATGTCCTGTATCAACGTCCCGCCCCTGTGGACGTTCCAGATTTGCAGCCCGAAACAGATCGCCAGCAGGGGCATCCCGCGGCGTTCGACTTCCGACAGCACGAGCGCGTCCGTCTCATCTCTTAAGGGATGCACCGCCCCCAGCCTGCGATGCGGTTCGCGTCCGTAGCGTAGAGGGTCTACGTCGGACGCGCTGCCGGGCAAGAGCACGCCGTCTAACTTACCTAAGATCGTTTCGATGTACTCGGCCTTCGGGATGAGAGACAGATGGACGGGGATGCCGCCCGCGGCCTCTACCGCTTCGCTGTAGGTGCGTGCCAGATAGAAACGCTCCGTCTCCAACTCGTGCCGCATGGTAATTCCGATCAGAGGTCTCACTTGTCTTCAGTCGCTCCTCTATCAAATAATCATCCGCACATCCTCGAAAGAGTCCCGGTCACGCCCCGGCCGCGTCTGCTTTTTAACCACGCGCTATCATAACGCAAAATCCCACGATGTCCGATTCCGCATCTTTCACACGATAAATGCGCATGCATCAAACCTGCTTCCTTGACTTACCTTCGAGCCACTCCCTATATTTCCCCGTTACCACTATGAACAAAGAAACTTCAATGCCGCACTGGCGCAGTACGACCGTCCTTCTGGTGCGCCGGGACGGTAAGGTCGCGATGGCGGGCGACGGTCAGGTCAGTCTCGGCGATACGGTGATGAAGAGCGGCGCGCGCAAAGTGCGTCGTCTCTACAACGAGCGCATCCTCGCCGGATTTGCAGGAGCCAGCGCCGACGCTTTCTCCCTGCTCACGCGCTTCGAAAGCAAACTCGAACAGTATCAGGGCAATCTCGAACGCGCCGCCATCGAACTCAGCAAGGAATGGCGCACGGACAAAATCCTGCGCCACCTCGAAGCGTTGCTCATCGTCGCCGACGAAAAAAGCTCTTTCCTGTTGTCCGGCAACGGCGACGTGATCGCGCCCGACGACAAAGACGACGCGCTCGCCATCGGCTCCGGCGGCTCGTACGCGCTCGCCGCCGCGCGCGCCCTGCTCAAGAACACGGAGATGAACGCGCGCGACATCGCGCACGAGGCGCTCAACATCGCGGGCGAAATTTGTATCTACACGAATCAAAATATTATCGTCGAAGAACTATGAAAAACAGAGTTCGGAGGTTAAAGGTCGGAGTCCTGTTAAAAGCAAAACTGTCTTCAACTGGCCTCCGACCTTTAACCTCTGAACTTTGGCCTCTAACTTATGGTGATTTATCTCTCAGGTGAAGTTGACGAAGAGGCGCGGCTGGACGACATGACGCCGCGGCAAATCGTCGCGCAATTGGACAAGCACGTCGTCGGGCAGCACGCGGCGAAACGCGCGGTGGCGATTGCTTTGCGTAACCGCGTCCGGCGGCAGAAGCTCGCGCCCGAAATGGCGGCCGACGTGATGCCGAAAAACATCATCATGATCGGCACGACGGGCGTCGGCAAGACGGAGATCGCGCGTCGGCTCGCGCGCATGTCGAATTCGCCGTTCCTCAAAGTCGAAGCGTCGAAATTCACGGAGGTCGGCTACGTCGGCCGCGACGTGGAGAGCATGATTCGCGATCTCACCGAGATCGCCGTGGAGATGTTGCGCGCGGAGAAGGCGGAAGAGATCGCCGACAAGGCGGAACTCAACGTCGAAGAGCGCATCCTCGATCTACTGCTTCCGCCGAAACCGTCTTCCAACTATTACAACTTTGACGACGACAGCAGTAGCAGCAACGTCGCGTCGTCCGATTCCGACGCGACCGGCAGTACTGCGCCGCGCGACGACCAGTTTCAACGGACGCGCGAGAAACTACGCGAGCAGTTGCGCGCCGGGAAGTTGGAGAACCGCATGGTCGAGATGGAGGTGCGCGAGAAGAGTTTCCCGACCATCGAAGTCGCCGGGCCGCAGGGCGTCGAAGAGATGGGCATCAACATGAAGGACATGCTCGGCAATCTCTTTCAGGGGCGCACCAAACGCCGCCGCATGCGCGTGGACGAGGCGATGGAGTACCTCTTGCAGGAAGAGGAGGAGCGGCTCATTGACATGGACACGGTGGCGCGCGCCGCGCTCGAACGCGTCGAGTCGGCCGGGATCATCTTTCTCGACGAGATAGACAAGATCGCCGGGCGCGAGTCGGGCGGGGGCGGCCCCGATGTGTCGCGCGAGGGTGTGCAGCGCGACATCCTCCCCATCGTCGAGGGCACGACCGTCAACACGCGCTACGGCATGGTGCGTACCGATCACATCCTCTTCATCGCCGCAGGCGCGTTCCACGTCTCGAAGCCTTCGGACTTGATCCCCGAACTACAGGGGCGTTTCCCCATCCGCGTCGAACTCGAATCGCTGACCATCGAAGACTTCAAGCGGATTCTCACCGAGCCGAAAAACTCGCTCGTCAAACAATACCGCGCGCTGTTGGAGACGGAAGGTATTGATCTGGAGTTCACCGACGACGCTATTGATTCCATCGCGCAGTTTGCCGGGCGGGTCAACGAGACGACGGAGAACATCGGCGCGCGCCGCCTGCACACGATCATGGAGAAGGTCTTGGACGAGATCAGTTTCGCCGGCCCCGACCTCGAACCGAAGCGACAGGTCATTGACGCCGCCTATGTCACCAACACGCTACAGGCCATCGTCAAGGATCAAGACCTCAGCCGCTACATCCTGTGAGAGACTCGAAGCACCCGCGCATGAAATCTTCAAGCCACCAACTCGCCGCGCGCCGCTTCCTGCTGCTCGCGTTCGCGCTCACCTTGTCCTTGTCGGCCGCCTGCGGCAAACGTCGCCCGCCTTTGCCGCCCGTCGAGAACGTCCCGCAGCGCACGGAGTTGCTCTCCGGCGTGCAGCGCGGCAATCAAGTGATCCTCAGTTGGCCTGCGCCGCGCCGCAACGCCCCCGAAGGCAGCGTGCAGAGCATCCGCCGCATAGACATCTACCGCGTCGCAGAGAGCGCGAACGACCCCCTGCCGCTGACGGAGGAAGAGTTTGCCACGCGCGCCACGCTCATCGGCTCAGTCCCCTTCTCCGCCATCCGGAGCGGCGCGGAAGATCTGACTTACGAGGACACGCTGACGCTCAACGAACCCGTGCGCCTGCGCTACGCTCTGCGCTACGTCAACGCCACCGGGCAGCGCGCCTCCTTCTCCAACTTCCTGCTCATCGAACCCGCGACGCGCGTGAGCCAACCGCCCGTGCTCCTCTCCGTCACGAACGAGAGCGAGTCGGCCGTCAAAGTTCGCTGGCAGACGCCGCCCGCCAACGTGGACAACTCGACGCCCGTCAATCTACTCGGCTACAACATCTATCGCACGGCTCGCTCGCAGAACGAACCGGCGCAGACGCCGCTCAACAGCGAGGTGCTGATCGCCACGGAGTTTAACGATCAGACTTTCAAATTCGGCGAGGAGTACGTCTACATCGTGCGCGCCGTCTCGCTCGGCACGGGCGGGGCGCAGGTCGAGAGTCTCAACTCGAACGCACTCGGCATCGCGCCGCGCGACACGTTCCCCCCGTCCGCCCCGACGTCCGTCTCCATCGCCACCGCGCCGCGCCGCCTCTCGCTCTTCTTCCCCGCCAACCCCGAACGCGACGTGGCGGGCTACAACGTCTACCGCTCGACCGACGCGAACGCGCCGAAAGAGAGTTGGACGAAACTCAATCGCAGCCTGCTCGAACGCACGACTTATCAGGACGACGCGGTCGAGTCAGGCGTCAAATATTTTTACTACCTGACGGCCGTGGACACGGCCGGGAACACGAGCCGGCCTTCCGAAGTCGTCTCGGAAACGGTGCCTTAAATGAGCAAAAAAATTTGCCGCTTTCTTAACTCCGACGGCGGCGAGGCGAGCTACGGCCTGATTGACGGCGCGTCGGTCTATCCCGTCCCGGCGGTGCAAATTTTCTCTTCGTCGCCCGCCCCCGTCTGGTCGAGCGAAGGCATCGCGCTCGCGTCAGTGAAACTGCTCGCGCCCGTCGCGCCTTCAAAGATCGTCTGCGTCGGTCGCAACTACAAAGACCACGCCGCCGAACTCGGCAACCCGATGCCCGACGCGCCGCTGCTCTTTCTCAAACCGCCCTCGGCCGTCGTCGCCCACGGAGACGCAATCGAACTCCCCGCCGTCTCTTCGCGCGTCGAGCACGAAGGCGAACTCGGCGTGGTTATCGGACGCCGCGCCCGCCGCGTCGGCGACAACGAGAATCCGCTCGACTACGTGCTCGGCTACACCTGCGTCAACGACGTCACCGCGCGCGACCTGCAACGTCTGGACGTGCAGTTCACCCGCGCGAAATCCTTCGACACGTTCTGCCCCGTCGGCCCTTACATCGTGACCGGCCTCGACCCGCTCGACTTGCAGGTTGAGACGCGCGTCAATGGCGAGACGCGGCAGCGCGGGCGCACCGCCGCGATGGCCTTCTCCGTCGCCTACCTCATTCGCTACATCTCGCACATCATGACGCTCGAACCGGGCGACTTGATCTCCACGGGGACGCCCGCGGGCGTTGGGCCGCTCGCGGACGGCGACGTGTGCGAAGTCGAAGTGGAAAACGTCGGCACGCTGAGCAACAACGTGCGCGCGTCCAGGTGAAGGTGTCGCCGCATGGGGGTTGAAAGTTCAGCGGAAGTCGCCGCGCCCGCGGACACTGAATCGGTCACGGTCTGCGCGCGCAAGTTCGACGGCCGACTTCATCGCGAGTGGCATGCGCGTCTCGTGACGCAAGATGATTCACTCGTGATCGTCGAAGGCGTCTTCGAAAAGGAAATCCGGCATCCCCAACTCGGCCACATCGCCCCCGGCACGCTCAGCACCGAATATTACTGGACGGATCGCTGCTACAGCGTCTTCCGCTTTCGCGAACCGGCGGGCGCGCTGCGCAACTACTATTGCAATATCAATCTCCCAGCAGAGTTCGACGGCCGCGTCCTGACCTTCATCGATCTGGACATAGACGTGCTCGTCGCGCCGGATTTCTCCCTCCGCATCCTCGACGAAGACGAGTTTGCGGCTAACGCCGCGCGCTACAATTACCCTGCGGCCGTGCGCGACGCCGTGCCCCGCGCGCTCGCAGAGTTGCTCGCACTTATCGAGCGCAGAGAGTACCCTTTCGACTGGCACGCGTAGCCGCAACGACGCCCACGCGTGCGTGTGTTGTACAATCCGGCACGAGCAAATTCCGATTGACGCAAACTTATGACTTCTACCAGCACGAAGACGGAACAGCAACAACCTTCCAAACTCGAACGCCTGCGCGAGCGCGAACGCCGCGCCGAAGAGGGCGGCGGTCTGGCGCGCGTCGAACGTCAACACGCGTCGGGCAAGCTGACGGCGCGCGAGCGCATCGCGTTCCTGCTCGACGAGGGGACGTTCGAGGAGTTCGACAAACACGTCGTCCACCGCTCGCACGACTTCGGTCTGGAAGAGCAACGCTACCCCGGCGACGGCGTGGTCACCGGCTACGGCCTGATCGACAACCGCCGCGTCTTCGTCTTCGCGCAAGACTTCACTGTCTTCGGCGGCTCGCTCTCCGAGACGCACGCGGAAAAAATTTGCAAGGTGATGGACATGGCGATGCGCGTCGGCGCACCCGTCGTCGGACTCAACGATTCGGGCGGCGCGCGCATACAGGAGGGCGTCTTGAGTCTCGGCGGCTACGCGGACATCTTCCTGCGCAACACCTTAGCGTCTGGCGTCGTCCCGCAAATCAGTTGCATCATGGGGCCGTGCGCGGGCGGCGCGGTCTACAGCCCCGCGATCACTGATTTCAACGTCATGGTGAAGAACACCTCTTACATGTTCATCACCGGCCCCGACGTGATCCGCGCCGTCACGCACGAAGAGGTCTCGAAGGAAGAACTCGGCGGGGCGGACACGCACAACCGCATCTCCGGCGTCGCACACTTCGACGCCGACTCAGACCAGCACGCGCTCCAACTCGTCCGCGAACTTCTCTCGTTCATTCCCTCCAACAACATGGACGAAGCCCCGCGCGTCCAGACCTCAGACCCGGCCGACCGCCGCGACGAGCGTCTCAACACGATTGTGCCGGAGGAGTCGAACCAGCCATACGACATCCGCGACGTGCTCCACGCCGTGATTGACGACGGATACTTTTTTGAAGTTCACGAGTTTTACGCGCCGAACATCGTCGTCGGCTTCGCGCGCATAGACGGGCGCAGCGTCGGCATCGTCGCCAACCAGCCGGCGTATCTAGCGGGCGTGCTCGACATTGACGCCTCCGTCAAAGCCGCGCGCTTCGTGCGTTTCTGCGACTGCTTCAACATTCCCCTCGTCGTCTTCGAGGACGTGCCCGGCTTCCTCCCCGGCGTCAGGCAGGAGCACGGCGGCATCATCCGCCACGGCGCAAAACTGCTCTACGCCTTCGCCGAAGCCACCGTCCCCAAGATCACAGTCATCACACGCAAGGCCTACGGCGGCGCGTACTGCGTGATGGCCTCGAAGCACATTCGCACCGACATCAACCTCGCGTGGCCTTCCGCCGAGATCGCCGTCATGGGCGCGGGCGGCGCGGTCGGCGTCCTGTACCGACGCGAGATCAGCGAGGCGGCGGATCAGGAGAGTGCGAGGCAAGCGCGCGTCGCCGAGTTTGAAGAGAAGTTTGCCAACCCTTACGTCGCCGCCGAGCGCGGTTTCATAGACGAGATCATCGAACCGGCCGAGACGCGTCTCAAACTCGCGCGCGCCCTCGCGCTCTTAGAGAATAAACGCGACACCAACCCGCCGAAGAAGCACGGAAACATTCCTTTGTAATCACGTTCAAACGACGGCGACGTAATCGTCAACGCAAAAAACCGAAGCGGCCGGTAAAGTTTAAACTTTCCCGGCCGCTTCTTCTGTCTCATCTGTTGATGCCGCGAACTTCGCCTATGCAGCCTTTTGCTGTGCTGGCTGTTGCGCCGGTTTGTTCAGGAGTTCGAGCGCCTTCTTCAACTGCGTGTCTTCCGGTTGCTGCTTCGGAGAAGCGGCCTCAGGCGAGACTTCCCTGCGGTCGCCCGGCTGCGCCGGTTGCGCAATCGCATCGTCGTCGTTGCCCGTCAAATCTTCCGGGTCAATCGCCGCGGCCAACTCCGGACGCTTCACTTCCACCGTCGGCGAAACGCCCGCCCCGATGAAAGACTTTCCGGCCGACGACGCCCACTTGACGGTCGTCAGCAGCAACCCGTCTCCGTTGCGCAGCGGGAACAACTGCTGCTCCGCGCCCGCGCCGAAACTCTTCTCGCCGATGACCTCGCCGCGCTTGCGTTCGATGAAAGCCGAGGCGACGACTTCCGCCGCGCCCGCCGTGCCCCGATCAATCAAGACCGCCACGGGGCCGTCGAAGATGGCGAGTTTCGGATCGGCGGTGAAAGTCTTGAGGCTCTTGTTGCCGCGTCCGATGGTCTGCGCAAGCGCGCCGTCTTTGATGAACAGATTCGTCACCCGGACGCCCTCCGCGAGCGAGCCGCCCGCGACGCCGCGCAAATCGAGCACCAACTTCTGCGCGCCCTGCTTCTGCAATTCCTGTACGCGCTTCTGCACGATGGCCGCCTCGCCGTCCGCCAGACTGTTGATGCGCACCACCCCGATCTTCGCCGCTTCCACACGCGTCTCCACGCCCGGTGCCGCCACCGGTGCGCGTTTGATCGCTACCGTCAGCGGGCGTGTCCCCGCGCGCAGGATGCGTACTTTGACTTCCGTACCCGACGCGCCGTTCAACAGTTGCTTCGCGTCGTAAAGCGAGATGTCGCGCGTCGCCTTGTTGTCTATGTACTCGATGATGTCGCCCGCCTGCACGCCCGCCTGTTCCGCCGGGCCACCCTTCACCGGCGCGATCACGTAGAGGTAAGAGGCCACCTGCGAAAGCTCCGCGCCGATGCCCGCCCGATCCTTATCAAGCCCGACGCGGAAGTCGCGCACCTGATCGACCGTCAGATAGGTCGAATACGGATCAAGCCCGTAAGCGAGACCGCGCAGAGCGCCCGCGCGCACCTTGTTCAAATCCGGCTCGTCAACATAATCGTCGTGGATGTGTTGGAGGACGCTCTCGAAAATTCGAAGCTGCGCGCCGGGGTCGTTCTGCTGTTGCGCGCGCGTAAAGATCAGACCGCCGACCACAGCGTACAGGGCTAGCGTGGCGGAGAAAACCACTACGAGAAATTTACTGCGAAATGACATCGTTCACCTCTGGAAAACTTTGACAGCGCCGGATTATTCCAACACCCGCGAACCTCATTGCCCGGCGGGCTGGGAGTGATGATACAGTAGCCCTCTGATGCGTCGCAAGACGGTTGAGCCGGTTAGCCTCGCGTCGAACGGCTACGTTATACTGCGTGCGTCTGCGATAAAATCAATTTTGCCGGATTCAAACTTTCCCGAAATCAACGACGAGACACGGCCGGTCGAAGTTAAAGGCCGTCTGCTCGCGCTCGACCTGGGGACGAAGCGCGTCGGCGTCGCCGTCAGCGACGAGCTACAACTGACGACGCACCCGCTGCCGCCACTCGGCCGCACCAACTGGAAAAAGTTGCTCCGGCAAATCACAGACTTACGACACAGCTTTGACGCTCAAGGGGTGGTCATTGGTTTGCCGCTCAATCTGGACGGCTCGGAAGGCGACGCCGCGCAAGAGGCACGCCGCATCGCGCGCAACCTTTCCCTATCTCTATCGGTCCCTGTGCATTTGCAGGACGAACGACTCACTTCACACGCCGCCGAAGCATCCCTGCGTGAGGCGGGAGTGCAAGGCGACGAGTTAACGGCGCGGCTCGACAGCGAAGCCGCCGCACTTATTTTGCGGGATTTCATTGTCCAACAAGACAGGCAGCCATAATCGCGAGTTACAACATCAATTAAATCTGGTCAGTTCAGAATCGAATCTCGTAGTTTCATGGCGCAATAATTTTCATCCTTAACATGTGTCCTTATCATAGTTTGCGCCTTCTTAGTTAAACTCATTGTTTATGAAAATCTTTCGTCTGTTAACCATTCTCGGCATCATCCTGGTATGTGCCGCCGCGGGCTTTTCCTTCTGGCTCTATCGTGAACTACACAAACCCGTCGCACACTCCCACGCAACTCAGTACATCGAAATCCCACGCGGCTCGACGCCCGACGAAACCATCTCACGCCTTTCGACCTCCGGCGTTATCGGACGCTCTTGGCCGCTGCGACTCTATATTCGCTTCAGCGGTGCCGGCACGCGCCTGAAAGCGGGCGAGTATCGTTTCCCTTCTCCCATCTCGCCGCTCGGCGTGTTGCGAAAACTGGAAGAGGGCGAGCAGCGCCTGGCGCGCTTCACCGTCATCGAGGGTTGGACGCGCTGGGACATCGCCGCCGCCATGGCGCGTATCCCCGAACTCAAACTCGCTAACGCCGAAGAAGCGCTCGCGCTGATGAACGACACGAGCGACATCCGCGACCTCGATGCACAGGCCACCAATCTCGAAGGCTACCTCTACCCTGACACTTACAGCTTCCCTCCCGACACCAACGCGCGCGCGATGATCGCGGCGATGGTCAAACGCTTCAGGCAGGTCTGGCGCGAGCAACTGGGCGAGCAAGCTGTCCCTGCGAATCGAACGCCGAGAGAGATCGTCACCGTTGCGTCACTCGTGGAGACAGAGGCCAAGTTGAAGGAAGAGAGACCGCTCGTGGCGTCCGTTATTTACAACCGACTCAAGATCGGCATGTCGCTCGGCATTGACTCGTCCATCATCTACGCTTCTAAACTCGCGGGTAAATGGAAGAATGACGGGAAAGTTTACCGCAGCGATCTTGAACGCGATTCACCGTATAACACGCGCAAAGTGCGCGGTCTCCCTCCGGGGCCGATTGCCTCATCCGGCGCGCGTTCCATCGAAGCCGCGCTGCGCCCGGCAGAGTCGAACTATCTCTACTACGTGCGCGAACCTTCCCGCGACGACGGCGCGCATAATTTTTACAGTAACGAAGCAGACTTTCAACGGGGCGTGCAATCATTACGCGCGTGGGAGAGCGAGCGTGACGCCAGAGCCACGCCCGCGCCCGCGAACGAGAATAATTAACGGTCTTGGTTACGGAGTTTTGCGGCTCAAGTATTCCCCGTTTGAAACTCTGTCTTGAAAAGACCGGGACGTTGTTTTATTCTCACCCCGTCTCCCGTCGAACCGAAACAACTTGCAAGGAGGCTCACGCGGGTGTGGCCGAAAGGTTAGCGATGAAGAAAGTCTTAACCCTCTCAATGTTTCTGCTCCTGACTGCCGGCGGCGTCTTCGCACAGGAGAAGGGCGTGGATCGACAGAACGACCGCATCCGCGACGCGGGGACTGACCGCGCACCGGGCGTCAACGGCGTCAAGCAGAACACCGGCAGCGGACGCGGGATAGACTTCGGGAAAGGCCGCACGCCGACACCGCCGCCCATCCCGAATCCTTACCGCTTCACAATCCGACGTGACATCGTGCTGCGCGCCGTCGAGGAGTTGATGGCCGAACGTAAATTGATCGTCGACACCACGGTCTCTAAAACCGACGAGGGCGTGCTCATCAGCCAGCCTTTCAGGTTCGTTAAAGGCGCGGTCGTGGCCGGGACGGAGTTGAACCGCTACGCGGAGTTGACCGAGGAGAATTCGCGCGGCTGGACACAGGGACGCTACACCTTCATCGTGGAAGTGCAGCCGCTCGACGGGGTGACGACGAGCGTCGCCGTCAACGCGCGGGTCGAGGGTCGCAGCGACGGTGCGTCGGGCGCGGAATGGGTCAGCCTGCGCAGTTCAGGTCTGGCCGAGCAGGAGTTCATCACCGCGCTGGTCGAAAAACTCACGGGCGGGCCGCCCACACCGCAACCTTAGTAAATTCGCCGCAGCCCTAATTTACGCACGTACATTCAGGACTTACAGCCGTTTAGCCGCACCTGCCTAAAGTAATAGCTTAGGACGCGGCTTGAAGTTATGAGCAGTAATCGAAGCATTAACGAGCCGACTTCCGAGCCGCACCTATTTGAAGGAGGCGAGGAGACACCTTCAAAATGGGTCAAGATCGGTGCAATCGTGTGTGCTCTGGCCGTGGCCGCGGCGTTACTCGTGGGTTATCGCTTCTTGCACGCGCGGCAACTCGCGCGTGTCCGCGCCGCGCAACAGGCGGAACAGGTCGCTAAGATTGCTGCCCCGCCAGAGGCGCAAATCTTAGAGGACGAGGCGCGCCTGAGAGGCTCGCAGGCGCTCATCACGGGCACTGTCCGTAATATTTCGGACAAGCGACTCGAAGCCCTCAGCTTGGAGATGGAGTTGAAGCGGCGCGGTAATCCACAGGCCGCCGAACGTCGCAAGATCAATGTCGAGCCGGGCGATCTCGCGCCGGGCGAGGAAGGCCACTACTCGCTCAGCCTGCTCTCGTCCGAATGGAGCGGGGCGCGCGTGTTGAGCCTCAACAGTGAACGGCGTGCGGAGACTATCGCATTTAAGTCGGCGGTGGGCGCGCGACGCCCGGCCGAACGCCTGCCGCAGGGCAACCCGAAAATCGTCGTTGTGCCGCGCCCCAGACCGAAGGGCGAGGAGTTCATCAACACTCCCGATAATCCGACTCGCGTCCCGTAGCGCATCCGCTTCAAGTAAAACTTGATGAGTCGGCGCGACGACCAATCTCGTGTAAAACATTAAGTCCGCTTTCGGGGAAATTAAGTACGGCCGTTTATGTCAGGCCACGGCAGAGAGCAGACAACCGTAAACTGCTCTTTTCACGTCACACGTAAGTTAGAGCAACACTTGCCGTCTTATCTTTCAGCACCGCCAAAACCGATGCTCTTACGAGTCTTACTTTTTGCTTTCCTGATCGCCACGTACGTCTGCGGCGGCAGTCGCCTCTCCGCGCGTGGACAGACCGCGCAAAAATACCCCGACAATATCCAACGGAATAAACCCACCGGCGATGCTTCGGACGACCCCGAACAGGAATCCCCTCATCGAGAGATGCTCAAGGAGATGGCGCTCAAGCGCGAG
>JAUZFQ010000027.1 GCA_030838445.1 Pyrinomonadaceae bacterium | reverse complement strand
CGGGCGCGACGTAGACGAGTTTATAAAGCCCCTGCCTGACGCCTGCGATGCGCGCCTTCTGCTCCTCGAAGACCACGGAACTGTTGATGAAGGTGGCGGGCAAATTGCGCGCGAGCAGCGCGACAACCTGATCCTTCATCAGCGCGGGCAGTTGGAAACAGAGCGACTTGCCGCCGCCCGTCGGCATCACGACCACCGTGTCGTGACCGTCGAGGATGGCGTCAATCACTTCGCGCTGGCCGGTGCGGAAAGTCTCAAAGCCGAAGTGTTCGCGCAGGGCTGCGGGGGCTGAATCGAGTTTTGACATCAAGGGTGAATAGCTCGCGTGCAAGTTGTCGGGAGACACACTGGATTTTACCGCAAAGGGGATGAAGACGGTTAATAGCGGGGGCTGTGAGTAAGGGGAAAAGCGGAAGGGGAAGGGGAAAACGTCACCCTCATTTGACTCGCGCCCCGCTTCACCCCTTTACCCTTTACCCTTTACCCTTTACCCTTTCTCGAATGGGCGAATGGAAAGCGCGTACAAAACACGACTTGATGATCGAGGTGTGGGAACATCTCGACTGCGAGACCGTGGGCGCAGAGGAGTTGGAGGCGATTGCAGAGGCGGTGCGCGCACGCTTCGGTGAAGGCGCGGAGGAGAGTCCGGCGGTGGTCGCTCGCCTCTTGGCGGACGAGGGCGCGGAGTTGCGTCACGCAGAGGTGTTGGAGATGGACGCGCGCTGGCGCAGCGCAGACCCCTACGAAGCGATGTTTCGCAACGTCCTCAAGTTCTCCAACTTCGACGAGGCCGCCGCCTCGCTCAAGCGTCTGGATAACCTGCGCCTACAGTTCGGGCGCAAGAAGGACAAGGAAGGTTTGCGCCGCGTGCGCGAGAAGGTCTTGAAGGGCAAGCAGCGCGCGCAGATGATCGCGCGCAACCCGGCGGTGAACGAGCGCAAGCGCGCCGAGAAAGAAGAGATCGCCGAGTGGTTCACGGTCTGGCTCAGGCAACCGGAAATCTTCGACGACTGGCTGCACCTGCGCCGCCGCGCCAAAGAGTTCCGCGCACGCTTCGACGACGCAGACGCCGCCCGCTAAAGGCGCGGCCTTCGGGGTTATGTGCGCGGCCGTGATCGGCGTTAAAATAGCCGCGTCCGCTCCCCTAAAATTTCACAAGTCGAATCGCACACGGATCAGCCCAACTTTGGAGGTAGTGTATGAGAGTGTCTTATCGAGCGACGCGGCGGACGGGCGTCGTCGCCTTATTGTTATCGTTAATTTTAGTGTCGAACGGCGCGGTGTTCGCGCAGGCGCTCGCGTCGAAGAAGGCGGGAGCGCGAAAGGCCGCGGCGGGCAAGGCGACGGCGGCCGAGGCCGCGCAGTTCGTCGCGCGCGCCGAGCAGCGTCTGACTGAACTCAACCTCAAGCTCAGCCGCGCGAGTTGGATTCAGGAAAACTTCATCACGGACGACACGGAAGCCCTCGCCGCCGACGCCAACAACGACCTGACCGCCGCCGTCACGGAGTTGGCCGAGCAGGCGACGCGCTTCGACAACCTCAAACTCCCCGCCGACACGGCGCGCAAGTTGAAGCTGCTGAAACTCGCGCTGACCGTCCCCGCGCCCTCGAACCCGGCCGAGCGCGACGAGTTGACGAAGATCACCGCGTCTCTGTCGAGCGACTACGGCAAAGGTAAATACTGCCCCGACGGCGAGCGCGGAAAATGCCTGACGCTTCAAGAGATGGAGCCGATCATGGCGGAGAGCCGCGACCCGGAAGAGTTAAAACGCATCTGGCTCGGCTGGCACGCCATCTCGCCGCCCTTCAAACAGAAGTACGCGCGCTTCGTCGTCCTCGGCAACATGGGCGCGCGCGAGATGGGCTTCAAAGATCTGGGCGCGCTCTGGCGTTCCAACTACGACATGCCGCCCGATGAGTTCGCGGCCGAGATGGAGCGTCTGTGGTTGCAAGTCAAACCGCTCTACGATTCGCTCTACACCTACACGCGCTGGAAGCTCTCGGAGAAGTACGGTAAGCAACTCGTGCCGGAGAACGGGGCGATCCCCGCGCACCTGTTGGGCAACATGTGGAGCCAGACGTGGAGCAACATCTACCCGCTGCTGAAACCCGAACGGAGCGACGCCGGTTACGACCTCACCAAAATTCTCGTCGAGAAGAAGACCGACGCGAAACAAATGGTGCGCTACGGCGAGGGCTTCTTCACCTCGCTCGGACTCGACCCGCTGCCGCCGACTTTCTGGGAGCGTTCGCTGTTCGTCAAACCGCAGGACAGGGATGTGGTCTGCCACGCGAGCGCGTGGGACGTGGACGCGAAGCAGGACGTGCGCCTTAAGATGTGCATCAAGATCACTGCGGAAGATTTCTCGGTCGTCCACCACGAACTCGGCCACAACTACTACCAGATGGCCTACGCGCCGCAGCCGAACCTCTACCAGAACAGCGCGAACGACGGTTTCCACGAAGCCATCGGCGACGCCGTGGCGCTCTCGGTCACGCCCGAATATTTGAAGAAGATCAACCTGATTGACAAAGTGCCGGACGAGAGCGCGGACACAGGGTTGCTCCTGCGACTCGCGCTCGACAAGGTGGCGTTTTTGCCCTTCGGCTATCTCGTGGATCAGTGGCGTTGGAAAGTGTTCTCCGGCGAGGTCACGCCGGAGAACTACAACAAGGCTTGGTGGGAACTACGGACGAAGTATCAGGGCATCGCGCCGCCCGCCGCGCGCAGCGAGGCCGACTTCGACGCGGGCGCGAAGTATCACGTCCCCGCCAACACGCCTTACGCGCGCTACTTCCTCGCCGCGATCCTACAATTTCAGTTTCACCGCGCGCTCTGCCGCGAGGCGGGCTTTACGGGGCCGCTCAACCGCTGCTCCATCTACGGCAACAAGGCCGCGGGCGCAAAACTCAAACAGATGCTCACGATGGGACAGAGCCGCCCCTGGCCGGAAGCCTTGAAGGCTTTGACCGGCGAAGACAAGATGGACGCCACCGCCATCATTGACTACTTCGCCCCACTCAAACGCTGGCTCGACGAACAGAACGCACGCCACGCGCAACGCGCCTCCAACAGGAAATAAAAACACGGGGCGCGGAATCTTCGATTGTAGAATGCGGATTGAAAAACAAGTTAGTGCTTTTCAATCCGCATTCCGCAATTTTATGCGCTCGGTGCGGGCGTCACTGAGTTCTTGCGGAAGCCCGCCGACATAAGGAAGATCGTTGAGACGGTTGCCCGCCTACTCGCGGCATCGTACGATGATGTTCAACCAACCCGAAGCCGACAAATGTTTATGAGAGACACGCTGAGGGCGGTCGGGTTGAATGAGTTGTCCGGCGGCGGTAAGGTGTCAGGCTGTCTAGGGAAGCAATTCCGGCAAGATAAACCAGCGAAACGTTCCCGAACCATCGTCCAACGTCTCACCACATGTAAGATGAGCAGTTGCGCCATAAGCATCGGGCCAAGATAGTAGATTAGACCCTACCAGCCGGTTGAATGCAGTTCCAACCAGGGGAAAATGCCAAACGACGAACATGTGCGTGGGATGTTCTTCGGCTACGACCGTCCGAATATTACTTAATAGCGTTCTGACGTCGTTTGTAGCAGGGAATTGACGTATCGGTCGTTCTACAGCCGGTGGCGGACTCTGCGCCAGACGCAGGCTCTTGGCGATAATATTACCTGTTCGCTCGGCGCGTTTCAGGTTGCTGGTCAAAATCGAGGTGGTGCCAAGTCTAATGCCGAGCCTCACAAACAGGCTTCCCAGTTTAACAGCCTGAGATTGACCGGCGCGTGATAATGACGGATCGGTGTCAGTGGTTTGTACGGGTTGGCAATGTCGTATCAGAAATAGGTTCATTGATTCGAGTCTCCTTTATACATGTGTGAGGGTCTGCCTCTGACGCTTGATCCTGTTTCGCCCGTCTCAGAACGGCTACAGCACCTGAGAATCCGATCAGCGACTTTCATTTGTTAATGATCTTTAGGCACAAGATATTTCATGAAGTTTTTTGGCAGGAGTGTTTGTGAAGTTGCCGAACGCCGGGCATCACCGCTGCGCGTTCAACTTCGCTCAGGACAAGTTCACGATAAGAGGTATGCCTAATTCGCGGTCGGGTGCATGCCGTTGTGAGGCGCGGCGTCGGCCGACATGGTGTGCCGTCACTCGTCGCCGGGCTGTCGGAAAAAATCTTCTTCGGACTGGTCTGTTAAGAAGAACATGCGGTGCTCTCTGGCCTTATGATCCGTGACGATAAACATCCTGTTGTGCTCGGCACTTCGGGGTTCTTCGACCATAAATCTCCAGTCCAACTCGGCCTCCTCGAAAAACTTCTGCCAGTAGTCGGCCGTCCAGCCCGACGCTTCACCGCCTCCGAGCCGGAAATACATCTCCTTGAACAACCCCTTCCCGACCTGTTTGAACACTGGCTCGTCCATCCGTTTCTCCACCTTGGAATCCAAGCGGCCGGTAGTTTCAGACCTGCACCTCTCCGAGTCGTTCGTGTGAAAGAAGCGCCTAACGCCCGGCATCACCCGTCTGAATACGGGTCAAACACCACCCTAACTTACTACTTGTTACTCTGCTCGACCTCGTATTTGACTCTGAGGTAAAGGGTGAATTGCACGACCGGCTCGATCACGATTGGGTTGATCACGGCGTCGAAGCCGTCGGCGTTGAGGGGGTTGAAGAAAAACGTGCGGCTCTTGCGGGCGCGCTGGATGATGTATTTGTCTTCGTCGTAGCTTCTGCGGCTGACATCCTCCGCCTCGTAGGCCGTGTAGGAGTCGTACATCTCGGTGGGGAAGTAGGCGCTGTATCGCTCCGCGAAGACTTGCGCCGGGGGTTGGAGTTTGATGCCGAGCAGCTTTTCGTGTCGCGCCATCTTCTGCTTGATCAAACGCGCGGCCTCTTCCGCCAGACGGTTGTGGACGATGCCGGGGTCGCGCACGATGTAGTCAACCTTGATCAGGTCGAAGATTTTCGACTGCGCCGCCGCGACGAGCAACTTGTCGAGCAAGAGCTTGTCCTGATAATGCACGTTGACGTTTTTCTTAAGCTCAAAGCCGACCAGCCTCTCCTTCGCCACGTTGCCCTCTAGCTGAAAGCCGTAAATCTTGTTCTGCGCCGCGAAGTCAACGAAGATGTCGCCGGACGCGAGGCCCAGCCGCTTTAAGTCGCCGGAGAACTGGCTGACCGTGGCGTCCATTTTCTGATTGCACTCGGCGACGGTGACGCACTCATGCGCGAGGCCGAACACGGCGACGTGCTCGTCGGCCTTAACGTTCATCAACACGCTGGCTTCGACGAACATGCCGTTGGCGGTCGGAGGGGCGTCCTCTTTCGCCAGCACGCGCTTGTTCCGTTCGTTCTGCTCGGCTCTGGCGTTGCCGCCGGATTGCGAATAGCCGATGTTGCCGCTGGCCTGCGCCGTGCAGACGCCGCAACCGGCCAAGATCAACAACAAGGCGAGTATCGTTTTATTCATCATTAGCTCCTGACAGGCTCGATGCGAAATGTTACGACTTCCCGCCTTGTTTGTGATGTGCGCGGCTGAGATCAAGCTACGGTTGAATGGCAGACTCTCTGCGTCGGGAGGCCGAGTCAGTCCCCGCGCTTTCAATCTGCCAGAGGTGTGTTTTTGACAACAGCGCTTTCGGCTTCTTCCCGATCAGAATTCCCGCCACCCCCTTGACGGTCGTCCCCAGAGATAACGCGTCCGTCAGGGCTAACAGACGCCCGTCCGGGCTGAGGCTCGCCGTGACGACCGCGTCGTTATCCAGTTCCAGCAGCAGTTCGCCGCGCGGATTCCACAGGCGCACGACCGCCCCGGTGGTGATGAGAAAGTCGCCCGCCGGACTCCAAAAAAATTTGTCGTAGTAGTAAGCAAGGCCGTCGCGCGCTTTGTCGTCGCGCAGGGTGTTGACGAGCGCGCCGGTGCGTGCGTCCCACAGGTACGCGATGGCGCGCAGCTTTCTATTCGGCAGGATGGGAGACAGGGCGGTGCTGTAGTTGGTGGCTTTGGTGAGCAGGATTTTACCGTCGGGGCTGTAGTCGAAAGTCAGATCGTCTTCAAACTTTTCCTTCGCCACTTTGTTGTCGAGCTTGGCGACGAGCGCGCCCGTCGCCGCGTCCCAGATGTTGATCTCGCGCCGCTTGATTGACTTCGTGACGAAAGAGTTGTCCTTCGGATTCCAGACGGCGAAATAGTGCTGGTCTTTCTTCGCGCCGATGGTGTGCCGGAGCGTGCCCGTCGCCGTGTCCCAGATTTTCACGATGCCGTCAAAACTCGTGGTCGCGACGAACTTGCTGTCGTGGCTGAAACGCACCCCGTAAACGATGTCCGTCTGCGGCGCGAGGTTGGCGACGAGCGCGCCGGTCGCCGCGTTCCACAGGCGCGGCGTGCGATCCTCGTGCGAGGTGACGATGAACCGCCCGTCCGCGCTGAATTCGCCGAGCGCGTCGCCCCCTCCGCGCCGCTTCTTTCCCGCTTCGACGTAAGGCTCAAGCGTAAACTTCAATTCGCCCGTCTCCAAATTGTAGACCTGCGCGTCAACGTCTTTGCGTGCGCGCACGAGCAGGAATTTGCCGTCGGGGCTGGTCACACGGTCGCCGATGTACTTGGTGGGCAGTTCCAGAGTGTTTTCGTAATTGCCCGGCGACTTATATTCGGTTTCATACTGACCATCGCTGTTCAAAACCGAGACGGCCTCCGGCTCGAATTTCGTTTCGTAACGGTTGATCGGCTCCGTGCCCTCGCCGAACTGGCGCAGCAACTTGCCGTCGGCGACGTCGTAGAGGCGCACGCGGTCGGAAAGAAGGATCAGCACGCGCCCGTCCGGCGTGAAAGAGAGCGCCTTCGGTAGCGGCGCGCCCGAAGTTTTGATCGTCGCGCGCACCTTCGTCGTCGCGGCGTCGTACAGGAGCACGTCCCCGTTGTACACGGCGAAAGTCCTCGCATCAGGACTCCACCAGTTCGTATAGCCGTCCGGCATCGTGTGCAAAAGTTTGGCCGACACTTTCGTCGTCTGCGCCGCGCCCGTCTGTTGAAACAAAGCGAGCAGCGCGGCGACGACACACGCGCGAGTTGTGAACGATAGAGTTTTACGCATAAGCCTCCTGATTGACATGTCCGACAGGAAATGACCCGATTAAATATGAAGACGATGACTTGGACGCCGCGGTTACGCCCGCCGCGCGAGGGAATCGTGGGAACATGACAACTGCCGTGTCCGCCGCAGGGCGCAGCACGAGCGGGCTGGTGATCATCTGTCGGGATACTCATCCGAGCCTTGCACCCACATGAAGGATTGCAGGTCAATCATGTCGCGCGGTTTGAGGTCGCGCTGGTCGCGGCGGATGGTCTCGGCGAATTGGAGGAAGTTTGCGTAAGTGTCCCAGTTGGGGCGCGATTGGTATTGGAAGTCGAAGCCGTAGGCGCGTGCGGCCGTGCGCGTGACGTTCGGTTTGAGGAAGATGTGCGTTTCGGGCTGCGCGATGAAACCGAAGACGGTGACGAGCGGCCACGTCAGCACGCGCGTCTGTTTGCGCGGCAGCGCGGCGACCGCCTCGACCCAACGTTCGAACTTGCGCTGTGCGCCCCCCGCGCCGTGAAGAAACTCGTAGAGACCCTCCGCGAAGAGGCGCGCGCCTTCGCCCGTTTTGATCGCATCGCGCAGCGCCATCTTCTCGAACGAGAAGATCATGCTGTGGCGACTGCGCTGCTCGACGCGCACCGCGCGCCCGGCAACCTCCGCAAACTCGCCCGCGCGCAGCAGTCGCCGAAACTCCGCCCGCCCCAACACTTCCTCCCAACGCTCGTGCGACTCCCACTTGTAGTCGCGCTCCCAACTCAAGTAGGTCGCGTCAACGAAACCCTGCGGGAAATATTTGAGGAACTTGCGCCGACATGCGGCCGCGCCGGGATGTTGTGTGGACACTGCTTCAACCTCCTTGTTCTCTTTGCGCCTTTGCGTGAGGTAAAATTTTTAAAGAAGAGACTCACGCAAAGACGCAAAGACGCAAAGGAAAGACGCGTCGCTAGTTTTGAAAGAGACTCTTAATGTTCCTCGTCGCCTTTCCTGCCCGGCTCATGTCTACCCCAACACGTCGGCGACGCCGACAGACAGATTGGCGACGGTGTGGGCGCGCGCTTCTTCGCCGCGCCGGAAGTTGACGGCTGTCTGATACGCGCCGCCTTCCGGCTCTGCGTAAACCTCGATGAGTTCGTCCGTCAGATTGATGATCCAGACTTCCGCGACCCCGGCCTTCGCGTAGAGCGGAACTTTGACTTGCCGGTCGTAGCCGAGCGTCGTGTCCGCGACTTCGATGACGAGGAGCACGTCGGCCGGGGTCGGGTGCGCGTCCCGGTAAAAATCATCGCGCAGACGAAGCAAAGCGAGATCAGGTTGCGGCTCGGAGAAGTCGTTGAGCCTGATCGGGTCTTGGGTGCTGACAAGCGCGATGTCGCCGACAGCCCGATTCAAAAACCTGTTGAGAAATTTAACGCAAGCGGCGTGGCGGCTGCCTATCGGCGACATCTCGATTATCTCTCCCTCGATCAGTTCAAGGCGGGCGTCCTTCGTAAAGACGCCCGCCTCGCCCATGCGCTCAAACTCGGCCACGCTAAAGTAATACTTGCTGATTTCGGGGAGCGACATAACTTACTCTTCCTCTTCGCCCCTGATCCTGCCTTCGGCGCGTGCCTGTTCGACGATCTTGTGCGTGAGTTGGCCGGGCACGGGGTCGTAGTGGGAGAACTCCATGTGGTAAGAGCCGCGCGCGGCGGTGATGGAGTTGAGTTTGGATTGGTAGTCGAGCATCTCGGCCATCGGCACTTGCGCTTTGATGACCTGATTCTTGCCGCGCATCTCCATGCCCTGCACGCGCCCGCGCCGCGAGTTGAGATCGCCCATGATGTCGCCGCTCGCCTCGACCGGCGCGACGACTTCCACGTCCATGATCGGTTCGAGCAGAGAGGGCTTCACCTTATCAATCGCCGCGCGAAACGCCTTGCGCCCCGCCGCGCGGAAACTGTGCTCGTCCGAGTCAACGTTGTGGTAAGAGCCGTCAATGAGCGTGACCTTGAAATCAACGAGCGGGTAGCCCGCAATCGCGCCGCCGGACGCGGCCTCGACGATGCCTTTCTCGATGGCCGGGCGGAACTGCTGCGGCACGCTCCCGCCGAAAATCTTGTCCACGAACTCGAAGCCGCCGCCGCGCTCCAAAGGCTCGAAGATGACTTTGCAGTCGCCGAACTGGCCGCGCCCGCCCGTCTGCTTCTTGTGCCGCCCCTGCACCTCGGCGCGCGCCGTGATCGTCTCCTTGTAAGGGACTTTCGGCGGGTGGAGCGCGACCTCGACGTGATAGCGATCCTTCAACTTCTGCACGACCGTCTCGACGTGCAGTTGCCCCGAACCAGAGAGGATAAACTCTTTGGTCTGCGCGTCGCGCGTGAAGTGGAGCGACGGGTCTTCTTCCAGAATCTTGTGCAGCGCGACGCTGATCTTCTCCTCGTCCTGCCGCGACTTCGGCTCGATGGCGAAGGCGATGGCGGCTTCGGGGTAGGCAAGCGCGTCGTAGACGACGGGCGCGGCGCGGTCTGAGAGCGTGTCGCCCGTCTGCGTCTCGCGGAGTTTGACGCAGGCGATGATGTCGCCCGCGCCCGCCTCGTCAATCTTGTCGAGTTGCTTGCCCTGCATCGAGTGGAGCGCGCCGAGTCGTTCGGTGACGCCGCGCGTCGTGTTCTGCACGGTGGCGTCGTGTTTGACGTGGCCGCTGATGACTTTCAAGACCGTGATGCGACCGGCGAAGGGATCGGCCACGGTGCGGAAGACGTAGGCCGAGAAGGGTTCGCTCTCGTTGTATTTGCGCGCGACGGTCTCCGCCCCGGCGTCCGTGCTGGCGTGGCCGTGCTCGGCCTCGTGCGTGTCGGGCGCGGGCGCGTAGTCAATGATGCCTTCGAGGAGACTTTGCAGGCCGACGAGCGTAAGGCTCGAACAGGCGAAGACGGGGCACAGTTTGCTCGCGGCGATGGCCTTCGAGATGTTCGGGATGATGTCGGCCTCTTCGAGCGTGCCGTTCTCGAAATACTTCTCCATCAGGGCGTCGTCGGATTCGGCGATCACTTCGATGAGCCGTTCGCGTTCCCGGTCAATCACGTCGCGCCCGGCTTCGGGTATCTCGCGCTCCTTGGCCTTGCCCTGCTCGTCGAACTCGTAAGCCTTCATGTGAACGATGTCCACGACGCCTTTGAAGTCGGCCTCCTTGCCGATGGGCAAGGTGAAGGGGACGATGGCGCGGCTGAAGGTGTGGCGCGCGCTGTCTAAGGCCGCGCCGAAGTCCGAACGCTCCTTGTCGAGTTTGTTGATGACCATGATGCGCGGCACGATGAACTCGTTGGCGTAAGCCCAGGTCTTCTCCGTCTGCACCTCGACGCCGTTCACGCCGTCAACGATGACGAGCGCGCAGTCGGCGACGCGCAGGGCGGGGCGCGCGTGCGCGACGAAGGCGGCGTAGCCGGGGGTGTCTATGAAGTTGATCTTGTGATCGCGGAATTCGAGGTGTGCGAGCGCGGTGTTCAAAGTGATCTGGCGCGCGATTGAGTCTTCCTCGTAGTCGGTGACGGTCGTGCCCTCTGCGACTTTGCCCCAGCGCGGGGTTGCGCCCGTCACGTAGAGCAGGGAACTGATGAGTTGCGTCTTGCCCGCATCGCCGTGGCCGATGGCGGCGAGGTTGCGAATCTGGTTGGTCGGATAAACTTTCATAGGCGGAAGAAAAGCATCCTTTCAGAGGGGTTAAATTGCGCCGAGAAAAAGCGTTCCGAGCGCGGCTGACAGCTTGCTTGAAAGAGTTGCGGAATCGCGCTCCGGGTGTAGGGCAAATTTATCCGAGCAGGGGGGGGAAAGCAAGCGGGCGCGGGGAGCGGAAGCGCAGCGGAAAGGGTAAAGGGGAGAGGGGAAAGGATAAAAGAAAGAGCCGACGCGTGGACTTGTATCATGTCCTGTCAGGCGTTGAACACAGCGAGTAAATACGCGGGACGATTTCGCAATAATTCTATTGACATCATCTGCCGACAGGCATATTGTGCGCGCGTTGAATTGCACGTTTTTCTGCTAGCGACTACCTCTTCTTCGTTAGCCTCATGTCGCCGACCTGCTTACAGTAAGAGAACTCACAGCTTCTCTCAACCAGGATTCCTCTACAATCGAAAGGAGAATGAAATGAGCAACATTGAGCCTCCGTTAAGTCAAAAGGCTGCGGGGACGTTCAACCGCGTAGATTACGTGCAATACAAGGGACGGTTTACAGGTGAGACGGGTCAGGGGAAGTTCAGTGTGCCTTACGAGATTACCGCACCGGCAACTCCCGACAAAGGTAATCTGCGTCTGCTCGTCGAGGTGCCGCACTTCAGCGACGGCATCATTGCTCGCGTCGACATACTGGGCGCTGAGTTTCTCTTTGGCAGAGGCTTTAGCCACGCGGCAGTCGGTTACAGCACCCTCGGAAATCGCATCATCGACCCTGATCCGGGCTTTGAAATAATCATTGCCGGGGTTGCGGTTGATCCGAACCAACCCCAGACTGACCGCGAGATTATTACGCAATTCGCCAGCGCGCTCAGAGGAAATCCTCACAGTCTCGT
>JAUZFQ010000261.1 GCA_030838445.1 Pyrinomonadaceae bacterium | reverse complement strand
CCCCGCTTCTTTGTCTTCTACCTTTATCCCTTCCCCCTTCCCCTTTGCCCTAATCTATCTGGTACGTCGCGACGCTCGTCGGCGTTTCGTAGCAGCGGACTTTATAGACCTGCACGCGTTCGTCGCCGACGCGCGCGGCGACGCGTTCGAGGATGTAGCGCGCGAGGTTTTCCGCCGACGGGTTGAGTTCGGCGTCGAAGGGCGGCAGTTCGTTGATGTTGCGGTGGTCGAGGTACTGCACGATCTCGTCGGCGGCGGTCTTCAAGTCGCCGAAGTCAACGAGCAGGCCGATGTGATCGAGTTCGCGCCCGCGCGCGAAGATTTCGATCTTGTAGTTGTGCCCGTGCAGGTTCTCGCACTTCCCCTTGTAGCCGCGCAACTGGTGCGCGCTGGAAAAGTTGCGCTCGATCATCACTTCAAACATTCCGCTCATGCTCGCTTCAGTTCCCTCGTGTTCAATAACTAACTGACCACCCGCTACGACTCGCCGCGCTCCCGCCGCTACTTCTCTTCCATCTTCTTCCGCAAACTGAGCGGGCGCATGTCCGTCCAGACCTCTTGAATGTAAGCGAGACATTCGGCTTTCGTGCCCGACTTGCCCGCGTCGTTCCAGCCGAGCGCGTTCTCTCGATCCGCAGGCCAGATGGAATACTGCTCCTCGTGGTTCAACACCACTTTATAGATCGTGTTGTCTTCGCGTTCGTCTCTGCTGCTCATGTCGCCTCCAAAGTTTGAAAGGTTCGGGTAGAGCTTTGTTCGACGTCGGAGTCACTATCATCTAACAGCCGCTTCGGTTTCATCAAACACGCGCGCCACCTCAGACAGATCGGAAGTCACGCGGCAGGGCGGCAGGCTCTTGATGAACTGTCGCCCGTAGGCTTGTGTCCGCAGTCGCGGGTCGAGCACGGAGAGCACGCCCCTGTCCGTCGCGCTGCGGATCAAACGTCCCAAGCCCTGCTTCAAAGAGATGATCGCCTGCGGCACGCTGTACTCGTAGAAGCTCGAACCGCCCGCGTCTTCGATGAAACGCTGCCGCGCGGCGACGATAGGATCGGACGGGACGGCGAACGGCAGCTTGTCGATGATGACGCACGAGAGCGCGTCGCCGCGCACGTCCACGCCCTGCCAGAAACTCGAAGTGGCGAAGAGCACGGCGTTCGGCGTCGTGCGAAACTTGTCGAGCAGTCCCGTCTTCGACGCCGTGCCCTGCATGAGACAGGGGAAATCAACCTGCGGCGCGACGCGTTCGTAGAGCGAGCGCATGCCGCTCAAACTCGTCGAGAGCACGAAGGCGCGCCCGCGCGTCACTTCCAGTATGCGCAGAACTTCGGCGGCGGCCGCCTCCGCCCATTGCGGCGAACTCGGCACGGGCATCCGCGGCGGGAGGTAGAGCACCGACTGGTTTTGATAGTCGTAGCTCGAAGGCGCGACGAGTTCGTCGGTCTTGTCGTCGTTGAGTCCGAGACGCTCGCGCGCGAAAGTGAAGTTGCCCGCGCTCGCCAGCGTCGCCGAAGTCATGACGACCGTCTCGACGCGCTCGAACAGTTTGTCCTGCAACAACGTGGACACGTCAATCGGCGAGGCGCGCAGGAAGAGGCCGCGCCCGCGCCGCTCCATCCAGTAGACGTAACGCTTGTCGTCGCCCGCGACGATGAACTCCAACCCGAAACGCACTTCGCGGATGCGCCGGACGAGGTTCTCCACTTCGGGCGGCTGCTCGCGCAGCGCGTCGAGCGTCGTCTCCATGCGGTTGAGCGCGCCGTCGAGACTGAGGTACGAGTCGCCGAGTGCGGTGGCCTCGATCTCGCCGCGCGCGTTCTTGCGCGCGAACGTGCCGGGCAGCACGGGCGCGCGTCCCTCTTCGCCGCGCGTCTCTTGAAAGCCCTGCCAGAAGCGTTCGCTGAAACGCGCGACGCGCCCGCCCGCGCGCGTCAACTCTTTGTTCGCGTCCGAGTCGGTGACGGGCACGAGTTGCAAATCGCGCAACAAGTCTTCAACTTGATAGTTCGACACTTGATGACCGAAATACTCAGCCGCCACGTCTTCAATCGCGTGCGCCTCGTCGAAGATGACCGCGCCGTAGTCGGGCAAGACCTGCCCGTACTCGCCGCCGCGAAGCGCGAGGTCTGCGAAGAAGAGGTGATGATTGACGATCACGATGTCTGCATCCTGCGCGCGCTGGCGCATGCGCGTGATGAAGCAAGGGTCGTAGTCGGGACACTTCTGCCCCAGGCAGATTTCCGAGCGCGCATCAATGTGACGCCAGAAGGAGAGGTTTTCGGGCAGTTGAATTAGCTCCGCGCGGTCGCCCGTCTGCGAGTCGCGCGCCCAGTGGCGCACCTCCTCGAAGTGATCCACGTCGTCAAGCCCGTCGAGGATGGGCGCGGACTCGGCGCGCTTGATGCGTTGGAGGCAGGCGTAGTTGTTGCGCCCCTTCATGTAGGCGGCGGTGAATTTTTTCGGCAGCACGCGTTGGAGAAACGGGATGTCTTTCTCCATCAACTGCTCTTGCAGATTTTTCGTGCCCGTCGAGATGATGACGCGCTCGCCGCGCGCGGTGGCCGCCGCAATCGCGGGGACGAGGTAGGCCAAAGTCTTGCCCGTGCCCGTGCCCGCCTCGACGAGCAGGTGGCGACGCTCCTCGAAGGCGCGCAGCACGGCCTCGGCCATCTGTATCTGGCCGGGGCGAAATTCATAATCGGGGTGCGAGCGCGCGATCAAACCGCCGCGCCCGAAAATCTCTTCCTTACTTTTTAACTTACCTTCAACACTCGTAAATCGTGAATCGTAAATCGTAAATAGACTAAACCTGCTTTTCTCTATTTACGATTTACGATTCACGATTTACGTCTTTCAAATGTGACGCACACGAACAACTAGCGTCCACGCTTAACGCGTAACGACTCGAAAAAGAGAGTGCGGTCGGCCTCCTTCGCCGGGTCGCTCCAAAAGGACAACACAGCATAGGCTCTCGCCCCGTCATAGACCAGCCGCACGCGTCCCGTCATCTTGTCGAAAGCAAACTCCTGTTCGTAACCGTTCAAGCCCCCGGCCGTCGCCGCGCGCTGCTCCAACATCTTCATCTCGCCGGGCGCGCCGCCCTTATTCATCTGCGCCTGAAACCCTTCGGCGAAGCCTTTGACGAACGCCTCGAAGATTGTCCGCTTCATCGCCTCGTTCATCACGTCGGCGGGCAGGTCTTCCATGTAGGTCGCGCCGTACAACCCCGACTCGCCGAGGCTCATGTAGTTGCGCACCGTCACCGCGACCTTCGGCGTAAGACTGATGCGTTCCGCGCTGCCGCTCGGCTCGGCGGGCAGGAGCAGACTGAACCGCGTCGGCTGCCCCACCTCGTAACGCGTCCAACCGGCCGGGGCGAGTTTATCCACGACCGGGCGTGCGGGCAGCGCCACGGGCTGTGCGGCGACGACGGGCGGTGGCGGGGCAGCTTTGCGCGCCGTGCGTTGCGCCCGCGCGGGCGACGCGCCGAACGTCAGGACGCACAGTGACAGCAACGCGAAGGAGAGCCGGGGGAAGTTAGAAACTGTTTTCATCAAGAGTCCTCAGAACGACGCGCCCGCCGTTGGTCAGCCGCGACAGCGGTTGCCGTGCGGCGACGCGTCGAAGTTAGATGCCGCGCGCGGCGCGATAATCACCTCGCGACCGCGCCTGTTATTTGCACGCTTCACACGGCACGCTGTAGCGGCAAGCGCGCGGGTTGAGCGGCTGCGTCAACATGTCAACGGCCGGGGGGTCTTGAAAACGTCGCCCCCATGAGGCGCGCGAGAGTCGCCCGTTGACGGAGATCAGATCGGTCGAACCTGACACGGACGACACGGCCGCTTCGCCACGCGTCGCCAGTTCCACGTCGCGCAGGTGGACGGGCAAACCCGCCGCGACGGCCGCCTGCACGACGAGCAGCGACGCGAGCACGCAAGCGGCGACGCGCCCTTTCGTCCACGCCAAAGTCGCCGCCCCGTAGATTAACAAAAAGGCGGCGTAACGCGCATTCATAGATTTCGTCAACGCGAGATAGCCCGCGCACGCAACAAAGGCGAGCGCGAACGCGCACGCCGGCACGTCCCACGGCAGACGCCCCTCACGCGCCGCCTCGCCCGCCGCCCTGCGCGACAGGAAACACAGCCCCGCCAGTGCGAGCAAGAGTCCCCACAACCACGGCGAACGCGAGCCGGTGACGATGAAACTGAACAACAGGGAGACGTACATCCGCGCGCGTTCGGACACAGATGCGGGCGACGCGGAGACTGGCGACATGAAGACTAGCGAGGCGTTTGTGTTAGCCGCCGCGTTCGTGTTTGCTGCTGCGTTCTCATTCGCAGTTGTGTTCACGTTCGCAGTCGGGTTGACGTTAGTCGCCGTGTTCGCCGTCGCATTTGCAGTTGCGTTCGCTGTTGTCGTCTCGGTCGCAGCGGTCAACTGTTCCGCCGCCAGTTTGAAACGCTGCGGCCAGTACAGCCCGGCGGCCGCGAGCGCGGCGACGAAGGCAAGGACGGCGACGAAGGCGAGGCCGACCGTCAGCACGCGCCGCAACCACCCGCGCGCGTAGAGCGCGGCCGTCGCAAGGATGAACGGCAGCGCGATCTCGTAAGTCAACAAAGCCAGCAGCGCACCGACGGCCGTGACGACGAAGCCCTTCGACGGCTCGCCAGCGAAACGTCTCTGCGCCCACACGCTCGCGCGGAGTTGCGCGGCGACGAGCAACAGCACGAGCGCGTAGTTCAAAGTGCCCGACCAGAAGTTGACCGTCTCAAGCAAGACGGGCGAGCCGAGCAGCACCCCCGCGACGAGCGCGGCGCGACGCCGGGAGAGACCCGCGCGCAGGCTCGCCCACACGAAAACGGCGGTCGCAAAGCCGAGCGCGATCAAACTCAAACGCGCGGGCGAGAGCGCGGCGCGCATCACGAAGCGGTTCAGCAGCGCGTAGGGCAGAACGGTGAGGATACGATAGAGGCCGAAGTCGTGCCAGTAGAGCCAAAGGCCGTCGGGCAGGCAGAGGCGCGCGTAGAAGGCGTCGTCGGGGAAGAAACGCGGGTGCGGCGTCCACGCCGTCGCCGCGCGCGCGAACAGGTAGAAGGGCGCGAGCGCGACGAACGCGCCGCAGACGAAACGCAGCGTCGCCCGCAGTCGTTCGTGATCCTTCAACTGTCTCAGGTAGACTTTGATAGGACGTATACGCCGTCGAACAAATCGCCCCGCGCAGTTTAGTCCGCGCCCATCGCTTCGACTTCGGGCGGCGCGCCGTCGTGACTCAGGCGGTTCGGGTAGAGCGGAAACTTCGCTGTGAGTTCGGCCACTTCGCGTCTGACCTTCGCGCGCACATCCTCGGATTCGGGCGCGTGGAGAATTTCGGCGATGAGCGTCGCCACCGTCTGCATCTCCGCTTCGCCCATGCCGCGCGTCGTGAGCGCGGGCGTGCCGAGGCGGACGCCGGAGGTGACGAAGGGCTTGTTCGTGTCGAACGGGATCGTGTTTTTGTTGACCGTGATGTTCGCCGCTTCGAGCGCCTTCTCGGCCACCTTGCCCGTGATACCTTTGCCTCCCATGAACACGTCCACGAGCACGAGATGATTGTCCGTGCCGCCGGAGACGAGGCGGAAGCCGTGCCCGGTGAGTCCGGCGGCGAGCGCGGCGGCGTTCTTGACCACTTGACGCTGGTACTCCTTGAAGTCGTCGCGCAGCGCCTCGCCGAAGGCGACGGCCTTCGCCGCGATGATGTGAACTAACGGGCCGCCTTGCACGCCGGGGAACAGTTTCTTGTTCACCTCGGCCGCGTGCTCCTCGCGGCACAGGATGAGGCCGCCGCGCGGGCCGCGCAAAGTTTTGTGCGTCGTGGTCGTGACGTAATCGGCGTGCGGCACGGGCGAGGGGTGCAGACCAGCGGCGACGAGTCCGGCGATGTGCGCGATGTCGGCCATCACGCGCGCGCCCACGGAACGCGCGATTTCGCCGATGCGCGCGAAGTCAATCGTGCGCGGGTAGGCCGACGCGCCGCAGACGATCATCCGTGGCCGATGTTCTTCGGCGCGACGCGCGAGGTCGTCGTAGTCAATCTGTTCGGTGTCGGGCGAGACGCCGTAGTCTGCAACCTTGTAGCTGATGCCGGAGAAGTTCATCGGGTGGCCGTGCGTGAGGTGGCCGCCGTGCGAGAGGTTCATGCCGAGAATCTGATCGCCGTAGTTGATGGCCGCGAGGTAGACCGACATGTTCGCCTGCGCGCCCGAATGCGGCTGGACGTTCGCGTGTTCCGCGCCGAAAATTTCTTTCGCGCGGTCAATCGCCAGTTGCTCCACCACGTCGGCAAACTCGCAGCCGCCGTAGTAGCGTTTCTTCGGGTAGCCTTCCGCGTACTTGTTCGTGAAGACCGATCCCATCGCTTCGAGCACGGCCTCGCTCACGAAATTCTCCGACGCGATGAGTTCAAGTCCCTCGGCCTGACGCGCGACTTCGTGGTTGATGGCGCGGCTGATCTCCGGGTCAACTTCGGCGAGCGGCGCGTTGTGGCGGCTGCGTGCGGTCATGGGTTCTCTCCTCGAAAGTTTGCGGCTGGGTTTGACGGAAATCGTGTTGCTGAGAGTGCGATGTTATATCAAGCCGTCGCGGCGGCGCAAACGAACCGTCAGGGCGCGGACGCATCCGTGCCTTCACTTTGTTTGTGCTTATACGCTTCGATCTCTTCGGTCAAACGCTGCATCTCCGCTGCGGGAAATTCACGCCCCCAGTTGCGCGCGAATTCGTCCACCACGATGTCGCGCTGGACATCGCGCAGAGCCTTCCAGAAGGGGCGACATAGGTCGAGCCGCGAACCTGCAAAGAAGAAGACGCGTTCGCCCGTGCCTTCGAGCCGGAGGTGGTTTTGATACCACACAACTTCCAGTTCGGCTCGCTCGCCGCGCGCCTTAAAATTGAAGTCCGCCTCGTCCGGCTCGTACGCCCACTTCACCGTCAACTCCGTATCTTCGACGAGCAGGCGCGACAGGGCGCGGATGAGATCGAGCAGAGAGTCGTAGGGCGCGGAGCACGCGGCGTCAACCAAACTCTGTTCGCCCGCACGCAACTCAAACGACATCCAGCCGCATTGCGGGCTGTTAAAGACGACTCGCAGTTTTTCACTCATGTGCGTCAGCCTATTTTCATTCATGTGCATAAGCCTAACTCAAACGTCCTCCGCTCGTCGCGGCTGCGGCTGCTCGTTGTGTCTGTGGTACGTCGCGCGTCGCGGGCGTTTGCCTTGCACGTGCGGCGTGCGCGACAATGCCCGTTCACCTCGCGTCGCACTTTTTCGACAAGGAGACTTAAAACAACTTTCATGCGCTGGTCAAACTTTTTCATCCCCACTTTGCGCGAAGTCCCGGCCGATGCCGAAGTCGTCTCGCACCGCCTCTTGCTTCGCGCCGGTATGGTGCGCCAACTCGCCGCGGGCATCTACTCGTATCTGCCGCTCTCTTGGCTCGTCATGCGCCGCATCATGGAGATCGTGCGCGAGGAGATGGACGCCATCGGCGGGCAGGAGTTTTTTCTCCCCGCGCTGAACCCGCGCGAAATCTGGGAGGAGACCGGCCGCTGGACGGTGATGGGCGACAACATGTTTCGCCTCAAGGATCGCAAGGGCGCAGACCTCTGCCTCGGCATGACGCACGAAGAAGTCTTCACCGGCATCGCCCGCCACGAACTGCGCTCCTACAAGCAACTGCCGCAAATCTGGTATCAGATACAGACGAAGTTTCGCGACGAGGCGCGCCCCAAGTCCGGGGTGCTGCGCGTCCGCCAGTTCATCATGAAGGACGCCTATTCGTTCGACGTGGATC
>JAUZFQ010000254.1 GCA_030838445.1 Pyrinomonadaceae bacterium | reverse complement strand
ATAGAGAAATCCGGCTTCATCTATTTACGATTCACGATTCACGATTTACTGTTTTAACTTGTCACTCGTCACTTGTCACTTTTTAGTTGTCACTTTTGTCAAAGTTGAAGGATATGAACATCACCATTATCGGCGGCGGCCCGGCCGGGTTGTACTTCGCGCTTTTGATGAAGAAGCAGTGGCCGTCGTATGAGATCACCGTGTTGGAGCGCAACGCGCCCGGCGACACGTTCGGGTGGGGCGTGGTCTTCTCTGACAAGACGCTCTCTTATTTGCGCGACACGGACGCGGAGACTTACGACGAGATCACGCGCAGCTTTGCGACGTGGGACAACGTGGATGTGGTGCATCGCGGCGAGCGCGTCACGATTCGCGGCAACAAGTTTTCCGGCATCGCGCGCCTCAAACTGCTGAACATCTTGCAGGAGCGTTGCCGCGTGCTCGGCGTCGAGTTGCGCTTCCGTGCTGAGGTGTCGAACCTCGAAGAGTTTGTGGGCTGCGATCTCATCGTCGGCGCGGACGGCGTGAACAGCACCGTGCGCGAGCGTTTCCGCGCGGCGTTCGAGCCGTCGCTCGGCGTGCGGAGCAACAAGTATATCTGGTACGGCACGCGCCAACTCTTCCACGGCCTGACGCTCACCTTCCGCGAGTCCGGGGCTGGAGTCTTCGCCGCACACTCCTACAAGTTCGATGCGGAGACGAGCACGTTCATCGTCGAGTGCGACGCCGAGACGTGGGCGCGCGGGGGGTTCGAGGGGATGTCGGACGAAGAGACACGGTCGTATCTGGGCGACGTGTTCGGGCAAGACCTGGGCGGGCACGAGTTGTTGTCGAACAACTCGAAGTGGATCAATTTCCTGCTCGTGAAGAACAAGCACTGGCGACACGAAAACGTCGTGCTGCTCGGCGACGCGCTGCACACGGCGCACTTCTCCATCGGCTCAGGCACGAAGCTCGCGCTCGAAGACGCCATCGCGCTCTATCGCTGTTTCGCGGCGGGCGCGGGCGTGGCCGACGCGCTTGTGGAGTTCGAGCGCGTGCGTAAGCCCGTCATCGAAGAGTATCAGCAGGCCGCCTACGAGAGCCTCGTCTGGTTCGAGCACGCGCGCGACTACATGCACCTCGCGCCCCTGCCCTTCGCCTACAGCCTGATGACGCGCAGCAAGAAGATTGACTACGAGAATCTGCGCCGCCGCGACCCCGCCTTCATCGCCGCTTACGATGAATATATAGAGCAGGGGGAAGGGGTAAAGGGTAAAGGGTAAAGGGTAGAGGTGAAAACAAAAAGCGGCGCAACGCGGAGCGTCGTCTTCCCCTTTACCCCTTCCCCTCTCCTATCTTCCATCCGGGCGCGAGTAGCCTGCGGCGGCCGTCGTGGCTGAGGGAGAGGTCGGGCGCGTCGAGTTGCGTGCGATCCCAGAGTTTGCAGGTCACTTGCTTGTGCGCCTGGTCTAAGCCTTCGCAGTAGTTGGTGTAGGTGCAGCGGCGCACTTCGTCGCCGCGGCCGAGTTGGGCTTTGAGAAACCAGTCGGGATCTGCGAGCGTCTGTCGCGCCGCGCCGATGATGTCGGCCGCGCCCTGCCGCAGAACCTCTTCGGCCTGCTCGAAGGTGCAGATGCCCCCGGCGGCGACGACAGGCGTGTGCAGGTCTTGATCCACTAACGCGCGCTTGACGGCCGACGCGAGCGGGACGTTGCGACCGAACGGGCCGCGCTCGTCCGAACGAATTGTCGGCATGCACTCGTAACCGCTCTCGCCCGTGTAAGGGTAGACGGCGTGGCCGACCTTCGGCTGCGCAGCGTCCTCAAACTTGCCGCCCTTCGAGAGCGAGAGGAAGTCGAAGCCCGCCCGCGCAAACTCACCTGCGTAATAGATCGCGTCTTCAAGACGACTGCCGCCCGCGATCACCTCGTCGGAGAGAAAGCGCACGCCGACCGTGTAAGCATCTCCGACGCGCTCGCGCACCGCACGGTAAACTTCGAGCGGCAGGCGCACGCGCCCCGCGCGCGTGCCGCCGTAGCCGTCGGCGCGCGTGTTGAGCGCGGAGAGGAAAGAGGCCATCGTATAGGCATGCGCGTAGTGTAGTTCCACGCCGTCGAAACCGGCCTCGCGCGCGCGCCCCGCCGCGTCCGCGAAGATACCGGGAAGCACGCGCGGCAACTCTTCGACGTGCGCGAGGTGCGTGTCCGTCACGCGCTCGCGGTAGCCCTTGCGTAGCGTCTCAAGTTCGCGCTCGTCCAGAACTTTTTCGATCAAGTCGTCGGGCGCGTCTGCGAGAAACGCGCGTAAGTGTGTCTCTTCAACTTCGAGCCAACGCTCGTCTCCGGTCGCAACGACGAGTGCGCGGCGGTGTCGCTCGTGCAACTCGAAGAAGCGCGCGAAGTATTTCGACTTTTCGGGGCGGCGTTTGACGGAGAGGAAGTCTATGATCTGGATCAGCAGGCGCGTGTGGCCGTCGCTCGCGTGGCGGACGGTTTCGACGAGTTCGCGCAGGCCGGGCAGGAAGCGTTCGTGGCCGATACGCAGGAGCGGCCCCGAAGGGATGTCGCGCACGCCGGTCGCCTCGACGACGATTGCGCCGGGGCGACCGGCGGCGAAACGCCCGTACCAGTCGAGCACCTCGCGCGTCACGAAGCCGTCGTCGGTCGCGCGCCAGGGAACCATCGCCGGAACCCAGGTGCGCTGTTCGAGCGTCAGCGAGTTAATTTGAATCGGCCGGAAGAGTATTGACGCGGCGGCCTCTTCGCGGGTCGGCCAGCGCGTCTCCGGGATGGTGTGGCGGATCGGGTTTGCGGGATGCCATGTCATTTCGGGTCTCTGGCAAGAGAGTGTAGCAGTTCGCGGTGGGGCGGCGGAAACACGCCGCCGCTAGACGTTCCACGCCACGGCGCATATCATTGTCCGCACACGGGAGGACACACACGTTTGACTGACGACTTGCTTCAATGGCGCGCCGAGTTTCCAACACTCGACAAGACGACTTACCTGATCTCGCACAGCCTCGGCGCGATGCCGCGCGCCACCTTCGACAACCTTCAAGCCTACGCCGAGATGTGGGCGACGCGCGGCGTGCGCGCGTGGGGCGAGGGCTGGTGGGAGATGCCGCTCACGGTGGGCGACGAGGTGGCACGGATCATCGGCGCGCCGCCCGCGACGGTCGCCATGCATCAGAACGTCTCAATCTGCCAGTCGCTCATCCTCTCCTGCTTCGAGCCGCAAGGCGCGCGCAACAAGATCGTCTATTCCGATCTCGAATTCCCCTCCGTCATGTACGTCTACGACGCGCACGCGCGCGACGGCCGCTTTCGCGTCGAGCGCGTCCGGTCGGACGACGGGATGACCGTCTCTTTGGAGAAGATGCTCGCCGCGATTGACGAGGAGACGCTCTTAGTTCCACTCTCGCACGTCCTCTTCAAGAGCGCGTTTCTGCAAGACGCGCGCGCCATCACCGAACGCGCACACGAGGTCGGCGCGCTCGTCGTGCTCGACACTTACCAGTCGGCCGGGACAGTCCCATTCTCCGTCACCGAACTCGACGTGGACTTCTGCACGGGCGGCTCGGTCAAGTGGCTCTGCGGCGGCCCCGGCGCGGGCTACCTCTACGTCCACCCGCGACTGCACGGCGAACTCCAACCCAAAGTCACCGGCTGGATGGCGCACGAACATCCTTTCGCCTTCGAGGGCGAGATGACTTACGCGCCGTCCATCGCGCGCTTCCTGCACGGCTCGCCCTCCATCCCCGCGCTCTACGCGGCGCGCGGCGGCTACGACATCATCAACCGCGTCGGCGTCGAAACGATCCGCGCCAAGAGCACGCGGCAGACCACGAAGCTGATCGAGATCTCAGAGGCCGCGGGCTTCAACGTCACCAGCCCGCGCGACGCCGCACAACGCGGCGGCACGGTCACGGTCAACGTCGAGCACGCCGCCGCCGTCACGCGCGAACTCATCCGCCGCGAGATCATCGTGGACTTCCGCCCCGGCGCGGGCATCCGCATCTCGCCGCACTTCTACACGAAGGACGAGGAACTCGACATCGTCATTCGCGAGATGCGCCGCATCCTTGACACAAGCGCCTACGAAGCGCACGAGGCCGCGACCGGCGCAGCGTATTAACTACAGTGACAAGTGACAAGTGACAAGTTAAAGCAGCACTCCCGTCTTTAAACTTGTCTTTGCTCTTGCCTTCACTTGTCACTCGTCACTTGTCACTTGTCACTGTTTTCTTGTCACTGCTTTCTTATGTCAAAGAACTACGGCGAGAATGCGCCGCTCTCATACAACAAATATTTACGCGTGGCCGATTTGATCGCGTTGCAGGATTGTCTCTCCGACCCGGCGCACCACGACGAACTGCTGTTCATCACCATCCACCAGACTTACGAACTCTGGTTCAAACAAATACTCCACGAGATTGACGCGGCCGTCGCCCTGATGAACGAGGATCGCGCCTTCGCCGCGTCGCGCGCGCTCGCGCGGGTGGTCGAGATCGAGAAGGTGCTCGTCAGCCAGATTCACATTCTTGAGACGATGACGCCGATCAGTTTTCTCGGCTTCCGCGACGAACTCAACCCCGCGAGCGGCTTCCAGTCCATGCAGTTTCGCGAGATCGAATTCGCCTCCGGCCTCAAAGACCCCGGCACGCTCCACAACTTCCGCGAAGACGAGTTTGCCGTCGCGCGCTTGCAGACGCGTTTCGACGCCCCGACGCTGGCCGAAGCGTTCTACGCGCTGCTCCGACGACGCGGCCTCGACGCGCCCGCAGACTCCGCCGCGCACGACGAACCGGAACGCGCGCGTCGCTATCAAGCGCGCACGCGCGCCGTCCTCGAAGTGCTCACGCATTTCGAGCAACGCTCCGAAGAGTTCGGGCTGTCGGAGATGCTCATCGCGCACGACGAATATTTCTCGCTGTGGCGTTCGCATCACGTCAAGATGGTCGAGCGGATGGTCGGGACGAAACCCGGCACGGGCGGCTCAGAAGGCGTCGGATACTTGCGCACCACGCTCGACCTACGCTTCTTCCCCGAACTCTGGGAAGCGCGCACGTACCTCGACACGAAACACGGTGCGGCGACGGCGGGGGGCTGCCCCTTCGCCGGACACCACTAAGCATGGACGAATATCTGGAGAACAACCGCTCGCTCTGGAACGGCTGGACGCGGCTGCACAAACGCTCGCGCTTCTACGACGTGGAAGGCTTCAAGGCGGGCAAGTCTTCCTTAGAGCCGCTCGAACTCGAAGAGGTCGGCGACGTCGAGGGCAAGTCGCTTCTCCACCTGCAATGTCACTTCGGCATGGACACGCTCTCGTGGGCGCGTCGCGGCGCGCGCGTCGTGGGCGCGGACTTCTCCGACGAGGCGATCACGTTCGCCCGCGCGCTCTCGTCGGACGTGAACGTTGCGGCCGAGTTCGTCTGCTCGAACGTCTACGACCTGCCCGCCGCGCTCGCCGGAGGCCGCTTCGACATCGTCTATACCTCTTACGGCGTGCTCTCCTGGTTGCCCGAACTCGACCCGTGGGCGGCGGTCGTCGCACACTTCCTCAAGCCCGGCGGCTTCTTCTACATCGCCGAATATCACCCGTTCGTCTCCATGCTCGGCGACGACGGGCGCACCTTCGAGTACCCCTACTTCCACACGCCCGAACCCGTCAAGCTGCACTCGACCGGCTCTTACGCAGAGCCGAACGCGCCCGGCTTCTCGCACACCGAATACAACTGGTCGCACAGTCTGGCCGATGTGGTTAACGCCGTCATCCGCGCCGGGCTGCGCATGGAATTTTTGCGCGAGTTCCCCTACCGCCCCTCAAGCGTCTTCAACGCGGAAACGTTCGAGCCGGGGCTGACCGCGCCGAACAACTGGCAGGTCGAACTGCCGCACGTCTTCTCGTTGCGCGCGACGCGTGAGAGCGCGTAGACGAAAGTCTCGTGCGGATGGTGACGCCCGTTGGATGTTGAAACTATAATTTGCGATCTCGAAGTGAAGGTTTGACCGCGCCGCTTATGAACATCGAATTCCCCGAACGCTTCAACATGGCCGACTACTTCCTCTACCACAACGTGGAGGCGGGGCGCGACGGCAAGGTGTGCCTCTACTTCGAGGACGAGCAATACACCTACGGCGACGCGGTGCGGCTGTCGAACCGCGCGGGCAACGCGCTCGTCAAAGAGTGCGGCGTGCGCGTGGAAGACCGCGTGCTCATCGTGCTGCCGGACTGCCCGGAGTTCGCGTGGACTTGGTTCGGCGCGAGCCGCGCGGGCGCGGTCATCACGATGGTCAACCCGCTGCTGCCCGCCGCGGATTACGTCTATTACCTCGAATACACGCGCGCGCGCGTGGCCGTCATCCACGAGTCGCTGTTGGAGACTTTCACAGAGGCGGCGCGCGGGGCGAAACATTTGCGGAGCGTGCTCGTCGTCGGGCGCGAGCGCGGCGAGTTCGCGTCGTTCGCGGAGGTGACGGCGGCGATGCCCGATGAACTCACGCCCGCCGACACGCACCGCGACGACATCGCCATCTGGTTGTTCACGTCCGGCTCGACCGGCCACCCGAAAGGCGCGGTGCATCTGCACCACGACCTGCCATTCAACACAGAGCGCTACGCCAAGCGCGTGCTCGGCATCAACGAACACGATCTCACAGTGTCCGTGCCAAAACTGTTCTTCGGTTACGCGACGGGCACGAACCTGCTGTTCCCCTTCGCCGTCGGCGGCGCGACCGCGCTCTTCTCCGAACGTTCGACGCCGGAGAAGTTGTTCGAGGTGATCGAACGCTTCCGCCCGACAGTCTTGACGAGCGTGCCCACGATGATCAACGGCATGCTCAACCTCGAAGGCGCGGCCGCGCGCGATCTATCGTCGCTACGCTTCTGCCTGTCGGCGGGCGAGGCGCTGCCCGTCGAGCTGTACGAACGCTGGGTGGAAACTTTCGGCGTGGAGATTCTCGACGGCATCGGCTCGGCCGAGATGTTCCACATCTACATCACGAACCGCTTGGGCGATGTGAAGCCGGGAAGTCTGGGGCGCATCGTCGAGGGCTACGAGGCCGAAGTGATTGACGCGGAGGGGCGCGAGGTGGCGACGGGCGAAATGGGGACGCTGCGCGTTCGCGGCGACTCGGCCGCCCTCTGCTACTGGCAGGCGCACGAGAAGTCGAAGGAGACTTTCGCGGGCGACAGTTGCACGACCGGCGACCAGTTCCACGTTGACGCCGAAGGCTACTACTGGTATCACGGGCGCACCGACGACATGTTGAAGGTGTCGGGCGTCTACGTCGCGCCCGTCGAGATCGAAGGCTGCCTGCTGCAACACGAGGCCGTGCTCGAATGCGCCGTCGTCGGCCACGACGCGGGCGACCGCCTCGTCAAGCCGAAAGCCTTCATCGTGCCGCGCGAGAATTTCGCGCCGACCGACGAGTTGGCCGCGGCGATCAAAGAGTTCGTCAAGTCGAACCTCGCGCTCTACAAGTACCCGCGCTGGATCGAGTTCGTCACCTCGCTCCCCAAAAATGATCGCGGCAAGATTGACCGCAAGAAACTCAAGGACGGTTAGAATTCGATGCCTACACTGCCGCCGCCACGGCAGCGACCTACCCCGCGCGCCTTTGCCGTCGCTGTCATCGCCGTCACCGTCGTTGCCTTAGTCGCTTCCGTTGCTGCCGGATTCGTCGCCCCGATCTCTGTCGCCGCGCAGGACGCGAAGCGCGCCGCCGCAACAGTCGCAACAGCGTCGGCCGCGCCTAAAGAAATCCTCTCCGTGGCCGGGGCGCGCAAGCGGCCTGCGGGCGAGGTCGTCACGGTAGAAGGCTTCGTCACCGTCCCCTCCGGCCTGTTCAAATCGGGCACTTCCGACGAGGGCTTTGCGCTGCAAGACGCGAGCGGCGGCATCTACGTCCGCACCGCCGCGAACCTCCGCCTGCGCCTCGGACGGCAGGTGCGCGTGACCGGCCAACTTACCGACAGCAACGGTCAACTCATTCTCTTGACGGCCGACGCGCGCGGCGTGTCGGCGCGTGGCCGCGGAGCGCACACGCGTGCGGAGTCCGTCGCAACCGCGCGCGTCAATGAAGCGACCGAAGGCCGTCTCGTGCGTGTGACGGGCACGATCACGAAGCCCGTCGGCAACGATCTACCTTACGGCTATCGCCTCTTCATCAACGACGGCTCCGGCGAAGTTCAGGCGTTCGTCTACGTCTCGACCGGCGTCAACGTGAGCGGCTTCCAACCCGGCCAGCGCGTCGGCGTGACAGGCTTCAGCGGCCAGTACAACGATCACTACGAAGTCATCCCGCGCTTCCGGACGGACATCCAACGCATCCGTTAACACCACGGCAGAAAAGCACCTTCGTTAACGCCGGAGCAGAAAGTTGAACGCCGGAGCAGAAAGTGTTTTAGACAGGCACGCTGCCTTAACGCGTCGCCCGTCCATCGTCAAACTCGTCACTTGTTACTCGTCACCTGTTACTTGTCACTTGTCACTCGTCACTCGTCACTTCCCTTATGCCCTTCTCCACATGCATCACGGTGCGCTTCGGCGACACAGACCCAGCCGGGCTGGTCTATTACCCGAACATCTTTCATTATTTTCACATCGGCCTCGAAGAGTTTTTCGGCGCGCGTTGCGGCATCAGCTACCGGCAGTTGATGGCCGACGAGCGCATCGGCTTTCCCACCGTCAAAGTCGAAACCGAGTTCTTCGTGCCGCTCGTCTACGGCGACGAAGTGGACGTTGAAATCTACGTCTCACGCACGGGCAACAGTTCCGCCACCTTCGAGTATGCGTTGCGCCGCGCGTCCGACGCGACGTTGTGCGCGCGCTCCACGCAGGTTCACGTGGCGATGAACTTGGACACGCGCCGCCCCGTCGCCATCCCCGAAAAGTATCGCCTCGCCTTCGCCGCCTCTGCGAGTTGACGGGACGCGCCTCCGAGCCTCGATTTCCCGCCAAATAAAAGCTCCCGCCCCCTACTTTTTGTGGAAAGCGCGCGCCACTCGGCGTTTACTTCAGGTGAGACAGAAGGACAATTAACTTTCTCTACAGCTTGCAAACCCCAACCACTTACTATTTGCATGCCGTGTCGTAGTCTGTCTATATCAAACCAGTTTAGTTGCCGTAGGAGGTTCAATTCGTCGTGAAAAAGTTGCTCATCGGTCTCGCCGCACTCGCCGTTTTCAGTCTGCCAAACATCGCCAACGCAGACACCATCATTTTCACCGCGCCGCCGACCGCGCCGGACGCTGCCGGTAGTGCCGGTGACAACCCCGGCGGGCCGAATCAATTCGATCTCGACCACCACCGCGCCTACACGTGGCAGATCAGCACCGCCGGGAGACTTCCCGCCGGTCAGAGCATCACGGGCGCGACGCTCACCTTTAGCGGCATCACCAACTGGGACACCAACCCCAACACGCTCTTCGTGCGCATGTTCGACTCGGCCAACAGCTTCGGCTCTGCGAGCGGCACGCGCTCGGCGACCGTCAACGGCGTCACTTCGATTCAGGATGTAGACCCGAACCAATCGCCCGTCACGTCCATCAGCGATTTCTTCGCCAGCAGCAACGTGCTCGTTAGCAACACGGGGACGGTGATCGGACAGTTCTCGGATACGAACGGCGTGAACACGACGCAGAACGTGGTCTTCACTTTCAATCAGGCGCAGTTGGCCGCGCTCATCGCCTACATCAACAACGGCAACAATCTCGCGTTCGGCTTCGACCCCGATTGCCACTTCTGGAACAACGGCATCACGCTCACCATCAACACCGCTCCGGCGGCTGTGCCCGAGCCTGCCACGATGACACTGCTCGGCACTGGTCTGGCCGGACTCTACTATCGCCGTCGTCGCCAGAAACAGCAGCAACAACAGCAGAACTCTTAACCGCACCGGCAGCCCTTCTCTCTTGCAACCCACGGCTCTCTCTCGCTCTCCCTTGCAACGGCACGAACTGGAAACATTCAGTTCGTGCCGTTGCATTTTGCCGACCTCCAGCGTCGCACCTCGCGCGTGGGCTTTTGACCTTCCCCGTCGCCTGCCCTAATATTCTCTCTCGAGTGAACTTGTCTCGCGCCTGTTTACCCGTCAATCTCCAGTTCTTCAATTGCGTTCAACGAAGTGTTTCGCGAAAGGATGCCGCCGCTGTGAGTTTTCCCAAAGTTACCCGTCTCGCCTGTGCCTGTGCGCTGGTCTTCTCTTCTCTGTCTCCGCT
>JAUZFQ010000246.1 GCA_030838445.1 Pyrinomonadaceae bacterium | reverse complement strand
TCCTGACGCTCGCCATCCCCGCGCTGCTGCCGCCGCCCATGCCCTTCAAGATTTTCGTCGCCACGGCGGGCGCGCTCGAATACCCGCGCTGGCGTTTCATGATCACGATCATGATCGCGCGCAGCATCCGCTACTACGTCGAAGGCATCCTCGCCGTCTACTACGGCCGCCACGTGCTCGAATTCATCGAGCACTACGGGCTGAAGATGCTCGGCGCGGTCGCCGCCCTGTGCGCCGTCGGGCTGGCAATTTATTTCATCAAGAATCGCCTGACCGGGGCGAAGCCGGTTGATATTGACGAGACCGAAAACGTCGTCGAGTCCGGCGGCGCGGAATAAACGTCGGGGCAGAAATGATCTGGCAGGTCGCTATCAATAAACAGCAGAGGTTGAGGAAGGGAATAGTTAATTTTGAAATGGTTGTTTCGCAAGTTTACTAACGGGCTGACTTTCGTCAAGCAATACCTGCTCGCCTACGGGGCGTTCGGCCTCTTCGGCATCGCGCTGCTCGACTCGGCGCTGATCCCTCTGCCCGGCGGCCCCGACGCCGTGTTGATCGTGCTCTCGACGGCGCACCCCCCGTGGGTCGCACTCTACGTGTTTTCGGCGACGCTCGGTTCGGTCATCGGCTGCATCATTTTTTATTACATCTCGCGCCGCGCGGGGAAGGGCGCGCTGAAACGCTTTTCGCCGCGCAAGCAGGCGCGCGTGAAAGAGTTGATTGATCGCTACGACGTGCTCTCGGTGCTCGTCGCGTCGGTCTTGCCGCCGCCGTTCCCGTTCAAAATTTTCATCGCGACGGCCGGGGTCTTTCGTTTCAGCGTCACGCGCTTTGCGCTCGCGGTCGCCGTCGGCCGCGGCTTTCGCTACGCGCTCGTCGGCTACCTCGCGGCCTACTACGGCGAACACGCGAAGGAGTTGCTGGCGCGCTACTACCCTTACATCGGGCTTGGCGTGGCCGTGTTGCTCGTCGCCTTCTTCGTCGGGCGCAATTTATGGAAGAAGAGAAACCGCATCGATGATGCCGACGCGCGCGATACGACTCTCGCGGGAGAATCCGAGTCAGAATTGTCTTGAGCTTCCGGCGGTCGTGCGACGGTACTGATCGTGGTCGGCGTGTTTGAACTTGCGCGCGGCGGCGAGATCGCGGACGCCGTTCTGTTGCAGGAGTTCGAGCAGGCGGAGGAAGACTTCGGCGGTGGCGGCGGCGTCGCCCGCGGCGCGGTGGCGGTTGACGATGGGCACGGCGAAGTGTTCGGCGACGGTGTGCAGGCGGTGATTGACGAGTTGCGGCACGACGCGGCGTGAGAGCGAGACGGTGCAGAGTTGCGCGTTGAACATGCGCTTGCCCGGAAAGACGCGCGAGATTTCGTGATTGAGGAAACGCACGTCGAACGGCGCGTTGTGCGCGACGAGCACGGCGCGGTCAATGAACGTCAAGAGGTCTTGCGCGACTTCGGAAAAGAGCGGCGCGTTTTTGACCATCGCGTCCGTGATCCCCGTGAGCATGACGATGAACGAGGGGATCGGCATCTGCGGGTTGACCAGCGTTTGAAACTCGGCGACGATACGACCGCCGCGGACGCGGTACGCCCCAATCTCGGTGATGCGCGCCGGGGGAGTTTTCGCGCCCGTCGTCTCCACGTCAACCACGACGTAATCCGTCTCGTCGAGCGCGCGGCAGTCGGCGTCTTCGCACAGGAGTTCGAGTTCGTAGTCGTTTGTGATACGCAGACGCCAGTCGTCTTTGATGAGGTCGGAGACGAGGAGGGCGGCCGAGGGCGCGTCGAGGCCGGGCAGTTGGAGGACGGTGCGGGCGACGCTCTCGACGGGTGCGCGCGCGCCGCCCGACAGGCGCAGCAGGTCAACCATCTCCTGTACGAACGTGCAATCCAAGACGAGGTTAGAAAGGTGCGTCATCCGCGCGGCATTGTAACACGACCCGCGCCCCATTGAAGTAGCAGACGCGAAGTGGCGGACGCGAAGGAGCGACCAAGGCAGATGCGACACGAAGAGGTGATTGAGAGATTCCGGCGCACGGGCGCGTTGCTCGAAGGCCATTTCATCCTGACGAGCGGCCTGCACAGTTCCGTCTACCTGCAATGCGCGCTCGTCCTCCAGCACCCGCCGGAAGCCGAAGCCTTCGGGCGCGCCGTCGCCGAGGGGTTTGCCGGTCGCGGGATCGAGACGGTCGTCGCGCCCGCCATCGGCGGCATCGTCATCGGCTACGAAGTGGCGCGCGCTCTCGGCGCGAAATCAATCTGGACGGAGCGCGACGCGACGAACGTGATGACGCTCCGGCGCGGCTTCGGCGTGCGCGCGGGCGAGAGCGTCCTCGTCGTCGAAGACGTGATCACGACGGGCGGCTCGACGCGCGAGACCATCGCGGCCATGCGCGCGGCGGGCGCAAGCGTCGTCGGCGCGGCCTCGATCATAGATCGTTCCGGCGGGCGCGCCGACGTGGGCGTCCCGCGCACCGCCCTCGCCACGCTCGACGTGCCCGCCCTCGCCCCCACCGCCTGCCCCGCCTGCCAGCGCGGCGAAGTGGCGACAAAACCGGGAAGCCGCAAAGCAGTGACGAGTGACAAGTGACGAGTGACAAGTTAAAACCGCGAATCGTAAATCGTGAATAGAGAAAACTTGATTTCTTCCATTCACGATTTACGATTCACGATTCACGGCTTTCTTGTCTCGTCACTTGTCACTTGTCACTTGTCACTGTCTTATGAACTACCGTTTGACCATTCAATACGACGGCACGGACTTTCACGGCTGGCAGGTGCAGGGCACGGGCGCGCGCACGGTGCAGGGCGAGTTGGCGCGCGCGCTGTCGTTGATTGAGGGGCGCGCGGTCGTCGTCAATGGTGCGGGGCGGACGGACGCGGGCGTCCACGCGTTGGGGCAGGTGGCGAGCGTCGAGTTGCGGCGCGAACTGCCGGGCGACAAACTGCGCGCGGCCGTCAACGGCAACCTCGCGCCGGACGTGCGCGTGATCGAGGCTGAAACGGCCGGCGAAGATTTTCACGCGCGTTATTCGGCGCGGGGGAAGACTTACCGCTACCGCGTCTTCAACGCGCGTTACGCGTCGCCGTTCGTGTCGCGCTACGCGCACACGGACGCGCGCCCGCTCGATGTCGCGCGGATGCAGGAGTGCGCGCGGCTCTTCGTCGGCACACACGACTGGACGGCGTTCTCCGCCGCGCAGGCCGACGTGGAGACGCGCGTGCGCCACGTCACACGGCTCGAAGTGTGCGAGCGTTGGAGCGAAGAGGGGCGCGGCCGTCTCGTCGAAATCACGGCGTCGGCCGAAGGCTTCCTGCGTTACATGGTGCGCTCCATCGCGGGCACGCTGCTCGAAGTCGGGCGCGGGCAGATGGACGCGGCGCAGGTCGCCCGCGCGCTCGACACGCGCGAACGCTCCCTCGCGGGCGCGACCGCCCCGGCGAAGGGCTTGACGCTGGTGGAAGTACACTACGAAAGTGACGAGTGACAAGTGACGAGTGACAAGTTAAAACCAAGCGACGAGTGACGAGTTAAAACAAAGAGGTTGTCTTCAACTTGTCACCTGTCATTCGTCACTCGTCACTGTTTGCTGTTGCACGGAGGCGTGTGCGGCGATTAAGATGCGGCGTCTTGTGCGGGGGCGTTTGATTCGTCAGGGCGGTTTGGGGGAGCGTGCATGCTCGCGGATTTCGCGAAGGACATCGAGGCGGGGACGCGCGACGAGGCGTTGTTGAAGCGCGTCGCGTGGGAACGCCTGCCGCGCCACGTCGGCATCATCATGGACGGCAACGGGCGCTGGGCGAAGGGGCGCGGGCAGCCGCGCATCGCCGGGCATCGCGCGGGCGTCGAGGCGGTGCGCGCCGCCGTGGACACCAGCGCGCGGCTCGGCCTCGGCGCGCTCACGCTCTACGCCTTTTCGACCGAGAACTGGAAACGCCCGCGCCTCGAAGTTGACGCGCTGATGCGGATGCTCAAACGCTACCTCCGGCTCGAACTCGAAGAGATCGACCGCCAGAACATACGCTTCCAGACCATCGGCCGCACCGCCGCGCTCCCCGGCAGCGTGCAGCGCGAAATTCAAAAGGCCGTCGAGCGCACGGCCAAGAACGACGGGCTTGTCCTCAGCGTCGCGCTCAACTACGGCGGGCGCGCGGAGATCGTCGATGCCTGCCGCGCCGCCATCGCGCGACTCGCACGCGAAGGCCGCGACCCCGCCGTCGAGATCACGGAAGAACATATCGAGCGCGAACTCTACACGCGCGGGTTGCCCGAACTCGACCTCCTCGTCCGCACGAGTGGCGAAATGCGCATCTCGAATTTCCTTCTCTGGCAAGCCGCCTACAGCGAGATTTACGTGACCGAAACTCTGTGGCCGGATTTCCGCCGCGTCCACCTGCTCGAAGCCATCGTCGAGTATCAACGCCGCGACCGGCGCTTCGGCGGGCTGCAACTCGTGGCGAACGCGAAGTGAGTCGAGTGGTAGCGAACGCGAAGTGAGACGGGCGCGCTTCGGGGTCGCGCGCATGTTTGGAGGCCGGGCATGTTCACGATTGCAGTCATCTTTATAATTTTATTGATCGCCTTCGGACTCTGGACGATCCGGTCGCGGAAAAGAAATACGTCCGGTGGTTATTACGACGGCGGGGCGACGGGCGCAGGCTTCGACTCCGGCGGCGCGTCCGACAGTTTCAGCGGGTCAGGCTACAGTTCCCACGATTACGGCAGTAGCGACTTCGGCGGGGGCGGCGACTTCAGCGGTGCTGGGAGCGGCGGCGATTTCGGGGGTGGGGATTCCGGCGGCAGTGACTCCGGCGGCGGAGATTCCGGCGGTGGCGATGGTGGTTCGTCCGATTGAATCGAAGGCGCGTTTGAACTCCCCTTTATGTTCTTCCAACTTCAAACTAAACCTGCAACGGGGCGCACGCTCTCGCCCGTCAAACACTGAAAACTAATGTCGCGCGTCATCACAGCCATCATCGCCCTGCCCATTCTCATCGCCTCGATCTTGATCGGCCGTCTGGAACTGCTCTTCGTCGGGCTGGCGGCGGCGGCCATGATGATCGGCCTCTACGAGTTCTGGATGCTGTCGAGCAAGCGCGACGCGAAGGCGCAGCGCGAACTCGGCACGATCTTCGCCGTCGCGCTGCTGACGGCCTTCTACTTCAACGCGCCCTCTGAGTGGCCTGCGCTGCCGTTGATGATCTTAGTCGCCCTCGTCATCGCGTCGCTCGCGGGCGCGATGCTCAAGGGCGCGCCCTTTGAGCGCATGATCCCCGCGACGGGCGCGACCGTGCTCGGCATCTGTTACGTCGTCCTGCTCGGCGGCCACCTCGTCGCGCTCCGCACGGGCTTTCCAGACGCGCTCGCGGCCGACCTGCTCTCGTTCTTCTTCCTCATCTTGATGGGTTCGGACACGGCGGCCTATTACACCGGGCGCGCCTTCGGCCGTCATAAACTCGCGCCGGGCGTCAGTCCGGGGAAGACCTGGGAGGGCGCGGTCGGCGGCCTCCTGGCGAGTTTAGCTTTTGCCGTGCTGGCGCACTACTGGTTCTTTCCCGAACTCGGCTTGCGCGCGGCCTTGCCGCTGGCGGCGGCGATGAACGTGCTCGGCGTGGTCGGCGATTTGACGGAGAGCGCGCTCAAACGCGGGTCGGGCGCGAAGGACGCGGCCAAGATTCTGCCCGGCCACGGCGGTCTCCTCGACCGGCTCGATAGCTTGCTCTTCAATGCGCCCCTCATCTACTATTTCGCCGTCTTCTATTTCGCCGACGTGATTCGGCGCGCACCGCAACTTCCCTGAACCGCGCCGTGAGTTTTCCGGCGGGACGATATCAACGCCACATGACAACTAAAAAGATTCTGCTCATCATCGGCGGGGTCGTCGCCGTGCTCGCGCTCGTCGCCGCACTCTTCGTCGGCGGCATCGTGTGGGTCGCCTTCTCCACCATCGGCAAGAGCGAGGCCGCCCAGACCGCCAAGACCTTTTTGCAGAAGAACGAGAAACTCAAAAGCGACATCGGCGAGGTGCGCGACTTCGGCTTCTGGGTGACGGGCAACATCAACTCGCACAACTCCGACGGCGAGGCGACGCTCAATCTAAAGACCATCGGCGCGAAGAAGACCGTACCCGCGAGCGTCAATTTGTCTTACCGAAACGGGCGCGACTGGGTGGTGGTCGCGGCCAGTTACACGAACGACGCGGGGCAGACCGTCAACCTGCTCAACCCTTACGAGCGGGACGCGGAAGCGGGCGGCGAGACGGGTGAGGCTGCGCCTGAAGAGGCCGGGGCAGACGATTCGGCCGGCGCGGGCGACGGCTTCGAGGAAGAGAACTTCAACGCGAACGTGTTGCAAGCCGAGGGGACGACGATGGTCGTCTTCCTCACGCAGTCCAGTCTCGACAGCAAAGCTCTCGAAAAGACTCTGGATGAGTTGTCGGAAGACTACTCGGAGCGCGTGAACCTCGTCCGCTACAACCTCGACGAGCAGCCCGCGCTGTATCGTCGCTTCAACATCGGGAAAGTTCCGGTCGTCTCGATCTATCAGGACAGCAAGGAGCGGGAGCGGCGCGCGGGGGCGATCTCGCGGCAACAACTGGCCGCGCTGCTCGACAAGTATCTGGGAGATGAATGAACAAACGGGGCATCGCGATTTTAGGCTCGACCGGATCAATCGGCGTCAACACGTTGCGCGTCGTTGACGCCTTCCGCGACGACTTCACCGTGGTCGCGCTCGCCGCCGGGCGCAACGTCCGCAAACTCGCGGAACAATGCGCGCGTTACCAACCGGAACTCGTCTCCGTCGAAACGGAGGAGTGCGCGGCGGAGTTGCGCGCCGAACTCGCGCGCGCGAACGTCGCCGCGCCGCCGCGCCTGCTTCACGGCGAGGCCGGGTTGGTCGAAGTCGCAACGCACGCGGGCGCAAGTTGCGTCGTCAGCGCGACGGTGGGCGCGGTGGGCTTCGTGCCGACGCTGCGCGCGCTCGAAGCGGGGAAGCGCGTCGCGCTCGCCAACAAGGAGACGCTCGTCATGGCGGGCGAGTTGATGACGCGTGCGGCCGAGGCGTCGGGCGCGGAACTCTTACCGGTTGACTCCGAACACAACGCGCTGCATCAATGCCTGCGCGGCGAGCGACGCGCGGAGGTGCGTCGTCTCGTCCTGACCGCGTCCGGCGGCCCCTTCCGCACGAAGACGCACGGCGAGATGGAACGTGCGACGGTGGCCGAGGCGATGCGCCACCCGACCTGGGAGATGGGCGCGAAGATCACGATTGATTCGGCGACGCTGATGAACAAGGGCTTGGAAGTGGTGGAGGCGCGCTGGCTGTTCGGCTTCGAGGCCGATCAAATTGACGTGCTCGTCCACCCCGAATCAATCGTCCATTCGATGATCGAACTCGTGGACGGCTCGGTCATCGCGCAGTTGGGCGTGACGGACATGCGCCATGCCATCCAGTACGCGCTGACTTACCCGGAACGCCACCCGTGCCAACTGCCCGCGCTCGACCTGACGCAGATGTCCGCGCTCCACTTCGACGCGCCCGACACGGAACGTTTCCCCTGCCTCGCGCTCGCCTACCGCGCCCTGCGCGCGGGCGGCACGACGCCCGCCGCTTTGAACGCCGCGAACGAGACGGCCGTCGCCGCGTTTCTCGAAGAGCGCATCCGCTTGACCGACATCCCGCGCGTCATCGAACACGTCCTCGACGGCCACGAGTCGCGCCCCGTCACAGACCTCGACGCCGTGCTCGAAACCGACCGGGCGGCGCGCCTCAGCGCGTCGGAAGAGATCAACGCGCTGGTTTCCGTGATCGGCTAGTTTGACGCGGTAAGTTCAAGCCCGTAAACTCTTTGGTGCAACTGTCGGCGGGGTTGTCGCTTCTAACGTGGTTCGCCCGTGAGTTGGTTTCAGTTCGGAGAAAGACGTTTAAAATATGAGTTTCATCGGTTTGCTCGCATTCATCTTCATCCTCGGCGCGGCCGTCGTGCTGCACGAGTTCGGCCACTTCATCGTGGCGAAACTTCTCAAAATGCGCGTGGAGACGTTTTCCGTAGGCTTCGGGCCGCGCCTGTTCGGCAGGCGTTGGGGCACGACCGACTATCGCGTCAGCCTGATCCCGCTCGGCGGCTACGTCAAACTCGGCGGCGACGAGTCGAACGCGGCAGTCGAAGGCGCGGGCGAGAGCGACATCCCGGCCAACGAGCGTTTCGACCTGCGACCGCGCTGGCAGAAGTTTCTCGTGATGGTGGCCGGGCCGACGATGAACATTCTGACGGCGCTCACGGTCGTCTGGACGGGCGCGATGATCGCGGGCGTGCCGGTGTCTCCGGCCTCGCCCACCATCCGTTACGTGAAGCCGCAGGGCGTGGCCGAGGCGGCGGGCTTGCGCGCGGGCGACCGCGTGCTCGCCTTCAACGGCAAAGAGAACCCTTCGTGGGAACGCATCCTGAACGACGTGCGGCTCTCGCCGGATCAGTCTCTGCCGATGGCGGTGGAGCGCGGCGGGCAGCGTCTCGATCTGGCGATCAAGCCGACGAAGTACACGGAGGAAGGCGAGAGCATCGGCGACATTGATTTTCGTCCCGACTACGGCGAACTGCCCGTGATGATCACGCAAGTCGTCGCCGGGTCGCCCGCCGAAGGCGCGGGCTTGAAGGTGAACGACCGCGTGATTGCGGTGAACGGCGAGCCGGTGCGCGACGAGTTCGACGTGCGCGCCATGATTCAGGCGCACCCGAACGATGCCGTGCGCCTGACGGTCGAGCGCGACGGGCAGCGACAGGAGTTCAGCGCGAAGACGAGCGCGGAAGGCAAGATCGGCTTCGCGCCCGAATCAATTTTACCGCAGCAACGCATCGGCCCCGTGGCAGCGATGGGCTATGCCGTGCAGCGCAACCTCGAAGTGCTGCGCATGACGGGCGCGGCCTTCGCGCAAATCTTCCGCGGGCAGCGTTCGGCGCGCGAGTCTCTGTCAGGCCCCATCGGGATCGCGCAGGCTTCGTCTAACGCGGCGGCGAAATTCGGCTGGGCGGGCGTCTTCGCGATGCTCGGCTTCCTGAGTCTGAACCTCGGCATCGTCAACCTGCTGCCGATCCCCGTGCTCGACGGCGGCGCGATCTTCCTGCTCGGCATCGAAGCCGTGCTCGGCTGGATCGGCGTCCGCATGTCAATGACCATCCGCGAACGCATCCAACAGGTCGGCATGGTGATGCTGCTCCTCTTGATGGGCTTCGTCATCACCAATGACCTCGTGAAAGTCGCCACTCGCTGGCGCGGCAGCGACGACGCCAAACCCGCGGCCACGCAACCGGCGAAATAAATGTTTCAAGTTCCAGGTTTCAAGTTGCATGACTGAGCTTGTTCGTTCTTCAACCTGAAACCTGAAACTTGAAACTTGAAACCCTATGAGAGAGACGCGAGCGGTTAAGATCGGGAATGTGCAGGTCGGCGGGGGCGCAGCCGTCGCCGTGCAGTCCATGACGAAGACGGACACGGCGGACGTTGACGGCACGGTCAAACAGATCGAAGAGATGATGACGGCGGGCTGCGAGATCGTCCGCCTTGCCGTGCCTGACAAAGACGCCGCCCTCGCCCTCAAAGAGATCAGGCGGCGCGTGCCCGGCGTGCCGCTCGTCGCAGACATCCACTTTCACTACAAGCTGGCCCTGATGGCGCTCGACGCGGGCGTTGACAAGCTGCGCCTCAACCCCGGCAACATCGGCGCGCATGAACGCGTGCGCGAGGTGACGCGCGCCGCGCAGTCGCAGCACGTTCCCATCCGCATCGGCGTCAACGGCGGCTCGCTCGAAAAGGACTTGCTCGCCAAGTACGGCACGGCCACGCCGGAGGCGATGGTCGAGTCGGCCTTGCGCCACATCCATATCCTCGAAGATTTGAACTTCGGCGACATCATCGTCTCGCTCAAAGCCTCGGACGTACACCGCACGGTCGCCGCTTACCGTCTGCTGTCGAAGCAGGTTGACTACCCGTTGCACCTCGGCGTGACCGAGGCGGGCACGGCCTTCAGCGGTTCGATCAAATCAAGCATCGGCCTCGGCATCCTGCTGCACGAAGGCATCGGCGACACCATCCGCGTGTCGCTCGCCGCCGAGCCGCACGAAGAGGTGCGCGTGGCGTGGGAGATTTTGAAGTCGCTCGAACTACGCAAGCGCGGCGTGACGGTGGTGGCGTGCCCCACCTGCGGCCGACTCGACGTAGACGATTTCGTCGGCATCGTCACAGAGATCGAACGCCGCCTCGCGCACATCGAAGAGCCGCTGCATCTCTCCATCATGGGCTGCGCCGTCAACGGGCCGGGCGAGGCGCACGATTCGCAACTCGGCGTCACCTTCGGCCGCGGCGTCGGCATGATCTACAAGGACGGCAAGCCGATGCGCAAAGTGGCGGGCGCGGACATCGTGGAAGCCTTCGTCGCCGAGACCGAGAAACTCGTCGCCGAGGGAGCGGCCGCCAAAGCCGCGGAGTCGCCCGAACTCGTCACGATCAAATAACAGTATCCTCGACGAAACACAAAAGGGGCGGCGCTCTCGTGAGAGAACGCCGCCCCTTTCCCGTGAAGACTGGTTGAGGCGATGTGCGGCCGCCTTACGACGCCGTCGCCATCGAGAGCAACAGTGCGTCGGC